>JAJZXK010000015.1 GCA_021806565.1 Bacillota bacterium | reverse complement strand
CACGGGCACGGCCTGCGCCCAGGGCGCCTGCGCCCGCGCGGACATGGTCCCGCGGCACCAGCAACGGCGGAACGGCCGGCGGTCCAGCGCCGGCCCGCTCGGCCCATCACCCCCTCACCCGCCGGCGCGCCCCCCGCGGCGTCAGGGGCAGCACCTGGGCGGGCACGGCACGGCGTGGGGCCGTCGAGGCGGCGGGGTGCAGGAGGCGCGAGAGCACGATGGCATCCGCATCCTCATCCACCGCGAAAAGCATGGGGTCGCCGGGCAGGATCGCCAATGCGGCACGCACCGAATCCGGAATCCGCACCCGTCCGTCCACCAAAGAGGCCCTTGCCAACATCCCACCCCATCCCAGCCGATGCGCCCGGACTTCCGGGAGCACCGCACGTGGGCACCAAGATATGGCATTTATGGGCCGCCGTCATCGATAACCGCGCGACACGACCCGACAGAAACCGGCTCCTGTTCCTCTTGGCACGACGCCCCTCGACAGCATACGGCCCATACCGTCAACCCGGATTGCGATACAGCAGGCGGTACATGGCATAGGACGCGAGCGCGCGCTGCACGAAGACCCGCGTCTCCGGGTACGGGATGGTGTGTGCCCCTGCCGCGGTCCCGTTCCAGACGCCCCGCCGCAGCCAGGCCTCCACCGGCGTGAGACCGGCGTTGTATGCCGCGAGCGCCGCCGGCGTGCGCCCGGAAAACCGCTGGCGCAGATAGGCCAGATACCAGGCGCCGGTGGCGATGTTGTAGGCGGGATCGGTCAGGGGCGGCAGACCGCCGCCGGAACCGACGCGCTGCCGCCGGCGATCGATCCACAGGGCCGTCGCCGGTGTGATCTGCATGAGCCCGACCGCACCGGCCCGCGAGACGATGTTCGGCCGGAAACGGCTCTCGGTGCGCATCACGGCCAGCAGCAACCGGGGATCCAACCCCCCGGCCGCCGCCGCGGCGCGCACCGCCGCCCGGTACGGATACGGGTAGAGCGCATAGGCGGCACGCCAAGCGATCGCCGCCAAAAATAGCAGCGCCGCGGTCCAACCCAGCCATCGCCACCGCTCAGTGCGTCCGCGGACGATCTCCGACCTCCTCCAGCGTCTGCGCCCAGGCCAACACCACCTGCCGCCGCAGGTCCTGCGGAGTGCCCTCATTCTCGAACACACGATGGGCCTGCGCCGCCTTGGCCGCCAACGGCCACTGCAGCGCGATGCGCTCGGCCGCCTCTCGGGCGTCCAGGCCGTCGCGGGCCATCAAACGCCGCAACTGCGTCCCCGGCTGGACGGACACGACCCAGATGCGGTCGACAAAGCTACCGGCAAGGTGCAGTCCCACTTCAAACAGCAAGGGAATATCGCAGACGGCGGCCGCCGATCCGGCCCGGCGCCGCTGCGCCAACCACGCGATGGTCGCGTCGCGCACCGGCGGATGGATGATCGACTCCAGGCGCCGGCGCGCCTCCGGGTCACCCCACACCCTGCGGCCCAAGGCCTCGCGGTCCAGGCAGCCGTCCGGCCGGAGCAAATCGCGGCCGAAGGTGGAGACCACCTCGGCCAGCCCGCCGGTCCCCGGGGCCACGGCGGCGCGGGCCAGGACATCCGACCCTACCACCGGTGCGCCGACGGACTCCAGGGCATCGGCCGCCGTACTCTTACCGCTCGCGATCCCCCCGGTCAAGCCGATGACCCGCACCCCGACCCCCCGCTCCAGCCGCGTATGCGGTGGTCCCCGCCCGTATACCCGCCACGGCCGCGCCTAAACCGGCAGTGGGAACCGCTGGGTAAGATCGCGCACCCGCTCGGCCAGGTGTGCGGCAGCCGAGCGGCCCCGCGCGGCGGCCCGCAGCACCTCGGCGATCACGTCGGCGATCTCGACCATCTCCAGTTCCGCCATGCCGCGGCAGGTCACCAGAGGCGTCCCGAGGCGGATGCCGCTGGGCCGCATCGGTGGGTGTGGATCGAAGGGGATCAGGTTCTTGTTCACCACCACACCCACGTCTTCCAACGCGCGTTCCGCCTGACGGCCGCTCAGTCCGTGGACCCGCAGATCCACCAACAGCAGGTGGGTATCCGTACCTCCGGAGACCAGACGGAAGCCCCGTTGAGCCAGCGCCTCCGCCAGAGCGGCGGCGTTGGCCACCACCTGCCGCTGATAGGCGGCAAAGCTCGGCTCCGCCGCCTCCCGCAGCGCGACCGCCTTGGCCGCGATCGCCCCGACGTCGGGCCCGCCCTGGACCCCGGGATAGACGGCGCGGTCGATGGAGCGGGCCAGGCCGGCGCGGCACAGGATCGCCCCGCCGCGCGGACCGCGCAGCGTCTTATGCGTGGTCAGCGTAACGACGTCCGCGTGGGGCACCGGACTGGGGTGCAGGCCGACCGCCACCAGGCCGGCGATGTGCGCCATGTCCACAAGCAGTAGCGCGCCCACGTCACGCGCCACCGCCCCGAAGGCGGCGAAGTCCAAGAGCCGCGGGTAGGCGCAGGCGCCGGCCACGATCAGCCGCGGGCGCAGGCGCCGCGCGAGCGCCGCCACCTCGTCCATGTCGAGCCGCTCGCTGTCGCGGTCCAGCGTATAGTGGACGAAGCGATACAGCCGCCCCGAGAAGTTCACGGCGCTGCCGTGGGTCACGTGGCCGCCGTGGGCCAGGTCCATCGCCAGCACCGTATCCCCGGGTGCGCACAGGGCCTGGTAGGCCGCCATGTTGGCCTGCGTGCCCGAATACGGCTGCACGTTGGCGTACTCCGCGCCGAACAGGCCGCGCAGCCGCTGCCGCGCGATCTCCTCCAGCGCGTCCACATACTCGCAGCCGCCGCAGTAGCGGGCACCGGGCAACCCCTCGGCATACTTCCCCGCCAACCCCCCGGCCCGCGCCGCCAGGACCGCCCGACTCATGAGGTTTTCTGAGGCGATCAGCCCGATTCGCTGCGACTGCCGCCGCAGTTCGGCCGCGACCAGCCCCTCGACCTCCGGGTCGACCGCATCCAGCGGTCGGGTGAGGTCCGACGCCTGCAGCACCGCGTCCTGCAGCATCCTCTTTCCGTTCCTCTCCGCGGTGCCCCCCGCCCTAGTCCGCGACCACCCGGCCCCCCGCCTTTTCCAGCGTTGGCCCCCGCAGTGGTTTCTCCGAAACGATCTCCAACCGGTAGCGCCCCTCCGGCAAGCGCTGGCTGACCAGCTCACCGGACATCCCCACCTGGTCCCAGAGGTGGGTGACGGCATCGTCCAACCCGCGGCGACTGTCGAACTCAAGCACCACGCTTTGCATGGCGCGATTATACCGGAAATACGCGACAAGCCGTTGCTCCGGCAGGGGATGGGCCCGCCTGCGCTTCGGTCGACCGGCCCCGCGGCGACCGGGCGGTGCGACTCAGCCGGCGTCGACCGCGACCGGAGGCCGGCGCCGGCCGGCCGCGGCGGGTTGGCAGCGCGGGCAGAAGGCGGACGTGCGCCCGGCCACGCGCAACGCCTCGACCGGAGTGCCGCAGGCGCGGCAGGGCAGGCCCGCGCGCCCATACACCCGCAGGAAGCGGCCGAAGCCGCCGCGCTCGCCATCGCCGGTTCGGTAGTCCCAGAGGGTGGTTCCCTGAAAGGCGAGGGCCTCAGCCAGCACGCCGCCGATGGCGGCGGCAAGGCCGTCCGCTGCCGCCTGATCGAGGCCGGCGCCGGCGCACAGCGGGTGGAGGCCGGCGCGGTGCAACGCCTCGTTCGCATAGATGTTTCCCAGCCCGCAGAGCAGATCCTGACGCAGGAGCAGGGACTTCAGCGGTGCCCGCCGGGTGCCCAGCAGGCGCAGCAGCACCGGACCGTCCACCCCCTCCAGCACGGGGTCGCGGCCGGACGGCAGCGCGCCGGCCAGATCGGCATGCCCCACCCACCCAAGGCGGCCGAACTTGCGCACGTCATGAAAGGTGAGGCGGCCGCCGCCGGACAGACCCATCCAGGCGTGGGTGTGGCGGGGATCCGGGGTGAAGGGGGCGCCGGCCGGGACAAAGGCGAGCCGCCCGGTCATACGCAGGTGGACGACCAGGTGCGTGGGTTCTCCGCCTCCGTCCGCTTCCAGGTCGAGCACCAGATACTTACCCCGGCGCGAAAGCCCGCCGATGCGCCGGCCGCGCAACGCGGAGGCGAAGGCGCGGGGCGACGCGCCGCCGAGCACGTGCGCGTGCGGCACGGACACCGTGCGGATCCGGCGCCCCACAAGGTGCGGCACCAGGGTGCGCCGCACCGTTTCCACCTCCGGCAGCTCCGGCACCCAGAATCCCTCCCGGCGGGGCCTATCCGGCGGCCGTTCGCGCCGGACGCACCGGCTCCAGATCCAACCAGTTCGGCCCCGCGCTCACGTCCACGCGTAGCGGCACGGAAAGCGGCCCCACCGCCTCCATGCAGCCGCGCAGGAGCGCCGCGGCCTCTTCCACCTCGGCGTCCGGCGCCTCAAGCAGCAACTCGTCGTGGATCTGCAGGCACAACTGCGCCCGCAGCCCGCGGCGCCGCAACTCGCCGTGCACCGCCAGCATGGCCTGCTTGATCAGATCGGCCGCCGACCCCTGAATCGGCGTGTTCATCGCCATCCGCTCGGCGAAGGCCCGGCGGGGGTAGTTGCGGCTGGCGATATCCGGCAACCGCCGCATGCGGCCGGACAGGGTGCGCACGCCGCCGGTCGCGCGCGCCTGGGCCACCGAGGCGTCCATGAAGCGGCGGACGCCCGGGTAGCGCTCGAAGTAGCGGGCGATCCATGCCTTGGCATCCGCCACCGGGCACCCGAGTTGGCGGGCCAGCCCGAAGTCGCTGATCCCGTACACGACGCCGAAGTTGACCGCCTTGGCCGCCTCGCGCTGCTCCGATGTGACCTGCCGCGGATCGACGCCGAAGACCTCGGCCGCGGTCGCCCGGTGGATGTCGCGACCGTCGCGGAAGGCCGCCACCAACCCCTCGTCCTGGCTGAAATGCGCCAGCACGCGCAGCTCCACCTGCGAGTAATCGGCGGCGACGAAGCGCCAGCCCGGGGCGGCCACGAACACCCGCCGGATCGGCCGCCCCACCGCTTCGCGGATCGGGATGTTCTGTAGGTTGGGGTCCTGGGAGGCCAGCCTGCCCGTGGCCGCGACCGTCTGCTTCAACGTGGTGTGGATGCGCCCGTCGGCGGCGATGAAACCGGGAAGCGCCTGCACATAGGTGGACTGCAGCTTCTGCAGCGTCCGGTGCGCCAGCACCTGCCCGGGTAGCGGGTGCACCGCCGCGAGCTGCTCCAGCACCTCCGCGTCGGTCGAATAGCCGGTCTTGGTGCGCTTGGGCGGCTTCAGCCCCAGGCGCCCGAAAAGGATCTGCGCCAGTTGCTGGGTGGAGTTGATGTTGAACGTTTCCTCGGCCATGGCGTGGATCGCGGCCTCGGAGGCGGCCAACCGCTGCGCGAGGTCGGTCTCGAGCACCGCCAGGGCATCCCGGTCGACGAGCATACCATGATGCTCCATGGCGGCCAGGACGCCGACCAGCGGCAGTTCGAGGTCGCGGTATACGCCGTCCAGCCCGTGCGCGGCCAGCGCCTCCTCCACAGGACCCCGCAGGGCGGCGACGGCAAGCGCCGCGCCCGCCACGTCGTCTGGAGCCGGTACGGGGACACCGAACTGGCGGCACAAATCCGGCAAGAGGTAGGCCGAACGCTCGGCGTCCAGCAGGTAGGCGGCGATCCCCAGGTCACCCTCCGGGGTGCGCCAGGCCTGTCCGGCTTCCACCGCCGCCCGGCTGAAGCGCTTGCTGTCGTGCGCCAGGAACCCGGCCGCGACCGCGGCGGCCGCCACGGCCGCCCCGCCCCGGCAGCGCAGCGCCGGTACGCGCGCCGCACCGTCCGCATCGAGCAGGGCGACCGCGACGACCACGTCGACGTCGTCCCCCTGACCGTCGACGGCCGCCGCCACGCGCCCGCCGTGCGACTCGACCGCCGCGCGCAGCGACGCGGGGCCCAGATCCTCGGCCTCGGCGGGCGGCGCCACATCGTCGACCACCGCCTCCGCCGCCTCGCCCGACCCGTCCGCCTCGGCTGCCCCTTCCGCCGGCTCCGAACGCGGCAGGCCGATGCCGAAGCGCGGCGCCAACGACCGCATGCCCAACCGCTCGAACAACGCCTCGGCGTCCGGACCCGCATCGGCGCGCACCAGGGCGGGGACATCCAACTCCAGCGGCACGTCGCAGCGGATGGTCGCCAGGCGCTTGTTGCGCCGCACCACATCCACGTGGCGCAACAACGCCTCGCGCACACGCGGCGGCCCCACCTCGTCCAGACGGGCGAGAAGGTCTTCCACCGTGCCGTAGGCCGCGACCAAGCGGCAGCCGGTCTTCTCCCCGACGGTCGGGACGCCCGGGTAGTTGTCCGAGGTGTCGCCGACCAGGGCCTTGACGTCCACCAGTAGCGGCGGGTCCACCCCATACCTGGCGCGCACGGCCGCCTCGTCCATCCGGTCGATCTCGCTCAAACCTCGGCGCGTATAGAGCACCTGGACGCGCGGGCCGATGAGCTGCAGCGCATCCCGATCACCGGTCACCACGCGCACGTCGAAGCCGGCGTCCGCGGCGTGCCGTGCCGCAGTGCCGATGATGTCGTCCGCCTCGGCACCCGCCTGCTCGAGGACGGGAACGCCGAGCGCCGCCAGTACCTGGCGCAGCAGGGGAACCTGCGTGCGCAGGTCGTCGGGCATGGCCGCCCGCTGGGCCTTGTATGCCTGGAACTCCTGATGGCGGAAGGTCGGCTCCGGCCGGTCCAGCGCCACCGCCAGATGGGTCGGCCGCTCATCGGAGAGCAATCGCAGCAGCATCGTCAGGAACCCGTACACCGCGCCGGTGGGCTGGCCGTCGGGCGCGCTCAGGGCGGGCAGTGCGAAAAAGGCTCGATGCAACAGGCTGTGTCCGTCGACCAAGGCAAGCCTGCCCCGCCGCGACCCGCCGTCCAACGCTTGAGCGATCAGGCCCGCCTCCCCGGCCGGGCCCGCTCACAGCGGACGCCGGCGTATCAACCCCCAACCCAGGCCCACCAGGAGGACGCCCGCCAAGCCGCCTCCCACCCAGGGTGCCGCGCGGCCGCCGGAAACCAGGACCGTCCTGCCCCAACCCCGGTGGGGCGCCGGCACCGACGCCACCAGGGTGCTCTGCGCTTCCAGCACCGTGACCAGCACCCGGACCGACGCGCTACCGCTCGGAACGCCGCCGACCTTCGCCATGATCGTGCCATAGCGGCCCGCGTTTTGCACGAAGGCCGTCGCGGCGGACGCCGGCAGGATCGCATCGACGGTCGCCGCGGACCGCGGACTACCGGTGGCCGGCTTCGTGGCACCTGGACCGATCACCGTGCGCGCGCTACCGCCGGCGGCCGTCGCCTCCGCCACCAGATCCGCGACCGTGTGCCGCGCCTGCTTGGGCGCCGTCGTCAGGACGGTGAGGGCATACACACCCGCGCGCGCGGCCGCGGACGTCTTCGTTCCGGGCCCCACCACCTCGGCCGCCGTGGACGGGTGGTGGATCCCGGACCGCGCCGCCGTGGCGGGACCCGCCGAGCGGAACGTGGGGACCAGGGCGATGGCATGCGTGCCCTGCGCGGCCGTGGGCGCAGGCCCCGCTGTGGACCCGTGGGCGGACGGCGCCGTGAGCAGCGGCGCGGCGACGGCGGCCGCGGCAACGAAGCCGGCGGCGGCCGTCGCCACCGGTAAGGTCCACGCCACCCAGGGGCGCCGCGGGCGCTCCGGCAACGCGACCGCAAGCCGGCGGTCCAGGCGTTCGACGAAGCCGTCCGGCAGCGGCTCCAGCGGGAGGTTGCGCAGGCGCTCCCGCAGAGCGGCCCTGCGGTCGTGCTCCGTACGGCAGTCCTGGCAGGCTGTGAGGTGCCCGCGCATCTGGGCGGCCGAGGCCGGCGGCAGCTCGTCGTCGAGCAAGTCATCCAATTGACGCAGCATGGCGTCGCATCGTTCCATAGCTAGGCTCATCCCCCCTGCCGCCCGAGCGGCGCTCCGGGCACGCTCCCACCCGGATGGACGCCGGGACGCGATAAAGGTTCCACCCCGCGCGGCACCAGGGCGGCGCGCAGGGCGGCCCTGGCCCGGTGCAACCTCGATTTGACGGTACCGAGGGGCTCACCGCTCATAGCCGCGACCTCTTCGTACGCATACCCCTGGACATCCCGCAGCACCACCAGGACACGTTGATCGTGCGGCAGGTCGGCGATGGCCTCCAGGATGACCTCCGTGCCCATGCGCTCCAGCACCACGGCGTCCGGCCCAGGCGCCGGCTCGACCAGTTCGCGCTCGGCGGCGTCGTTGTCCTCCGACGGCTGGGTCAAGGGGACCTGTGGCCGCCGCGCCCGGTAGCGCACGGCATCGGTGCACGCATTATGCACAATGCGGAAAACCCAAGTGGAAAAGCGGGCCTCGCCGCGGAAGCGGGCGATCCCCGTATACGCCTTGACCAGCGACTCCTGGACGACATCCTCGGCGAGATCGCGGTCGCCCAGGACCCGGCAGGCGAATTGGTAGAGGGGCTGGACCAGGGGGCCCAGGAGGAGGTCGAAGGCCTCGCGGTCGCCGCGGCGCGCGCGCCGCACCAGCGCACGCTCGGCCTCATCCCCCGGGGGACCGGATGGTCCGTCGCCTGCGGCGTCCCGCGGCTGCCCATCGGCAGTCGCGCCGCGCCCGACCAACCCGCCACTCCCCTTCCCCGCCGTCCCCGTCGAACCAAGGGTGCGACATTCGCCCTGGCGCATTCCGATCCTCTGCCCATCACTGTGATGATCCCGGCAGCCCTATGCACAGCCGCCCATCGCGGGCGGTGCCCGTCCCAGTTGGGGCGGCGGGAATCGGATGCGCGCACCACCGCGGCGATGTCGACCCCTGGCGGCCGGCCGCGAAACAATGGGAACGGTTCCGGTGTGAACATCGAAGGTTTGTCCCATGGCGGCCGGAAGGCGTGCGCGCGAGCATGCGGGGCCGGGGGGTGTGCCGAGTGGTTCGTGATGTGGCGTTCCGCAGCGAGGGACAAACGGTGCGTGCGGTCTGGACGCACCCCGACAGTCCGCCGCTCGGACCCCGCCCGGCCTGCGTCCTGTGTCCGGACTGCGCCCTCACCCAGGAGGTCGGCCTGCCCGGAGTCGCACGCTGGCTCCAAGCGGCCGGCTACGCGTCCCTGCGCCTGGACTACCGCGGTTGGGGCGGCAGCGATGGCGCGCCCCGGGGCGTCATCCACCCGCAACGGCAGGTCCAAGACGTGCGAGCGGCGGTCACCTTCCTGCAACTGCGGCGCGAGGTGGACGCCGCGCGCATCGCCGCCATCGGCTGGGGCCTCGGAGGAGGGATCGCCCTGCAGGCCGGCGCGCTGGACACCCGCATCCGCGCGGTCCTGGTCGTGGACCCCGTCGGCGACGGCGAACGCTGGCTCGCATCCCTGCACGGCCTGGGCCACTGGGGTCAGTGGCAGCGGCGCCTGGCGCAGGACCGCCTCAACCGGGGCCGCACCGATTACTCGGAGTATGTTCCCGGCCTCGGTCCAAGGTCGGAGGGGCCGGTGGGGCAACTGCACGCCCCACTGTTTCCGGTGGGACCGCGGGTGGCGGCATGGCTGGACGCCCAGCCGGCCGGCGCGGCGGCCGGCCGCATGTCGCGCTTTGTGCCGCTGGAATCGGCCGACCACATCGCCGCCTTTCGCCCGGAGCGCTTTGTCGACCTGATCGCCGGGCGTGGGGCGTGTGTGGTGGCCCACGCCGAAGACAGCCTCGTCGGGATCGCGGAGGCACAGGCCTGCGCGCGGGCCCTGCGCGCGGACGCGCTTCGGCTGGCACCACCCGGCCTGATCAGCGATCGCCATGAACTCTGGGCTCCGCCCACCCTTGCGTGGCTGGCGCACCAGGTATCCGATTGGCTGGTCCGCTGGTTACCGGTGGTCGACGACCCGTGGCGGCAGGCGGCGGCGCTCGGAGCCGCGCCGCGGTTGGTCCCGGTGCGCGACGCCGCCGATGTGCCGCAAGGCGTTGGGGTGTGGGAACCATACACCGGCGCTTTCCCGGCGGCGGACGCGGACCACCCGCTCCCGGCCGCCCAGGGGGACGCCGGGGCGGAATCCGATCCGGCGCAGGACGCCGACGCAGCCGGCTCGCCGGCCCCCGAGGCTCACGGCACCGGACCGCCGGCCCTGCAGGCCGGAGGCGGCGAACCCTCCGCCACCGCCGCGGGCATCCCGCCGGTTGCTATCCCGGTTTCCATCCCGGTTTCCGTCCATGCCGCTATGCACCCCGACCCGGACCACGGTCCCGGCGCCCCACCCGGCCCCAACCCGTCCACCGCTCGCCCGAGAACGAACCGGGAAACCGCCGGCCCGGTCCCCGCCCAAGCGGATGGCGCCCACGCCGGACCCGGCCCACAAACCCTGCCGGCGGACGTGGACGCGGCGGCCGCCGCCGATCCAGCGGAGGACGAAGACGCGCGCCCGGCGGCGGGAGCGGCGCAGGCTGACGCCACGCCGCGAACCTCGAGGGCGCGAGCGGAAGCCCCGACGCCGTGGTAGCAGGTCGGGCACAAATAGGCGCGCCGTCCTCGGCGCGGCCGGCGGGCGCCCGCCCACGGCCGCTCCGCATCAGCCTTCCTGGGCCCAGAGACCGGCCAGGGCCGCGAGCACATCGACGGCCTGTTCCATCCAGCGCGCGGAGATCCATTCGGTAAGACTGTGGAAGTCCATACCGCCCGCGAACAGGTTGGGCGTCGGCAGCCCCAGGGCCGACAGCCGCGCGCCGTCGGTGCCTCCGCGGATCAGGGAGGGTCGCGGCTCCACCCCGGCCCGCCGCATGGCCTCAAGCGCGAGGCGCACCGCCTCGGGACGCCGTTGCACCGCGTCGCGCATGTTGCGATAGCCGCCGGTCTGCCGCACCTCGATACCGCAGCCTGGATGCTCGGCGCGCAGCCGCCCACAGGCGGATTCCAGCCAGGCGCGCCGCGCCTCCAGGCCGGCGGCGTCGAAGTCCCGCAGCAACACCGTGAGCTCGGCGCGCTCCACCGAACCGTCAAGCGCGTCAAAGTGGATGAACCCCTCGCGGCCGCAGGTGGTCTCCGGCCGCTCGGTCGCGGGGGCCAAGGCGATCAACGCCGCCGCGATCGCCAGGGCGTTGACCATGTATCCCTTGGCCGATCCGGTGTGGGCGCTGCGCCCCCGCACCACGACGGTCAGGTTCTGCGCGTGAAAGTTCTCCCAGGAGATGTCGCCCAGGGCCCCGCCGTCCAGGGTGTAGGCCACGTCGGCCCCAAAGCCTTCCAGATCGAAGTATCCGATCCCCCGTCCGATCTCCTCGTCGGGGGTGAACCCCAACCGCAGGCGGGCGCGGGGCGCCTGGGGCTCGCGCAGCAGCCGCGCCGCCAGGGCCATGATCTCCGCCACGCCCGCCTTGTCGTCCGCGCCCAGCAGCGTCCGGCCGTCGGAGGTCACCAGATCGTGTCCGACCACCTCGCGCAGGGCCGGATGCCGTTCGGGATCCAGCACGCCGCCGCCGGGCAGGCGCAGGACGCCGCCGTCATACGCCCGGTGCACGATGGGGGCGACGCCGGCCCCGCTCACGGCCGGAGACGTGTCCACATGCGCCAGCAGGCCGACCGCAGGCGCGGTGGCGGAGGCCCCGCAGGCTGCAAGCGTCGCCGTCAGGATCCCGTGCCGGTCCAGGCGCACGTCCTGCAACCCCATCGACCGGGCCTCGGCTTCCAGCAGCCCGAGCAAGCGCCACTGCCCCGGGCTCGACGGCACATCGGCGGCCGCGGGGTCGGCCGTCGTCTCGATGCGCACGTAGCGCAGGAACTTGGGCAGCGGCCCCTCCGCCAGCAGAACCCGCCGGTCCTCCACAGGCATCTCCATGCGGCATTCCGGCGCAGGGATACGCGGTCGGGCGTCCCCTGCGCCGCACCCCCTCTCCGCGTCCGGCCAAGCGCCCGCAACCGGCGCCCACCCCGCTGACAGCCAGCCCTTTCCACCCATACCCATCGGGACCCTGCCGCCCGCCCCCAGCCGGAAGGGGCTGGGCAAGGCACGCAGAAATGCTAATCACCAGAAAAAAGCGGACGGATTGAAACACCGGACGCGCCGGCTGACCGCAGGGGCAATCGGGGCCAACAGGCCGAAACGGAGGGGGCCGATAGCGATGGGACAACAGCCGCCTCCTGAACTGGGAGAGATTCGGCGCACACGCATCCTCGAGGCCGCCCAGCAGGACGGCAGCGTGCGGGTCTCGACCCTCAGTGCGCGCTTCGGGGTCACGCCCGAGACCATTCGCCGCGAGATCAACCGCCTCGTCCGCCAGGGCCGCCTGACGCGCGTCCACGGAGGGGCCATCCTGCCGCCCGGCGCCCACATCCACGAGGTGCCGTTCTTCTCGCGGGTGCAGCGGCAACACGACGAGAAGGTCGCCATCGCACTGGCGGCCGCGCCATTGGTCGAAGAGGGCGACGTCATCGCCCTTGACGCCTCGACCTCGGCCATGGAGCTCGGGCTGGCCCTGCGCCAACGGGGCTTCCGGTCCCTCGTCATTCTGACCAACGCCGTCCAGTTGCCCCTGCGGCTGGCCGAGGCCGACGGGATCACCGTGGTCAGCACGGGCGGAACCCTGCGCGCCCGGTCGCTCTCGTACGTCGGGCCGCAAACGCTGCGCGCCATCGACGGATACCGCGTGCGCAAGGTCTTCCTGTCCTGCAAGGGCTTCACCCTGCAGGACGGCCCCACCGAAGGCAACGAGGAGGAGGCCGAGGTCAAGCAGGCCCTGCTGCGCTCGGCCGAAGAGGCGATCCTGTTGGCCGACCACACCAAGTGGGGACACAACTCGCTGGTCCCCATCTGCCCGCCCGGCGCCATCCAGCGTGTCGTGACCGACCGCCCCGTCGCGGGCGAGGTGGCTGAAACCATGGAGGCGTACGGCATCCGGCTGCTGATCGGCTGTCCGGGCCCCGACGCCTCGCCAACGCGCTCCCAAGGAGGCAAGGCCTGATGTCCGTCGTACCCGGAGCCGCGGCCCCACCCCGGCCCAGCGGCGGGGGTTGCGTGGTCGGCGTCGATATCGGCACCACCGGTACCAAGGCCATCGCCTTCGACCAAAGCGGCGCGCCCCTGGCCCGTGCCTACCAGGATTACCCCCTGCTGGTCGGTCCCGGTGGGACGGCCGAGTTGGAGCCGAAGGACGTGCTCGCCGCACTGCGCCAGGTGCTCCGCGCGGTCGCCGCGCAGGTGGGGGATGCGGGCTTCGGCCCGGTGCGGGCCGTGGCCACGGCGGCTCAGGGTGAGGCGTTCACACCGGTCGACGCCCAGAGCCGGCCGCTCGGCCGGTCGATGCTCACCTTCGACCGGCGCGGCGAAACGGGGCGGGCCGACCTGGCCGCCGCCGGCTGGGCGTCCCGCACCGAGACGACGGGGATGCCCCTTTCCTGGATCGTGACGGCGGCCAAGCTGGCCTGGCTGCGCCGGGCCGACCCCGGCGCCTTCCAGCGCGCCGCGGCCTTCCTTTGCTACGAGGACCTTCTGGTCGCCGAACTCACCGGGACCGCCGTGATCAGCGACAGCCTGGCGCAGCGCACCCACCTCCTGGATCGCCACCGCCGCGCCTGGGATGCAGCCGCGCTGGCCGACCTGGGCCTGACGGGCAGGACGGCGGCGGTGGCACCAATGGGCACTGCGGCCGGTCGCGTCTCCGTTCAGGGCGCCGCCAGCTTCGGTCTGCCGCCCGAATGCCTGGTGGTGGCCGGTGCCCACGACCAGACCGCCGCGCTGATCGGCGCGGGGGCGCTGCGACCGGGCATGGCCGCCCACAGCACCGGTACGGTGGACTGCCTCAGCCTCACCCTCCGCGACGGCCCCGCGCCCCCCCTGGCCGCCCGCGGCTACGGCGTGGGCCTCCATCCGTTGCCCGGACTCGCCGTCACCCTCGCCTTCGGCTTCGGGGGCGGCTCGCTCCTGCACTGGTGGCAGGGCATCGTCGGCGGCACACCGATCGGAGACCTGCTGGCCGAAGTGCCCCTGGAACCCGGGGGGCCGTTCGCGGTGCCCTTCTGGGCCGGCTCCGGTACGCCGGACCTCGACGCCGGAGATCTCGGCGCCATCTTCGGATTGACCCTGGACGCGGACCGGGCCGCACTCACGGCGGCGCTGCTGCGCGGCATGGCCTACGAGGGCCGGCGCAACCTCTCGGTGCTCGCCTCCCTTGGGGTGGACGTGGACGCGATCCGCCTCGTCGGCGGGGGCTCGCGGGATCCGCGCTGGTCCCAGTTGCGGGCGGACGCGACGGGCCGGGCATACACCGAGATGCCGCTACGCGACGCCGGCTGCTTGGGCGCCGCCATCCTGGCGGCCGCCGGCTGCGGCATGCACCCCGACCTGGAGACCGCCTGTGCGGCGATGGTCCACACGGCCCGCACCTTTGAACCCGACCCGGCACGCGCCGCCGGGCACGCGGCCAGTTTCGCCGCCTACTGCGCGGCGGTCGAGGCCACGCGCACGGTCCGCGCCACAGAACGCTAACCGGAGGTGTCCCCTTGTCCATCCCGTGGGATCCGCAGCACGCCGACGCGCGCAGTACCGACGCCCTGGTCCAACTGGTCTATCGTTCCAACCTGCTCGGAGCGGACCGCAGCGTCTGCAACTGGGGCGGTGGTAACACCTCGGCCAAGGCGATGGCCAAAGACTTCCGCGGCCGGCCGGTACCGGTCCTGCACGTCAAGGGCAGCGGCTCCGACTTGGCCGGATGCGCCATACGCCACTTCTCGACCCTGTTGCTGGAACCGGTCCAGGCACTCCTGGAGCGCGAGTCGATGACGGACGCCGAGATGGTGGACTACCTCGGCCATTGCGCCCTGCACCCGGGGGGGCCGAGGCCGTCCATCGAAACCCTGCTGCACGCCTTCCTGCCGGCGGCCCACGTCGACCACACCCACCCCGACGCCATCGTGGCCCTGTGCACCGCGGAGGAGGGCGAGGACTGGGCGCGCGAGATCTATGGCCAGCGGGCGATCTGGATCCCCTACCGCCGCCCCGGCTTCGCGCTGGCCCGCCAGTGCGCCCTGGCCCTGCGCCGGCAGCCGGGCGCGGACGTCATCCTCCTTGCCAAGCACGGCCTGATCACCTGGGGGGACACCGCCGAGGCCGCCTACCGCTCGACGCTGGCGGCGATCGGCGCCAGCGAACGCTTCCTGAAATCGCGCGCCCGTGCCGCTGGTGCCGCCGCCGTGGATCCGGGCCCGCAGATGCCCGAAGAAGCCGTCGCCGAAGTGCTGCCCTGGCTGCGGGGCCGCCTCGGCTCCAAGGGCCGCGTGATCCTGACCCTCGACCAGACACCGGGCACCGCCGCCTTCCTGGCGGACCCGGTGCGGATGGGGATGGCGGCCGAAGGGGCGGCCTGCCCGGACCATCTGGTGCATACCGGCCGGCTGCCCCTGATCCTGCCGGCGGTCACCGGTCCGGAAGCCTTCCGGACCGCTGTGGACGCCGCCCTGGAACCGTTCGCCGCCGGCGTCGGCGCGGAGTATCAGGCGTGTGCCAAGGCCGCCGCCAGCGACATCCCCGCCGACCCGCCCATCCCCCGCGTCATCCTGGCTCCCGGCGTCGGCCTGATCTCGACCGGCAAGAGCAAGACCATGTCCAAGGTGAGCCGCGACCTGGCCCACCGCGCGATGGCCGTCATCGACCTGCTTGCGGGCGCGGGGGGGCACTACGCCCCGCTTCAGGCCCAGGACGCCTTCGACGTGCAGTACTGGCCGCTGGAGCGGTACAAGCTTTCGCTGCTACCGCCGGAACGCAGCTTCTCCCGGCAGGTCGCCTTCGTGACCGGAGGGGCCGGCGGCATCGGCCGGGCGGTCGCGCGGGCCTTTTGCCGCGAGGGGGCGCACGTGGTGCTGGCGGACATCGACGCAGCCGGCGCCCAGGCGGCTGCGGCCGAACTCTGCGACGAGTTCGGCGCGGACTGCGCCACCGGCGTCGCCGCCAACGTGACCGACGAGGCCCAACTCGCGTCGGCCTTCCAGGCCGCGAGCCGTGCCTACGGCGGCGTCGACGTCGTGGTGGCCAACGCCGGCATCGCCTCCTCGGCGCGGATCGAGGAGACCAGCCTCGACGAATGGCAGCGCAACCTCGACGTGCTGGCCACCGGCTACTTCCTCACCGCGCGCGAGGGCGCCCGCCTGTTGCGCAACCAGCGGCTCGGCGGCGCCATGATCTTTGTCGCCAGCAAGAACGCGTTGTCGGCCGGGCGCAACATCGCCGCCTACGGCGCCGCCAAGGCCGCGGAGGTCCACCTGGCCCGCTGCCTGGCCGAGGAACTCGGCCCGGACGGCATCCGGGTCAACGTGGTCAACCCCGACGCCGTGCTGTCGGGCTCGCGCATCTGGTCTTCGGACTGGCGCGAATCGCGGGCCCGCAACTACGGCATCGCGGCCGACGACCTGCCCGCCTTCTACCGCAAGCGCACCCTGTTGGACGTCAACATCGAACCGGAGGATGTCGCGGCGGCCATCACCTTCCTGGCCTCGCCCCAGGCCGCCAAGACCACCGGCGCCATGCTTCCGGTCGACGGCGGCGTGGGCTCGGCCTTTCCCCGCTGACTCTTGGCGGGACGGGGTGCCGGGGGCCGCACGGGCCCCCGGCGCCCCTCAGGCCCAGGCGAGGTTGCGGTCCCGCAGCAATGCCTGGAAGGCAGCCGCCGCCTCGCGAAAGCGGTCGGGGCCGCTGAAACCGGCAAAGGCGCCGGCATGGCGCAGGTGGGGCTCCATGGAAAAGAAACCGTCAAAACCGCTGGCCGAAAGCGCATCCAGCGTGTCGGCCCACTGGCCGTCCCCCTGGCCGGCCGGCACCACCTGCCCGCTCGCCCGCAGGGCGTCTTTAACGTGCACGTAGGCGATGTAGGGGCGCAGGTCGGCGTAGCCGTCCGAAAACGGCGCCACACCGCACTGCACGAAGTTCGCGGGATCCCATGCCGCGCGCAGGTGGGGCGAGTCGATCGTGCGCAGCAGGTCCAGGCAGCGCCCGGGAACATCCCCGTAAATGTGCTTCTCGTTCTCATGCAGCAGGGTCCGGCCGTGCTCCCGGGCCAGGCGGACCAGCCGCTCGAGCCGCTCCAGCACCGGGCCGCGATGCCGCGCCGGATCGTCACCCTTCGGGATAAAAAATGAAAACATGCGGATGTAGGGGGCGTCGAAGGCCTCGGCCGCCTCCAGCGCGTGGCGGAAGTCCTCCAGGTGCGGTTCGAAGGGGGCGTCCACCGCCACCTTGCCGATGGGCGAACCGATCGAGGAGACCCGCACGCCGGCCTGGGCCAGTTGGCCGCGGGCCGCAACCGTCTGCTCCCTGGTCAGGCGCACCACGTTGGTGTCCCAGACCGCGCGCAGTTCCAGGTGCCGTATCCCGAGCGAGGCGAGGGTTTCCAACTGCAGCCCGAGATCGGGGCCGATCTCGTCGGCAAACCCGGTGAGCGTCCACAACGGTGTCTCCCCCTTTGCTTCCGGGTCCCGTTTTCGGTCGGGCGCACCCCACTCCTTCCGGGCGCGGCCGCGCCCCCCCTACGAGCCCACCGGGGTGCCGGCCTCCATCGGGCCGTCCCGCAGGATGCGCGCCGCCTCGGCCATACCCTGGGGATCGGTCCCGTACAGCACCACCGCGTCCCCGCGCTCCAGCCTGGTGCCGCCCGACGGCACCAGCGTCGCCGCCCCGCGTGCGATCGACACCAACACGACATCCGGCGGCAGGTGCAGGTCCCGGATCTGGAGGCGGCGGCCGTCTGGCCAGCCGACCGCCACCGTCTCGAAGCTGCCGCCGGCCCCCGGCACCCCCTGCAGGAGCATCCGCTCGGCGGTGGCAAGAAACTCCTCCTGCGCCGCGTACAGCAGCACGCGGTCGCCAGCGTGCAGTTCCGTCTCGCCGCGCACGACGATCTCGTCCTCACCGCGGCTGATCGCGACCAGGACGATGCCCCGGGGCAGCCTCACACCCAGATCGGCCACCCGCACCCGCCGCCGCCCACCCCAGCCGTCCGGGAGCGCCACCTCGCGGAAGCGGCCCTCTTGGCCCCGGCGCTGCTTGGGCACCAGATCCAGCTTGCGCTGCATCTCCATCGTCAGCACCGTGTGGCGATAATAGGCCTTGAGCACGGCATCCTGGGTCACCGCCCCCAGGACGCCCCCCCGCGCCCCGTCGGCGACGACCGGGATGAGGCTCGCGGTCTGGATACCAAAGCGCCGCACCGCGTCATCCAGCGACGCCCCCGCCACCAGGGCCGACACATCGCGGCGCACCAGGGGCGCCACCGTCTCCGCCGAACCCGCTTCGACCGCGCCGACGAGTTGCTGGCCCTCCACCACGCCCACCAGCGCTTCACGCGCGTCCAGCACCAGGGCCGCCCGGCCGCCGGCGACGCTGAGCCGGCGGTAGGCGTCCGCCACGGCGTCGTCCACGTGCAGGCGCAGCACCTGGCGGTCGATGGCGGCCTCCACCGATACGCGCTGCAGCGGACGCACCTCGGCACCGCGCAGGATCTGGATCCCACGCCGCGACAACCGCACCGTGTACATCGAGTCGCGGGCGAGCGAACCATAGAAGATGTAGCTGATGGCGCAGGCCATCATCACCCCGCTGATCAGGTGGTAGTCGGCCGTCATCTCCAGGATGATGGTCACAGCGGTGAGCGGGGCCTGGGCCGCGGCCGCGAAGACGGCGCCCATGCCCGCCACGGCATACAGCGGCGGTGGCGAGGTGAAACCCGGCAGCCAGTGGTGCACGAGGCTGCCGAAGGCGCCGCCCAGGGCGACCCCGAGGTAGAGGCTGGGGGCGAAGACGCCACCCGATCCCCCGCCGCCGATGGTCAGGAGCGTCGCCACATACTTGCCCACGAGCAGCAGCACCAGCGTGCCCAGCACCAGCCTGCCCGCCGCCACGGCCTCCATGGCCGGATACCCGACCCCCAGCACCTGCGGCAGCGCCAGGCCGATCAGGCCGACGGCGATCCCGGCCGCAACGGCCTTACCGGCGAAGCCCCACGGCAGCCGTTCGTTGAGATGTTCCACCAGATTCAGCCCGCGCGTGTATGCCAGGGCCACGCCGCCGGCCAGCAGCCCGAGCGGCAGCATGAACACCACGCCGAAAGGATGCACGAACTGAAACGCCGGCGTCGGCAGCACCGGGTGGTTGCCATGGATCCAGTCGAACACGGTCACGCCGGTGACGGAGGCGACAAAGCACGGTACCAGCGTCCCCATGGCATAGCTGCCCAGCACCACCTCCATCCCGAACAGGGCGCCCGCGATCGGCGCGTTGAAGGTGGCGCCGATGCCGGCCGCCGCGCCGCAGGCGAGCAGCAGCGAGGTCTGCTGGTCCGCCAAGCGGAGCAACTGACCGATCACCGAACCGAACGCCGCCCCGATCAGGGCGATCGGCCCCTCCCGTCCGACCGAACCGTCGGCGCCGATCGTGATCGCCGGCGCGATGATGCCGAAGATCGCCACGCGCGGGCGCATGCGGCCGCCGCGCAGGGCCAGCGCCTCAAGAATCTGGGGCACTCCGTGGCCCTTGACCTCGGAGGCCAGATAGGTGGTGATGACCCCCACCAGCAGCAGCCCGCAGACCGGACCGAGCAGGCGCAGATGCGCCGCGAGCGCGGGCGGCCAGCCGAGACCGGGGCCGAGGATGTCGTGAAGAAAGAGCAGCCGAAAGAGGTGGATCAACCACCGAAAGACGAGCGCCCCCAGACCGCCGACCACCCCGACCAGGGCGGCCAGGGCGATCAGGCGGCCCGGCTCAGCCAGGGGGGCATCGCGTAGCGCCGCGAGGCTCCGGCGCGCCGCGGCGGTGCAGCGCGCGGCCACCCCTCCGGGTCCGGCCCCGGCCGTCCGGGCCGTCAATCGGCCACCACCGCGCCACGAAGGCGCCCCGCGTTCCAAGCGACCACGGCAGACACCCATCCCATCCAGCGCCCGTAGCGCATCGAATCCCCAAGCCGGTGGCGCGGCCTGCCACGCCTCCGGCCGGCAAGCCTCTCCCCCGTACAGCCGCGGATGGCCCCTGGTGGAGCGCCACTGAACGCGGGAGACAGGCCGCGCGGCCGCAACCAGCGCACACCCCGGCCTGTCTTCGGTGGCCCGACAGGCGCTCCTGCCGTACCCGCACCCGCGCGGGGCTGGCCCGCAACGGCTGCAGCAGGCGTCCCCCGCGCAACGGCGAACCCGCCATGCGATGCCGCCGGGCCGACCGACCACCGCGCTTGGGAGGGATTCGCCATGCCCTTGGAATCCGAAGTCGCGGATGCACTGGCGCGTTTCCGCATCGCCATTCCCTCGTGGGGTTTCTCCCCCATGGGCACGCGCTTTGCCACCTTCCTCCTCGGGGACGAGGCGAAGGACGTCTACGGGCGCATCGACTGCGCCGCGGCGGTGCATCAGGCCACCGGCATCACGCCCGGATTGGCCCTGCACCTTCCCTGGGACCGCGTCGAGGACATGGGCGCGCTGCGCCGCTACATCCAGGACCGAGGCCTGTACGTCGAGGCGATCAACCCCAACACCTTTCAGGACCCGATCTACCGGCTCGGCAGCGTGGCGCACCGCGACCCCGCCGTCCGCGCCAGGGCGGCCGAGCACCTTCTGTGGTGCGTCGAGGTCCAGCACGAGTTGGCCGCCCCGTACCTGTCGCTTTGGTTTGCCGACGGCACGAACTACCCCGGACAGGCGGATTTCCGCCGCCGCCACACGCACCTGGTGGAATGCCTCGCCCCCGTGCACGCCGCGCTGCGGGCGGGCGAGACCATGCTGGTCGAATATAAGCCGTTCGAGCCGGCCTTCTACCACACCGATGTCGCGGACTGGGGCACCGCCCTGCGCATCTGCCAGCAACTCGGGGACCGGTCGAAGGTCATTGTCGACCTCGGCCACCACTTCCAGGGCCAGAACGTCGAGTTCACGGTGGCCCTGTTGCAGCAGGCCCAGCGCCTCGGCGGCTTCCACCTCAATAACCGCAAGTACGCCGACGACGACCTGATGACCGGTTCGATCGACCCTTACGGCCTTTTCCTCATCTTCCGGGAACTTGTGAAGGGGCAACGGCGGTACGGCGCGCCGGTCGAGTCCGTCTCCTACTGCCTGGACCAATCCGCCAACATCGAGGCCAAGATCCCGGCGATGATCCTTTCGGTCGTGCAGACCCAGGAGGCCTTCGCCAAGGCCCTGCTCGTCGACGAGGCGGAACTGGAGCGGGCGGAGGCCGAAGGCGACGTCATCGCGGCGCAGCAGGCCCTGCGCGAGGCGTTCCTCACCGACGTGCGTCCGATGCTGGCCGAGTTCCGCCGTAGCCGCGGTGTCCCGGAAGACCCCCTGGCCCACTACCGGTTGCAGGCCTCGGCCGCTGGCCGCCGGTAGGCAGCGGCTCCAAGGCGCGCTGCGAGAAAGGGGGCGACGCGGGAGGGCCACAGGCCACCCCGCCTGTCATGAAGCGGCTCGCGCTGTTTGTTACCTGCCTGGCCGAACTGTTCGCACCCGAGATCGCGGAGCAGGCGGCAGGCCTCGTCGCCCGCTACGCCCGCGCGGAGGTCGTGCTGGTCGGGGACGGTTGCTGCGGCCAACCGGCCTGGAACGCCGGCTTCCCCGGCGAGGCGCGCGCCCTGGCCCGGCGACTCATCCCGCGCCTGGAAGCGTATGACGCGGTCGTCGTGCCGTCCGGGTCGTGCGCGACGATGCTACTGCGCTACTACCCGCACCTGTTCGCCGCGGACAGCCCCATGGGCCGGTCTGCGGCCGCCCTCGCCGCGCGCACCCACGAACTCGCCGCGTTTCTCGCCACCCGACTGCCAGAAACGGCGGGCGACCCCGTCGAGCCGTCCGCCGACGCCAACACCGCCTTTCATCCCTCCTGCCACTCCCTGCGGGGGGCGCGCGTCGGGGACGCCGGCGAGCGCTGCCTGCGCGCCGCGGGTTGCGGCCTCGCCCTGCAGCAATGGTCCGACGAGTGCTGCGGTTTCGGCGGGCTTTTCGCGGTCAAGCAGGAACCGCTGTCCACGGCGATGGCCGACGCCAAGCTCAACAGCCTGCTGGCCAGCGGAGCCGAGACGGTCGTGTCGGGCGAGTTGGGCTGCCTGCTGCACCTGGAGGGCCGGGCACGCCGTCGCGGGCTGAGCCTTCGCTTCCGGCACCTGGCGGAAGTGCTCGCGGAACTGCACCAGGACCCGGGAGACGGCGACGGAGACCGCGGCGCGGCGGACGGCAACTGACCCGTGCGCCGCGCCAGTTCTGCCACATGGTGGGAGGGTGGCTGCCAGTGAAGCAGTTTCAGCCTGCAGAGCCGGACCTCGCGGAAGCCGTGCGCGGCACCACCGACCGCTTGGCGGCCGGACGCCTGCAGGCCCTGAGCCGCCTGCCCGAACCGGACGGTGCCCGACAACGGGCCCGCGCCGCCCGCGCCCGCGCCGTCGGCCGGTTGGAAGAGACGCTGCGCCGCTTCACCACGGCCGCCGAGGCCAACGGCACCCGCGTACACCGCGCGGCTGACGCGGCGGCGGCGGTGCGCATCGTGCGCGACCTGCTCGCCGAGGCGGGCGCAAAGCGGGTGGTCAAGTCCAAATCCATGGCGACCGAAGAGATCCACCTGCGCGAGAAGCTGGAAGCCGCGGGTCTCGAGGTCGTGGAGACCGACTTGGGCGAATGGATCGTCCAACTCGCCGACCAGATGCCGTCGCACATCATCGTCCCCGCGGTCCACCTGCCCCGGGCGCGCATCCGCTCCCTGCTGTCCGCCGTGGCGGGCCGGGATCTGGGCGACGCCACAGAAGGCCTGGCGGGCTTCGCCCGCGATCACCTGCGCGCCAAGTTCTTCGCGGCCCAGGCGGGTGTCAGCGGCGCGAACCTGCTCATCGCCCAAACCGGTTCGCTGATGATCGTGAGCAACGAGGGCAACGCGCGCATGTGCACCACCCTGCCGAGACTGCACATCGCCGTCGTCGGCGTCGAGAAGGTGGTCGACACTTGGGAGGACGCCCTCGCCGTGCTGGAGGTCCTACCCCGTTCCGCCACCGGCCAGGCGATCACGCAATACGTCTCCCTGATCAGCGGCCCGCGCCGCCCGGAGGACCCCGAAGGCGACGGCCCGGACGCGGTGCACGTCGTGCTGTTGGACAACGGCCGGTCCCGCCTGGTGGGCACACCCGCCGAAGAGTTGCTGTATTGCATCCGCTGCGGCGCCTGCCTCAACGTCTGTCCCGTGTACCGCACCATGGGCGGCCACGCGTACGGCTCGGTCTATCCGGGACCGATCGGCGCGGCGTTGACGGCAAACCTCACCGACGGCCGCGACGGCCGCGACCTTCCCTGGGCCTCGAGCCTGTGCGGCGCCTGCCGCGACGCCTGTCCGGTCGGCATCCAGCTCGACGACCAGCTCATCGCCCTGCGCGCCCGCTTCGGACACCCCGCCGGCGAGTCCCTGGCGATGCGGGCCTTCGCGGCCGCGGGCGGCCGGACGCCGGCCTTCCGCGCCGGCCTGCGTCTTGTCCGGCTGCTCCTGGGCGGCCAGCCGACCGCCCGCCTACCCGGTCCGCTGGACGGCTGGACACGTGGCCGCGACCTGCGCGGCGCGGCGCGGCCACGCCGCCTGAAGCGCCTGGACCCGCCCGTCACCACCCCGGTGCCCGCGCCGCTCCCGGTGCCCGCCGCCACGCAAGTAGAAGCGGCCGCCGATCGGCCCGGCGCCGACCCGGTCGCGGACTTCGTCCGCCAGTGGGAGTTTCAGGGCGGCCGCGCGGCCGTGGTCACGCCGGACGAATTGGCGCCCAGGCTGCAAGCCATCCTTGAGGACGCCGAGGCGGGAGAGGCGGCAGCCGTCAGCGCCGACCCATCGCTCGCCCGCTCGGTGCGCGGTACACCGACTGCGGCGGCACAGGCCGCCTTCGGCGTGGTGGCCGCACCCGCCGCGGCGGCCCGCACCGGGTCGATCGTCCTGCCGCAGGGCCCGGAAACCGAGCGGCGGCGGTCGCTGCTGCCGCCGTCCGCCGTCTTTGTCGTCCACGCCGCCGACGTCCACGCCGACCTGCAGGCGGCTTTCTCGGCCTGCAACCTCCTGACCGGCACGGAGCGCCCGGCCGCGGTCACGCTGATCTCCGGGCCGAGCCGCTCGGCCGACATCGAAAACGATCTGGTGATCGGGGTGCACGGCCCCGGCCTCGCCTGGGCGCTGGTGGTGCGGGACAAGGCCTAGGTGAAGCGGCCGGGGACGCCCACACAGGGGCACGCCCGGCCCGCGCACCGCTTCAGGCGGACCGGGCGTGCGGCAGTCGCGGCGCGTCCGGCAGCCAGAGGACGACCAGGAACACCACCAATCCGCACAGCAGCAGCAGAGAAGGCCAGCGCGCACCGCCCAGGGCGGTGAAGACACCGTACCCGGCCCAGGTGACGCTGACCCAAATGGCGGCCCACACCCCGAATCCGGTCTTCAGCCGCGCGCGCACCACCGGCAGGCTGCAGACCGCGGCCAGCGCGACCACCGGCACCACCAACACGAACCCGGCGTGCCGCAGCGGCACCGGCCCGCCGGTGAGGGCCGAGAGGGCATACCCGACGGCCAGGGTGAAGGCCAAAAGGCCGGTGCGGTTGTCGGAACTCCCCGAGCGCCAGCGGGCGATGAAAAACGGCGCGGCCAACAGCAACAGGGTGTAGTCCTGGTTGTAGGCGAAGGTCGTCGTGGCCAGGGTCAACACCGCCACCACGGCCAGGTCGCGAGCGGGGGTGGCGTCCGGCCGGGCCCACAGACCCAGGGCCAGCAGGATCAGGAAGAGATCCAAGGCCACCGTCGGCCAGACGGCCAGGTGCGGCCCGAGCAGTTCACTCCAGGCCTGCAGCCAATTCAGGGTGTCCCAGGGCTCGATGGCGGCGACCTGCGCCTGCGGCAGCGTCACGCGCAACCAGTGGTCCGTCATCGCCGGATGCAGCAGGCACAGCCCGAACACCACCGCACCGCCGACGGCAAAGCCGAAAAGCGGCAGGCGATCCCGCCGGGCCAGCGCGCGAAACAGCAGGTACAGCCCCAAACCGGCCAGGAGGTGGGGATCCACCGCCGCGACGGCCGCCGCAAGCCCGCCGAGCAGCGGGCGCCCGCGGCGCAACGCGTACCAGCCCACGGCCAACGCCGCCACGACAAGCGTGTCGGTCTGCCCCAACCAGAGGGTGAAAGACAAGGGCTGGAAGGCCATGCACAGCACGGCCCCCGCAGCCAGCGCCGTCCAGCGGGCGGAAGCCCCGCCGAGGCGCACCAGCACCGGCAGCGTGGCGGCAACGCACAGCAGGCTGACCCCCAGCCACACCAGGCGGGCCGCGCCGAACGGCAGCGCACCCAAAGGCGCCATGACCTCCGCCACGAAGATCGGGCTGAGGAACGGCCCGGGCCGCGGGTGCGGCAGGGGCCCGGCCGCCGCCACCAGATTCTTGAGATGGTACGGGCTCAGGCCGGCCGACAGGGCGCGGGCCGCGGCCCAGAATGTCCAAAAGTCTCCAGCCGTCCCCAGGTGCTGGTGCAACTCGTACAAGAACGCCAGCGCCACCAGGGCGGATCCGGCCACAAACCAAAGCGACCGCCCGCGGGCGGCCGCGCGCGCACCAACCGTCAGCCTGGCCACCCCCGAAGCCATGCTACACGTCCCTCCCGACCCTGAGGGCGACGCCGGATGAGGATTGGATGAAGATCCCCGGCCGGCCGCCATCGTTGCCCGTCCCGCAACGGCGGGCTAGACTTGCGGTGCCGCGGGGTGAAGGGGGCGAGTTGGCCATCGGAGGGGGGCTGGACGCGCCACTGCCTCGCAGGGCCAAGCGGCGTCGCCGCCACCACTGGCCCCGCCGCCTCTTCGGGATCGCGCTTGCCGCGGTGGCCGCGGTATTCGCGTTGCGCGCTCTGGCCGCCGGGCGGCCCGAGGCGGCGTCGGCCACCCAGGGAGGGCACCATGCGCCGGCCCCGCCGCGGCCGCTGCAGGCGGACGCCGCGCTGACGGCCATCGACCGCTTGGCGTTGCTGCCGCAGGGAGCCGCCGCCCGCCAGTGGAGCAGCGTCGACCCGGCCGAACTCAACCAAGACGGCCTGCCGACCAGCATTCTCTACCACAACCGCGAGGGACAATCGGTCATCTTCGCCGCCAGCGGCCCGGGGGTGGTGGAAAGCCTCTGGGTGGCGGGATCGCTCCAGAAGATGGGCAGCATCGTCGTACGGCTGGACGGACACCGCAGCCCGATCATCGACGAACCTGCCACCCAGTTCTTCAGCGGCACCGCCGCCCCGTTCCTCTTCCCACTGGCCGGCAACGCGGCGCGATCCAGCGGCGGCAACTTCAGCTTCGTGCCCATCGCCTTCCAGAGCGCCTGCACCATCGCCTTCACCGGAACCACCGCCTTTTGGCACGTGGACTTCCGCCGCCTCCCACCGGGTACGCGCGTCGTACCCTTCTCCCCTGCCGCCCATCTGCGCGCGGCGGACGCACTGTGGTCCGCCGCGGGTCAAGACATGCACCGGACGGCGGGGGCCCGGACCCGCACCGGCACAGTGCAGCTACCCGCCGCGGGGACCGTCACCCTGGCGCGGCTGACCGGGCCGGCGCAACTCAATGCCCTGCAGCTCACCCTGCCGGACGCCGCCGTCGGCCAGGCGGTCACGGCGACCCACCACGGAGTAGGCTTCACCGGCAGCGCGAGCTTCAACCTGCGCCTGCCGCCGGGGGCGACCACGGCGCGGCTGACGGGGCGCTTCGACCTCGCGATCCGCAACGTGCAGGCCAGCGTCTGGGTTGACGGAGTGCGCATCGGCAGCTTCGGCAACGGCGGCTACACCTACGGCCCCTACCGCTGGCGGCGGCGGCGGCTGGCGATACCGCCGCAACTCGTACGGGGACACCGCACGCTGCACGTCCAGTTGGCCGACAGCGCCGCACCGGCCACCGTGCGCATCTACGGCGTCCGCGTCTCGGGCCGCGCCGGCGGCGGCCCATGGCGGCGCGGCGACCAACTGTCGTTCACGCCCTCCTCAGAGCGCGGCCACGCCTTCAGCGCCCCGGGGCTCAACTGGCAGGGCCAGACCACGGCGGCGTACGCCCCTGCCGCCCTCAGCCGCAGTTCCCGAGTGCTCAACGACACCTGGCTGCAGATCAGCTTTGACGGCCAGCGGAATCCGGCGGTCGACGCCCCGCTTGGCCTGTTTTTCGGCAGCGGTTTCGGCGCCTGGAGGGTACGGGCCCTGCTGATGGGCATCCACCCGTCGACCGGAAGCCTGTACAGCTTCTGGCCCATGCCCTTCGCGCAGCAGGCCGTCGTCCGCCTGCGGCATCAGGGGACCGCCCCCCTGACGGTCCACTACACGCTGGCCTACCGTCCGAGCGCGTCGGCCGGCCAGCGTCTGGCGGCGGGCAGCGAGGGCTACTTCCACGCCACCTACACGGCCCAGACCCCGACGGTGGCCGGGCAGGACTTTCCGGCACTCCAGGCACAGGGAACCGGCCGGCTGGTGGGCATCAGTATGGCAATGACCACCCCTCCAGGCATGCCCTACGGGCGCACAAACCTCCAGGGCAACGACCAGGTTTACGTGGACGGCAGCGGTACGCCCGCCTATCTGGGCACGGGTACCGAAGACTTCTTCGGTGGTGGCTGGTACTTCCAGAACGGGCCCTTCAGCCTCCCGGTCCAGGGCAGCCCCGCTCAGACGCTGGGATCGGGCGGCCGCGGCGAGACCTCCGCCTACCGCCTGTTCCTCTCCGACAGCATCCCCTTCTACCGCAGTCTGCGCGCCGGCTTCCAGGTTGGCCCGACCGGGACGCTGCAGGCCGACTACGCCGCGGTCGCCTACTGGTACGGCCGCAGCCGCCCGAGCCTGCTGCCGGGCGACGTGCTGGACGTGGGCAGCGCCGCCAGCGCCAAGACCCACGCGCTACGCACGGCCGGCGTCCGCTGGAACGGCCCCCTGACCTCCGTCTACCAGGGGCAATTCAACCACGTCGCGCTGACCGATCGCGGCACCACCAGTAGCGGTACCACGCAGTTCACCCTGCGGATCGACCCTGGAAACCAGGGTGTGGTCTTGCGTCGCCGCTTCGATCAATGCGTCGCCCCGGAACAGGCCCAGGTCTATGTCGACGGCCACCTCGCCGGCACCTGGTACAACCCGCAGCGCAACTGCGTCGAGCGTTGGCGCGACTCCAGCTTCCGCCTACCGGCTTCCCTCACTGCGGGCCGGTCGCACATCGCGCTACGCATCGTCCCCCGGCCGGGCCAAGCCTGGAGCGCCTTCCGCTACCAGGCCTGGATCCTCCGGCCGCCGGGGGGATCAGCGGGCTGAGGTGATGGTGCGGGTCAGGGTGTCCAACATGACCCTGCGCACCGCACCGCGGCTGGCCGCCGGGGCGCCCATGCGCTCCAACTCCGCGTCCAGGCGCGCCCATGCGTCCAGCACCGGCCGCAGCACGCCGTGGAGCCGGCGCACCGCCCGCTCGGCACGCAGATCCACGACCGACGGCGGCAGCGTGGGACGGGCCCCCCCCGCATCCATGGAACGGCTGACCATATCAGCGCATCCCCATTTCACCCGCAGGTTCCACCCACACGGTCCGCGGGCCGCCGGCGGCGCCTCCCCGCCTGCCCCACGCATACTCCATACCCTGGCGGGCCTCCGCCACGGAACCGCCCGCGGTCGCGTCGCCAGAAGGCGGCCCGCGTCGAGAGGAGGGATGAGGATGGGATTCACTGCAGCACCTCCCCTTCCCGGTCCCGCCACGCGGCGCAACCCCTGCCGCCCAGGTGGCCTCCCCCCGTCGAACACCGCCGGCCCACCCTATGCCGAAGTCCGCAGACGCGTGCCCTTGGCGGCAGGAACCGCTGGCCGCCAAGCGTATCGAGCCATTCGGTGCGTCGTGACCGCACGTTTCGCACCGAACCAGCCGCCGCTCGGCGGCCAGCGGGGTGATGGCATGGCCCGTAAGCATCCGAATATCCTGTTTTTCGGTGTCGACAGCCTGCGGCGCGACCACATGAGTTCCTATGGCTACAGACGGCTCACCACGCCCCACATCGACCGGTTCGCAGGCGGTGGCACGCTGTTCGAGCAGCATTTCAGCCCCAGTGTGCCCACCACCCCCGCCTACGCGTCCATGCTGACTGGCATGGATTGCTTCGGAACGGACGTCGTCGCCCTGCGCCACAAACACCTGGGCGAACATGTCCGCACACTCGCGGAGGTGCTCGGGGATCAGGGATACAACACCACCTGCGTCGGGTTCACGGGCAATCCCTCGGCGCGCGGCTTCCAGAGCTACCTCAACTACTCCGGCTGGGGGCCGGACGCGACCGGCCGCAGCCCGAAAGCGGAGCACCTGAACGCCGTCGCCATACCGGAACTGGCCCGGCTCGCCGCGGAGGACAAGCCCTTTTTCCTGTTCCTGCGGCACATGGACCCGCACTCCCCCTACCTGCCGCCCAGGCCTTTCGAGCGCATGTTCTACGGCGGCAACCACGCCGACCCGGCCAACCGCTCGATGGAGCCGGTGTGGGCGTTCAAACCGTTCGCCGACTACTTCCGCACCTGGATTCCCGAGGACTGCACCGACCAGGCATACGTCTGCGCCCAATACGACGGGGCGGTCGCGTACATGGACGCCTGCATCCAGAACATCCTCACGTCCCTGACCGACCTCGGCCTCGAGAAAGACACCCTCGTCGTCTTCACCGCCGACCATGGCGAGACGCTTTACGAGCACGAATGCTATTTCGACCACCACGGGATCTATGAATGCACGCTGGTGGTGCCGCTCGTCCTGCGCTGGCCCGGCCACATCCCCGCCGGCCTCCGCATCCCCGACACCACGCTGATCAGCGACATCATGCCGACCGTCCTGGACCTGGCCGGCGTGCGCACGGAGATCCCGTTCACCGGCCGCAACCTGGGTCCGCTGCTCAAGGGCCGCAGCCTGCCGCGCATCACCGAGTTCTATATCTCCGAAGCCACCTGGATGCGCAAGCACGGCTGGCGCACGCCCGAGTGGAAGCTGATCCACGCGCTTGAACCGGACTTCCACTTCAAACCGGAGATCGAACTGTACAATCACCTCAGGGACCCGCTCGAGACCAAGAACCTAGCCAAGCAGGAACCGGCAGTCGTCCAACTGCTTGAGTCGCGCATGCAGGACTGGATCGCTCGCCGTGAGCGGGAGACGGGCCGCACCAACCCCATGGCGACGAACCTCGACTGGCACGGGAAGGGCGGCGGTCCCTTCCAGACGTCGCAGCAGGCCTACGACTCCCTGCACATCGGCTCGCCCAGGGCCGCCCAAGCGCTGCAGGCCAAGCGCTGATCCGCAGCCTCACCCTGGAGCGAAAGCCCGGCACATCGGCCGGTGGACACCTCGTCCGCTGGCCGGATGTGCCGCCGGGCACCGGCCCCGGAAAGGGAAGGGATCATCGCCGGCCCCACCACGGGGCGGTGGCAATGGTTCACAGTTGGACCGCCGCCGCCAGGTGGCGGCGATGGCCGGAGGACTGAGGAGGGGTGCCGCACTCCTGACCTCCTGCGCGCGGCACACGGCGGCGGGCGTGACACTGGCCAGCAGCCAGTCCGTATGCGTGCGGCTGCCGTTCGTGGCGCCATGAGTTCGGGGGCGCGACATCCAGGTCGCCGGTCACGCCGGCGAGGACCATGCCGAAGCAATTGGGTCCGCTCCGCAGGGCAAAGGTGCCCGCCGATCGGGAAACGGCGGGGCCATTGCCACTGTCCTTGAAGGTGGTGCCGGGAGAGGGATTCGAACCCTCACGGGTCTCCCCACTCGATTTTGAGTCGAGCGCGTCTGCCGTTCCGCCACCCCGGCGCAGGCTGGATCGTAGCATCCCTCCTGCGCCGGCCGCAACCGACTATTTCGGTCCGCCACCACGCCGCTGGGGAAAGAAGGCCCGCCCGTGCACCTCCGCGGCCTCCGTCTCCTCAGGATCGTTGATTTGTGCTCCCGGCAAGCGACCCGCCCGATCGGGCGAACGTCCCCCGGGCCGCCCCCGCTCATCCTGGTCCCGCTGCGCAGCCGACTTGAGCCCCTGCCATGCTCGCTGCTGCTGGCCCGACCGCTTTCGCGCCGCCACAGTGAACACCTCCGCTGGCTGTAGGATTCCCCGATCCGCCACCGGCATCCCTCACGCCGGCGAACGCCTCGAGACCGTGCAGCGCGGCTAGCAGGCGGGTGTACTCGCGGCTGTAGTAGCGGGCACGCTCGGCCGCCGGGCTCGCCGCGAACCGTTGGTCCAGGTGGCCCGATGGGTAGGTGAACCGCTCGGCGATGGTGCGCAGCGGCTGATGGCCCAAGGACGTGTGGCGCCGCTGCAGCCACTCGAAGTGAACGCGGCGGTCGGGGCGGATGGCGACCCAGACCCGGGCGCTTGAAAACAGCCCCGTGGTGCCGGGCAGACTGCGGACGCTGCCGCGGAACACCTGAAGGTGGTGGCCCCCGTGCACCCACACACCGACCGGTCGGAGGCCGCTACGCAGGGGATTGACAAATGGGGCGCACGGGTTCTGAATCCACACCGCGCCGCTGTGCTGCTGCTGGCGGTAGGCGGCTACCAGGCCGCCCGCGCCGTTCCCGCCGCTGGTCGCTGGCGGGGCGAGGGCCTGGAGGTCAAGCTCCAGGCCCTCATGCACGAGGGTGCGCGATTGCGGAGTCAGGGAGCCGCCCGGGTTGAAGTCCACCGTGGCGGGGACCGAAACCTCTTGCCCGGCGCTCCTCCAGGTATCTTCCACCAACAGGTGATCGAGACCGCTCTGGCGCATGAGCACGGACCGCTCACATCCACCCGCGCGCAGCGTCCGTACGACGGCACGATCGACCACGCCCGCAGGCGAGTACCGGCCGTGCAGCCACAGCCCCGCATCGATGACGAGCGCCAACAGCAGGGGCAACGGCCACCAGCGCCGGCTGTTCACCCCTACCGGTCGCCCCCTTCACCCCCGGACTCCGACGGGCGCGCGTCTTCACGCAATCCGTTGCGGCGAAGCGCGGCCCCCGGCTGGCGCGGTTCCATCGGAGCGCTGATGCGCATCGCGGCCGAAGTGTCCGTCGCCAGATCGAAGTCGCTGAGACGGGGGGCTGGAACCCCAAGCCCTTGAGCGATCTCCTCCAACTCGTCGCCGGTCAGCTCGTCCTTTTCCATGAGCGCGTCCGCCACCGCGAGCACGAAGATGCGGTGCTCATCCAGCAACTCCCGCACGCTTTCCATGGATTGGTGCAGCAACCGCTCGATCATCTTCTTCATCTCGGGGTCAGGGGTGGATTGGAAGCCGTTCACCGCGAGCGGGGAATACAGCGACCCCTCCATGCCGTACGCGCCGACCATGGCGGCGGCAAGCAAAGTGGCGTGCCGGAAGTCGCTCACCACACCGTTGAGCTTCATGCCGAGAAACAGCTCTTCCGCGGCACGGGAGGCCAGCAGGATCTTGAGTTCGGCACGCAACTCCTGCTCCGATTCGGTGTAGCGCTCCTCCAGCGGCTTGGTCGCCGCAAAACCGAGCGCTTCGCCGTGACGGATGATGGTGACTTTGACCACGCGGTTCTTCTTCTGTGACAACAGGTACTGCGCGACGGCATGCCCCGCCTCGTGGTGGGCAATGCGCCGCCGGTCCTCCTGGGACATCGACTTGATCGGCTGGCGCAAGCCCCACTCCCACATCTCGCGCGCCTCGGTGAAATCCCGGTGCTCCACCTCGTCGCGCCCCTGGAAATGGGCCACCACCACCGCCTGGTTGATGATGTGCTTGATCATCACCGGGGTGAAGCCGATGGTCTCTGCCGCCGCCCGTTCAAACGGGAACTCCTCGGCGTACTTGACCTTCCCAAGATAGTAGTGGAGCAGATCGAGCCGCCCGTCGATGTCGGGCGCATCCACCGTCACCTTGTGGTCGAAACGGCCGGGCCGCAACAGGGCGGGATCCAACACGTCAGGCAGGTTGGTCGCCGCCATGGTGAACACGTTCGCCCGTTCCACCGCACCGCGCCGCAGGCCGATCTGGCGCAGCATGCGGTTGAGCCAGCCGACCTCGAGCGGGGGGGGGTCCAGTTCCATCAGCAGTTGGTTGAGCATGCCGAAGTTGCCGCCGAACAGCCCGCCGGCCGCTCCCCCGGATGCGCCGGAGGTGCGCGCCATCCCGATGGCGTCGATCTCGTCGATGAAGATGATGCATGCCCCGAACTCCCGCGCCATCTTGCGCGCCTTGCGGTAGAGCGCGACCATCTGGAGGTTGCCGACTCCGAAGAACATGTTTTGGAACGAGGGGGCGGAGGCGTAGCAGAAGGGCACCTGGGCCTCACCGGCGATCGCCTGTGCCAGATAGGACTTACCCGTTCCAGGCGGCCCCACCAGCAGCAGGCCGCGCGGCACCTCGCCGCCCATTTCCTTGAAGCGCTTCACCCCGCGCAGAAGGGTCACGGTGCGCTCGGCAAACTCCAGCACCGACCGGTTGCCGCGGTAGTCGGCAAACGTCAGGCCGCACTCTTCTGGGGAAAGCCAGTAGACGCGCGGACGACCCATGAACCAGAAGATGGCGACGAACTGAATGATGGCCAGGAACATGAAGAACACAATCTGCAGCACCATGGACAGGATGCGGCCGAACAAAGGACCGCCATACCCGAAGTGTGGCACGAACCACGTGGCATACACAGCCAGAAGGATCGCCAGAATCGCCAGCGACACCGAGTGCCGTCGCACGAAGCGGGAGAGCCAGCGGCTGAACACGACTCACCACCCCAAACCGCGCCCGGAGGTGCACAAGCACCCCAGACCCTTGGTCTGGGGCGCCGGACTACATGCCCACACCCAGTCGCAACAGCGGCCAGTTCCGCCACGCTGATCCGATTATAGCAGTGTTCCTCCGAGAAGTGGTCGGCGCGGATCAGAACGCCTCCAGAGGGAACAGATCCACGGCTGGCTCGGTGCCGTCTTCGTCCGCCGCCGCAACGGGGGCAACCGGCTGCGTCATCCGGGCCAGGCCGCGCACCAGGCACCGGCCGGGATCCTCTGGCAGGGTGATGTCCAGGCCCAGATCCCCCTGCAGCCGCTCCCGGAGCCCCGGCAAGCGGCTGCCATTGCCGACCAACAGGATGCCGCGTTGCTGCACGTCCATGCGCAGGGCGGGCGGGCAACGCGTGAACACACCGGCTATGTGTTCCACCAGGATCGCCGATGTCCGCTCCAGGACGGCATCGGCGAACGATACCGGCAGTTCGAGCATGCGCAGCCGGCCCGTCAGACGGTCCTGAACCGGCAGGCGGCCGTCGCCGCCGGTGCGCTTCCATTGCTCGACCACGACCCGCGGCACCCGTACCCGGTACTCGTCCTCGACGGCCGTGCGCAGGGCGGCGGTCCAACTGTGCCCACCCATGGGCCAGTGCTCGGAAAACACCGGCCGTCCGAAGGAAAGAATGGTCAAACCCGTGCGCTGCGCGCCGATATCGACCACCATCATGCCGGGCACCCCGGCGGGATCCTGTCCCGCACCGAGGCATTGGGCCACCGAGACTTCGGCGAACCGGAAATCCCGCACCGGGAGCTCACGCAAGAAGCCCGTCAACACCGTGCGCTCCATCGGTGTCATCCCCACGGGCGACGCCAGAATCAGCCGCGGCTTCCAAAGACGCCGGCGTTGCAACTGCCGCAACAGCTGGCGGATCAAGAGGCGGGCCGCCGCGGGGTGGCTGAGGTGTCCCACCTCGACCGGCAGGACCGCCTGCCAGGTATCGGGCAACCGCTCTTCCATGTAGAGGGCCCGCTTGCCCGTCGCGGCCACATGCCCCCGCTGGTCCAGGACCGCCCGGCTCGGAATCTCCATCAGGGACCGATTGCCGGCGTGCGCCAAGCGGAAGGCGTCGGTGCCGAGGTCCAGCGCCACCGTGGCCGGACGCCAGAAACGCGCCCATGTCGCAGGCAGATAACGCAATTGCGTGGCCAGGGTCCACCCCTCCCCGCCAGGACGCCTGCCAGCGTCTCGCCTGCAACAATCATGGGCATCCTCGCCATGGGGGGGCAATGCACACTTCTTTCCTCTGCTGCGCGACCATGCCATCCACAAGCTACCGGGTTTTTTCGACAAATGTCGGGCCCGAGCCGCCGAGCGCGTCCCTCCGGCCCTCCCCCGCGCCGTCGCGGGGAAACCACGTTCGAACCGCCGCCTTTCGCCGCTGCGGCCGCCGGCCGGATCGGTCGCGCGGCCCGCGTCTCAGCCCCCGGAGGCCTGCGCCGGCTCGACGGTCCGCACGTGCCCGTCCCACATGCGCACCACGGCGTCCGCCCCGGAGATGACCGCCTCGTCGTGGCTCACTGCGGCCAGGAGGGCACCGCGGGCCGTGCGGTACTCGTGCAGCAACGCCATCAGTTCGGCCCCGGCCGCGTGGTCCAACGCCGCCGTGGGTTCATCGGCGAAGACGATGGCGGGATTGTTCATCAGGGCACGCGCAGCGGCCACGCGCTGCCGCTGTCCGCCGGACAACTCATGCGGCAGCCGCCCCGTATACCGACCCAACCCGAGCCGCACCAGCAACGCCTCCGCCCGCTGCCGCGCGGACCGGTCGATCCGCGGCGAACCAACCGCGACGTTCTCCGCGACGGTGAGGAACTGGATCAGGAACGGCTGCTGAAACACAAAGCCAAAGCGCTGCCGGCGCAAGGCGCAAAGGGCGCTGCCCGTCAGGCGCTGCAGGTCCAACCCCAGGGCCCGCACCTGGCCGCCGCTGGGCCGTTTCAGCCCCGCCAGCACATAGAGCAACGAACTCTTACCGCTGCCCGACGGCCCCGCGATGCCCACATATCCAGGCCCGCACAGGGTCAGGTTGACGTCGTGCAGCGCGTGGCTGACACCACTGCCCTCCCGGTACCGCAGGCTGACGTGGCGCGCCTCCAACAGCAGACCGCTCCCCCCGACCGGTCCGGTCACCGCCGCCGTCGTATGGACCGCCACCCGAACGCCCCCCCGCGTCAGTCCCTGCGCTCCACCACGGCCACCGGATCCAAGCGGATCAGCCGGCGCAACACGGTTAGGACGGTGAACGTTCCGATACACAGGGGTATCGGCAGGGTCGCCAGGACGTCATGGGCGTCCAACTGGGGCAGGTGGATACCGTGCGGGCCAAAGACGAACCGTTCCAGGGCGGCCGACAGGGCGCAGGTCATGCCGATGCCGGTCGCCCAAGCGACCGCGGTCACCGCCGCCACCTCGACCAGGGCGCGTCGTACCAACAGCCCATGGGTATACCCCATCGCCGAGAGTATGCCATATTCTTCCATCCGTTGGATGTAGTAGAGGTTGTTCAGCAAACCCATCGCGAGCGACAGCACCCCGACCGTCACCAGGTTGATGCTCCAAATCAACCAGTTCAGCAGGCGCACCTCGCTGCGGAACTGCTGCGCCTCGGCCGCGTGCGTATACACACGCACCTTCGAAAGCGGCAGGGTGTCCAGATAACCGTCCAGCGCGTGCAACTGCCCCGGCCGCGCGAACACCCCGTAGGCGGCCGTTCCCGGGACGTCGCGTAGCGGGGTGACCGCGCGCATCGCCTCATATGGCGCCACCCCGCACGCCAGCCTGCCGCTCAGCACTCCGACGATGCGGAACCGCCCCGGCAACCACTCCGTGGGCTGAACCTGCTGGCCGACCCACTGGCCCACCCGCAGGCGGCGGCTGCGCATGACCTGCTCCGGCAAGGCGATCTCAGCGGCGCCCGACCTGGGCAGGTGCCCGGATTGTAACTGCTCCCCGAGCCGCCGCAGAAACCACGGCATCAACTCCGCCGGCACCGCGAAGACGTTGCGCGTTCCCGGCCCCACCAGGGTGTTCACCCGGATCACTTCGGGAATGAGCGGTATCATCAGCCTGGTCTGGCGCCGGCTGGCCACCTCGGCCGCGATGCTGGTCGGGACCACCACCCGCGAAGCCACCACCTGGGTGAAGTCGCGAAACGGCGTCACGGTCGTCAGCCGGATCTGGCCGAGCATCGAGCCTGTGAGCAACGCCACACTGCTAACTTCCATCACCGCCAGCACGATGGTGAAAGTCAGCGCCACGATCCTCGCCCGGTTGCGCCGACAGTACAATACCCACCCGAGGACTCCGAGCACACCCGCCCCCCGCGGCGCGCCGGCGCCGCCCCTGCCAAGGGCAGTGTTCCCTTCCGTCCCGGCCCTTATCGGGTCGTCGCGGGTCGTGACAAGCCATCAGCCGTTCCCGGATCGCAACACCTCCTCCAAGCCGCGGAAGAAGTCGGCGATCAACCGCTGGGTCGCGCCACCGCCCAGCAGCCGTCCGAGCGGCCCCAGTTCGGCGGTCACCCGGTAGCGCAGGCGGGTCCGCCGGTCCATGGCCGCAAGCGCGCAGGAGACGCCGATGGTCAACGGCTCGCGGCGGTCCGTCCCCTGAACCGAGACGCGGAAGGCCTCCCGGTCCCCGGCGATTTCCACCCGCGCCGGCTGCCTCCGCACCAGAGGCGGCGGACCCACCAGCAGCGCCCCCTCGTAGACCCCCGGGGCCGTGCGCCGCATCTCGCGCGCGGCCGGCAGCAGCCGCACCACGACCGCATCATCGCGCAGGGCCCGCCACACGGCTTCCGGGGTGCCGCAGACTGTCGCCTCACCGGAGAACTCCAAGAACCGTCCCCCCCCCTTCCCCGCCGGCGTGGTCGCCTCGGCGGTCCATCGAGAGCATACGATCCGCGGCCCCGGCGCCCGGCATGTCCACGACCGGCGGGGGCAGGAGCGGATCAGCCGGGGCGGAATGCCTGCGACCACAATCACCGGCAGGGAGGCGCATTCGACGACGCATCTGGTCTACGGTCCGCCGTCATGGTTGCTGCTGCTGGCCGCCGCTGCGTACAACCTCCTGGCCGGGTTCGAAGGCGGCGGCAACCTCATGGCCAGCCTCGTGGCCGCGCGCGCCTTCACCCTGCTCGGCGCCGCCCTGGTGCTCTTCGTCGGAGCCGCGCTCGGCCCTTGGTTGGTCGGCACCGCCGTGGCGCACGCCATCGTCTTCTCCGTCGTGGCGCTGCCGCGGTTGGGGCCGACCGTCTTTTTCGGTGGTGTGGTGGGCGCCGTGATCACCCTCGGCGTGTGCTGGGCGCGCAGCCTCCCGACCAGCACCTCCCTTGCGCTGATCGGGGCGCTGGCCGGCGCCGGGCTGATCGCCGCAGGCCCCCAGGGAGTGGAATGGAGCCAGATCTGGAAGGTATTCGCCGGCATGTTGGCCGCCCTCGGCATGGGGGCCGCGGGGGGGTTGCTCGCCTGGGCCGGGGTGCGCACCATGCTGCAACACGCCGGCGAACGCATCCCGTCGGCCCTGCGCGGCCTCCAGGCGGTGACCGGCCTGCTCCAGGGATTCGGCTACGGGAGCAACGACGCCGGTAAGGCCATGGGATTGTTCGCGCTGATCGGGGCATGGCGGGCTTCGGGTGGCCCGCAGACCCTCGCGACCGGTCATCTGGCGGTTCCGGCCTGGGCCGTCTGGGCGGCCATCGGCACCTTCGGCCTGGGCATGGCGGTGGGCGGGGCGCGCGTCGCGCACACCGTGGGCCACGGACTGTATCCGGTGCGGGCAGGGGATGCCCTTGCGGCCCAGTTGGCCGCCGGGGTCACGGTCATCGCCGCGTCATCGTGGGGCGCCCCGGTCAGCAGCACCCAGACGGCCACCGCCGCGCTCATCGCCGCCGGGGCCGCCCGGCGCCTCTCTCTGCCACGCTGGTCGTTGGTGCGCCAGATGGGATTGACTTGGGCGATCACGCTGCCGCTGGCCTTGGTCTGCGGCGCGATGCTGACCGCGGCCGTACGGGCTCTGGTATGAGCCGCCGCCGGGGCGCGGGCCGGTCCACCACACCGTGGTGCGGCGCGCCTCGCCGGAGCGGCGGTCCGCGGCCCGGGACCCCAGCAGGATCTTCGTAGGGAGGGAAGGGCGCTTCCTCCCCCGAGCAACATCGGGGGCAGCCGCGCCGGTCGCCCGTGAAATGGCTCGATCTGCTGCTACCGCGCGACCATCGCTTCGGCCCACTGCTCTGCCGGCAGGCGGACATCGCGGCTCGTGCCTGCGCCCTGCTCGCGGAGCCGGACGCCACCCCCGCCCAAATGGCCCGGACCGAAGCGGAGGGCGACGCGGCCCGCCGCGAATTGGCCGACACCCTCGCCCGCGTCTACGCCACACCGTTCGATCGCGACGACATCTTCGAGTTGTCCAGCGCATTGGATGACGTCACCGATGCGGCCCAGGACGCGCTCTTGACCCTGGCCGTCTTCGGTGGCGGCCAGTACGCGCACGCGCAGGAGATGTGCCTCTCGCTGCGGGAAGGGGGCCAATCGCTCTGGATCGCCGTGAGCAAGCTCCCAGGTCCGGCGGCGCGCGAGTCCGCCCGGCGCGCGAAGCGGATGGAAAACACGATCAGCAATGCGTACCGCTATGGCATGGACCTCGCACTGCGCACCCGCCCCCCGGAGGAGGCCATGCGCCTGCGCGAGACCCTGGCGGCACTGCGCGGCGTGGGCCGGGATCTCGGTCATGCGGCCGACCTGGTGGTCGACGTCACCATCAAGGAGAAATGACCAAAGGGCAGAAGGCACGCACCACGCGGCGGAACGGCTCCCTCGCCGGCCGGTGGCGCACACCGCGGAGCCTCCGCGCCACCCGAGCGTCCACCCTTGGCGGCCAACCGTCGGACGACGGCGGGTGGTCTGGTTCCAGCGGCTGATAGAGGAAGGGCTGATACCATTGCAGCGGCCCCCGACCATGAGCGATTTGAACACGGCCGTCCAGCAGATGTCGGTACGGGTCCGCGACGCCATGCACGCCGCCCTGGCGGCCCTCGAGGGCGGCGATGTCGAAGCCGCGCGTCAGGTGATCGCCGGAGACGCGGCGATCGATCAGATGGAGGAGGCTGTGGAGCGCCACTGCCTCAGCCTGCTCAGTGGCCGGACCCACGCTGGGGCGGCGGAGCGGGAGGTGCGCACGGTCGCCGCGGCGTTCAAGGTGGTCACAGACCTGGAGCGCATCGGCGACCACGCCGCGGCGATGGCCCGCACCACATTGCGGCTCCAGGGCCAGCGGCCCATCGCTCCGTTCATCGACATCCAGCGCTTGGCGGCGCTGGCCGGAGAGATGATCGACGGAGCGGTCGCCGCCTTCGCATCCGGCGACGCCGCCGCCGCGCGCTCCGTCGCGGAACGCGACGACGGCGTCGACGCCCTCTACGACCAGGTGTGCCGCGAACTGCTGAGCTACATGCTGGACGACCGGACCTCGGTCCGCCAGGCGGCGCACCTGCTATTCGTCGCCAGCGCGCTTGAACGCATCGCGGACCACGCGACCAACGTCAGCGAATGGGTCATCTTCGTCGAGACCGGCCGCCGCGTCGAGCTCAACGATTAGGGCATCCCGCAGACAACGCCCCCGCGCATCCGTCACGCCCAGCCCACCTCTGTCCCGACCCGGACGGAGGCGTCGGGCCGGCCCGGCAGCGCCGGACTCCGCTCCATCCGGGCCAGCCTGGCCGAGCCGGTTCCGGTGCCGCACGCGGCCAGACCGCCAGCACCGCGACCGCGGAACACTTGGTGGCGCGCCGTGCATATCGGAAGCCGCCGCCAGCCACCAACCTCCCATCCGACCCAGCCGCCGCCGTCCGATCGGCCCGCCCGACCGCGGCCCGCTCCCGTACCGTATACGCGTGCCATCCCCGGCAAAGCCTAGCGCGGGAGGTGAGCGCATGGATACCCAGGGGCTCAGCAGCAAGGAACTCGGCTTCGTGGAAGAGGCCATCAAGATGGAGGTGCTCAGTTGCGAGAAGCTTGAGGCCTTCCAACACGAAGTGCAGGATCCCGAACTCAGGGACCTCTGCATCCAGGGACTGCAGTCCTGCCACCGCAACGTCGACGACCTGCTCCAACTGCTCCGCTGACCGGACGGAGACGAGACGGGGAAAGGGGATTACGCTGCGTTGCACACGCTCACGGAACGGGATATCGCGTACGACATGCTCTACGGCGCCAAGAGCTCTGCCATGACGTACATGGCCGCGATGCTGGAGGCTTCACACCCGCGTTGCCGCGACACCTTCCGCCGCATGCACGACGGCGCCATGCGCTCCCAGTGGTCCCTGTGGCAGTTCCTCCACCAAAAGGGCGAGTACCGCACCCACGCGGCCCAGTACGACGAAGTCGAGCAGGTGCGGCGACGGATGGAACACCTCCAGCAGACGCATCGCGAGCGGCATCAGGGCCAGCAGGAGTTCACCCACGCCGGGTCCGCCGAGGGCCGCTCCTGGAATGAGCCCAACGGCGATTCGCGTTCACGCGACTGGAGCGACGGGCGCTGGTCCGCTTCGGGCAACGGCGCGGGCAGTGGCTTCTACGGCGGCCCCGACAACGGGGTCCGCTTCGCCGCCGGCAACAACCTGCCCCAGGGAACGCGGTTCGAGGCTGATCGTTCGATGGGTGGCGGCGGCGACCGGGCGTACGCCGGATCCTCCGGCTACGCGGGGACAGGCGGAGGGCCCCAAAACTCCACAGCCGTCACGTCCGGACCCGGGCGCGGAGACGGCTATCGCAACGACGACGACCGGGGCCGCAGAGGCGCAGGCATCGGAGCCCGACCGGCGGACGGATCGCGCGGCAACTTCGGCGACAACACCTGGAGCGCGGGCGAAACCCGGTACCCTCAGGCCGGTCCGTCTTCATCGTACCGTTCTTGAGTCGTGCGCACGTGCGGCGGTCAGGGCCGAGCCCAGCCGCCGCACGTCACCCGCGCTGGCCGAGCAACGCAACCCCGGCCATGATGATGCCGATGGCCACCACCTGGCGCAGAGACAGCGGCTCACCCAGCCACCACCAGGACAGCAGCGCCACGATCACATAGCCCAGACTGACCAACGGGTACGACACGCTCAGTTGCGCCGTCGTCAACACCTTGACCCAAAGCAGCATGCTGGTTCCGAAACAGAACACGCCCGCCAACAGGTAGGGGTTGATCAGCAGGCGGCCGAAGGCTCCCAATGCATCGGGGCCGAGTAGCGGCAGGCCGCCGGCGCTACGCGCGGCAAACTTCAGCAACAGCTGTCCCACCGCACCGATGGCGATGGAGACGAGCGCCAGCGGCAACCACTCCCGCACAGTCTCCCGTCCCTCTCCTCTCTCCAGGCGGCCGCCTGGAGACCGTGTTTCGGATCTCAGGCTCACGCCGCCGCTCGCTCTGGCCGGCCACCGCCCCCCGGAGCGGGCGGACCGGAACGACCGCTCCCGCTATGAGGAATCCGTTCGCGTGCTGGTGCCATCCACCGGAATCCGCGATGGCGTGTGATGGGTGCCGATTGCCGAGGGTGCCGCACACCACGTCCAGGTCTTCGTCCCCCCGGCACCGGTCTGGCATCCGCCACAGCCGTCGCCGCAGGGTCGAACAGGGCCGCACGGCGCCGCAACACCAAGCGTCATACACGCTGTTCCATACCGCGGGACCCACGTGGCGACGGCCGCTACGGGGCTTTTCGGTAGAGGCGTTCCGGTCCAGGCCGCCGCACGGCATCTTGCAAACATTCTACCACACGCGACCGATCGGTCATCCAAACACGCCAAGGGTCGGGCCGCTTTCATCCACAGGGCCGCTCGAACGCAACCGCATGAGATCTCCGCTCCGCGCTCGAAGCTTCGCACTTCATGAGCCTTATCGGCCGTTTGCTCAGAAAAGGATTACGCTCCGCGCGCGTATCTTCCGTCCAAACGCCTCCGCCACCTCGGCCGTAGATTCCGCCCCGCAACGGCCGCGGGCACCCCTCGGGCGCACCGCCAGTCCGCTTCCACCCTCCGGTCATGCGGCGACAAACACCGGCCACCGGCGGCCACGGGGGCCGACATCGCCGGTGCGCGACACCCGGGGAGCGGGCGTTGGAGATCGGCAGCACCACGCGATGCCGGGCCCCCGCCCGCCAGACCGGCGCCGCCCGCCTGCGGAGGGAACCCGGGTTCCGCCGGAAACGGGTGGGTGGCTGCCGGCGCAATGGCAAGCCCCGGGAGGCGATCATCGAGGCCCCCGCGGCTGCGGACGTGGGGCAAGAGGTCAACGAATCAGCCAGTCGCATCCAGAAGGGCCTTCAGTTCTGAACCAGAAGCGGCGCGACACATGCCCGAACCCGCGAATTTACCCGCCGGATCCCAGAGGACCGCCCGCATCCCCAAAGACAGGGCCGGAGCGTAGTCACAGACCGGGTCGTCGCCAACGAACCACGCGCCGTCCAGGGCGGTGCCGGTCTGGGCGGCCGCCCATTGGAAGATGGCAGGGTCCGGCTTGGTGCAGCGCAGGGAACCGGAACAAGCAACCACATCAAACGGCCCGACCCCGAGGCATTCCAAAAGCCGTGGCAACGACGGCGGCCAGTTCGAAACGACGCCCACGCCCCACGCCCGCGCCCGCAGGTGGGACAGGACCTCGGTCATGCCGGGTACGACCCGGTAGTCGGCGGCATAATCGCCCAACCGCTCGGCAAGGCACTCCACGAACTCGGGGCGGTGGCCGCAGGGTAGCTGTGCCAGGCCGGACGAGGCGATCGCCCGCCACAGACCCCATTCACCGACTTCCGTACTGGGCAGGTAACAACCGGCCCGATACACCCGCGCCATGGCGGCCAGGGCCCGGGCGACCTCCGACGCTTCCAGGGCGCCCACCGTCTGGCGCAGGGCGCAAACCGTGGCGGTCTGCTCGTCACGTACCCGCTCGACCAACGTCCCGCCCACGTCGAAAAAGACCATGCGGGAATCCTTGCGCATGCCTCATCGATTCCAAGACACCCGCCGACTTCCTGCCGCCGGGCGAACACCGGCGGCGCGCCGCACATACGGTGGCGGCGGAGGGATGCCTCGTGGTGCAACTCACACCGATTCCGATCGGCGACCGGCAGGCGATCGGAATCACGGTCGACCTGCCCAAAACGCGCCTGGTCGTGGCGGCCGCCCCCGCCGGCTACATCATGTGCGGGGCGCTGGACGTAGCACTGCTCGATCGCCTGCTCGGCCATCGCGAGATCGTCGCCGGCCGGGCCCTTGGTGTCCGTACCCTGGAGGATCTGCTGAATCTCCCCCTGGAAAGCGTCACCCTCGCCGCCCATGCCATCGGGCTGCGCGTCGGCATGGCGGGGCGCGACGCGATGCGCATCCTCCTCGCGGCGGGCGATGGCTAGCCACGCCATCCGCCCGCCGCGCCGCCACCGGGTGCAACCCAGGTTCGTCCACCGCCGGACGCGGCCACGCGAAAGGACCGGGGCGTGATGCGGCCGCGGCGAACCTGGGGTGACGCCGCGGCTGCGCGGCCAGAGGGGCACGAAACCACGTCATCCGGCCGGCCGCCGATGGCGGCCGCGCGCGCTAGGCACTGTCAGCCGTGTGCCACCGGTCCCAGGTATCCCTGCCAGCCACCGGTGACCGCGATCACCGCCCCGTTGATGAAGGAACTCTCTCGCCGACACAGGAAGAGGACGGCGTCCACCACGTCCGCGCTGGTCCCCGGCCGGCCGACCGGGTTACCGCGATCCATGTGCCCCAGCGCCTCTTGCCGCGTAAGGTCGCGGTCTTCGACCACACCCGGGCACACGGCGTTGAAGGTGACGCCGTGGCGCGCCTCTTCGATCGCGAAGCTGCGCGTCAACGACAGGACGCCCGCCTTACCGGCGAGGTGCGGGCCCTCGCGCCGACCACCGATGGCGACTTCCGCTCCGGCCGCCCCGATGTTCACCACGCGACCGAAGCCGGCGGAGCGCATGTAGGGCAAGGCGGCGATCGTCGCATGGAACGTGGTTCCAACCGTACCGGCGATGATCCGGTCGAACTCGTCCGGCTCGTGCGCCCGCAGGCGCTTGTAGGCGAACTCCCCAACATTGTTCACCAGGATCTCCAGACCGCCCAACCGCCCGGCCGCCTGCTCCACCAAGCGGCGCACCTGCTCACGATCAGCACAATCCGCCGGCAGGGCAAGGGCGCGCACCCCCATGGACTCCGCTACGCGGACCGCCTCCGCGGCGGCGTCCGGGTGGGTGCGGTAATTGAAGGCAACGTCCACACCGAGGGATGCCAAGCCAAGTGCGATATGCCGGCCGATACCACCGGAACTGCCGGTCACCAACGCACGGCACCCACGCAAGCTTTCCTCCGGCACCACGCCGCCTGGTATATCGATGCGATGACCCGGGGACCGGGCATCCACATCGTCCGCCAACCAGGCATTTCGCCCCTTCCTGCGCCACGATTTACCTCTCCACGAGGCACAAGCGACAAGCGGACTTCCATAGGGGGTTTGGGGGGTTGTGCCCGTACCACCACCTTGGCCGACCACCGCAAGAAACCAGGCCCATCACACTCGGGAACGCCTACCGCGGACGACCCGATCAACATCGCGGATTCCACGCGTCCCACCGCCGCCGGTCGCCCATAGACCAGACGCAACATTCGCACGCGGTACAGCGGACGCCTGCACGCCCGGCATGCCGTCCAACTCCAGGATGCCGCCGGACCGCGCGGGTATCCAGGGCACGCCGGAAGACCGGCATGCATGTCGGATGAGGCGCCGCCGTCGCGCATACACATCCCCCTGCCGCTCGTGCGCTTTCCGCAGCGTGCGGCAGGGAGGGCTGCCGTCGTGCAGGAGCAGACGTGGCTTGTAAACATTCTGCCGGAAGCGATAGGGGTGGGCGCCGGTCAGGCTCAACAACTCCTCCACCTGGCGCGCGCGCTACGGACCGACCTCACGCGCGCCGGCTTGGCGTGCCACGTGAGTGGAGACATCGGCGGAACCGCAGTGACCGCAACCAGGTACCTGACCCTGTCGCTTCGCGTCGGCACATACCCGGGTAGCCCGAGCCGTCCATGCGTCCTCCATCCGTTCACACCCCGCGAAGAAAGCGCCGCGCTGGCACGACACATCTCTAAACAACTCAGCCAGGCCACCGGCTACACGTGGGTTCCAGTACTCCTGTGGGGAGCCCTCTCCGTCACGCGCAACCAGGGGAGCAGCAAACCAACCCCTGCAGCCGCCGTGTACCTGGGACAGAGCACAGAGGCGCCAGACCTGGACACCGAAAGTATCCGCAAGGCGATCACCACCGCCCTGTGCACCATCGTCGGTATCGAAGCAGATGCATCCAGGTCAACGGCCGTCCCGGCCACCGGCCAGGGCGCCGCACCACCCGAGCCCGTCGCCGCTGCGCCCGCCGCCAAGGAGGCCGCCACACCGCCCGAGCCCGTCGCCGCCACGCCCGCCGCCGAGGAGGCCGCCACACCACCCGAGCCCGTCGCCGCCACGCCCACCGCCGAGGGGGCCGCCACACCGCCCGAGCCCGTCG
>JAJZXK010000112.1 GCA_021806565.1 Bacillota bacterium | reverse complement strand
CCTCCCCGCTTCTCTGCTCCTTCCGCCCCCCATTCGACGAGCGACACTGCCCCCGCTCATCCGTAGGCGACGGAGGCATTGCCCTCTGGCATCGGTGGGGGCAATCAATCCCGCTAGTCACACCCGGCAAAACCGGCTGCCGCGCAGCAGGCATCTCCAAGCAGGGCGCTGGCCGCAGCGGTGGTCGCGAATGAAAGGCTGTGGGGAAAAGAACCGGTGCTCAAGGTTTGTTCGACGCAGGAGCCGGGTTGATTCGCTGGTGGGCGGCACCAGCGCTTGCGCTGCGACGACCGTTGGCCGGGCGGCGCTCTACCGCCCCCCCACCCGTCCGGCCGTCGCATCGCTACCCGCCCGTTTGGCGGCCGGCTTGGGGACCGAAGGCCGGTCGCGACCGGGCCGGCGGGCGTCTACGGTTGGGATGCCGGACCCCCCGCGGCTTCCCGATGCGCGCGGCAGGGCCACAGTGCCGGCGCGAAGGGAAGCGGTGAGGGCATGCGCCTGGTGGTCGCGACGAGCTGGGACGACGAACTGCTGCGGGGACTGGCGGGCCTCCCGGTGCACGTGATCTTCGGAAAGCTTCAGCAGGACCTAGTCGGCGGCGGCCGGCCGTCCAGCATCCTGCCGCCGATCACCTGGCAGGACATGGCGCGGCACATCGAGCTGGCGCACAGCCAGGACATGCGCTTCAACTACCTCTGGAACGCCACCAGTCTGGCGGACGCGGAGTATGAGCCGGCGTACATCGCGCGGCTCGAGGAACAACTGCGGCGGCTCGTCGACATCGGCGTCGACGGCCTGGTCGTGGGACTGCCGTGGATGATCCCGCTGGTCAAGGGCGTCGCGCCCGACCTTGAGGTCACCGTCTCGTCGCTGATCGACGTGGTGTCGCCGCGCGAGGCCAGGCAGTTCGAGGCCATGGGTGCCGACGCCATCGTCCTGCACCACGCCGTCAACCGCGACTTCGCCGTCCTGGACGAGATCCGCGCCTCGGTGCGCTGCGACCTCGAACTGATCTGCAACAACAGCTGCGTCTACCAGTGCCCCTACAACAGCTGCCACCACGTGTCGCCGTCCTTCCACTCGCGCGAGGGCAGCCGGCCGGTGCTGGAGTATGAGTTGTTCTGGTGCGCCGGCCGCCACGCCCAGGACGGCGCCGAGATCATCCGCTCGCGCTGGATCCGGCCCGAGGACCTGAAGGTGTATGAGCGGCACGGCTACGACCGCTTCAAGCTCGCCGGCCGCGGCAGGGACACGGCCTGGCTGCTGCGCTCCATCCGGGCCTACGCCGACCGGCACTACGATGGCGACCTCGCCGACATCATCAGCATGTCGCAGCACGCGCCCCTGGCCCTTTCCCGCCGCCGCGCCTCCGAGGACGGACCGCACCGCGACGCCTGGCAGGCCATCGCGGACACCCTGGCGCCCGTCGGCGGCCTGCGCGTCGACAACACCGCGCTTGCGGCGAACTTCTTGGAGTTCTTCGAACACCACGACTGCAACACCCTGTCCTGCCGCACCTGCGGCTACTGCGGCCAGGTGGCCCGCAAGGCGGTCGGCGGCGTGCGGACCCAGGAGACGGACGCGCCGGCGCCCATGCCGTCGCCGGCCATGTTCTCCGACCTGATCCTGGACCGCGCCTCCAGGCCGGGCGGCGCCTGAGCCCCAAGCCTCTGGATCCCCGGGGTTCCCTGGTGGTGGGCACCGCCCACCACCACCCCGTCACCCAAACACCACAGGAAAGAGGGCGAGTTCATGGGTATGCCGGCGGACGAGCGCGTCTGGCGGACACTGGCTGGCGAGGCGGTGGACCGACCGCCGCTCTGCCTCTGGCACCACTTCCAGCCCGGCGGTTCGCCGCGGGCGCTCGCAGACGCGACCGTCGACTTCTTCGGCGGCTTCACGCTCGACCTGTACAAGGTGATGCCGGACCTGCCCTACCCCGACCCGCCGGCGGGGGTCGGAGGCCTGGAGCTCTGGGAGGCGCTGCCCGAACTCGGGGCGGCGGCCGGCGAACCCCTGCACCCGATGGCCGAGGCGGTGGCCGCCGTGCGCCTCGCCCGGCCGGAGTCCGTGGTGCTCGCCACCGTCTTTTCTCCGCTGGCGCTGGCGCTGCGCTTTGCCCGCGGCGGGCCGGCGTTCGCGCGCCAGGCGGCCGCCGACGCGAGCGCCGTGCGGCGCGGTCTGGCGACGTTGACCCGCAACACGGCCGCGCTGTGTCGGGCCTGCCTGCAGGCCGGTGCCGACGGCATCTACTTCGCCACCGCCGGACTCGGCGACGATCTGCTGAGCGAAGCGGACTACCGGGCCTTCGGCCGGCCCACCGACCTGGAGGTGCTCGCGGCGGCCGCCCCCGGTCGCTGCACCGTGGTGCACCTGCATGCCGCGCGCGGGCTCAACTGGCGCCTGGCGGCCGACTACCCCGCGGCCGTCGTCTCCTGGAGCGACCGCACCACGGGCATACCGCTGCGCGAGGTGGCGGCCGCGCTTCCCGGACGCACGCTGATGGGGGGCATCGACGAGACCGGCGCGATCGTGCGCGGCGACCGCACGGCTCTGGAGGCCGAGTTGCGCGACGCCGTCCGACAGACCGGCGGCCGACGCCTGATCCTGGCGGGCGGCTGTTCCCTGCCGGACGACGTGAACCCCGACCACATCCACCTGGCGCGCGGGCTGGTCGACGACCTGGCGGGCTGAGCCGGCCCGCCAGGCCTCACAGCAGGAAGGTCACGTGGTAGAGGGCGTGGTCGCGGGCGAGCAACAACACCCGCTTTTCGACGATGCCCAAGCCGCCGTCCGGCCCCGCACCGACGCGCAGGCGGTGCAGGCAGCGGGCGGCGAAGGACCGCGTCTGGCCTAGGCGCGCCTCGTACACCACCAGGGTGGAGTGGGCCCGCCACATCGCGCCGTCCGCCCCCGGATCACCGGCGGCCTCCGGCTCGACCTCGATGTTGCCCACCACATGCACCGTGCGCGACGGCGGCTGCTGGACGTACGAGACCGGGCTGCGCAAGCGGCGCACCCGGTCCTCCAGGGCCGCGCGGTCGTCCTGCACGATCGCGGGATCCCGGGCCGGGTCCGCGTCCGCCCGTAGCGGCACGCGGTAGTGCGCGTCGGTGGTAAACAGCGCCAGCCATTCCTCCAGGCGGCCCTCGTCCAGCAGCCGCGCCTCGCGATACAACACCGCCGCCACCGCCGCGGCGGCGCCCGCCCCGCGCTCGGACATCATGTCCGTCCCCCCGCTCCCGCCGCAACGCCCATGCGCCGGCTCCATTCCCGGTAGATGCCGCGTTGGGGCACTTCGTCGGTCACATCCCCGATCACCTCGCCACCGGGACCCGGCCGTTCGCGGTCAAGCCCGCGCGAAAACAGCACCCAGGGCGCCGCCGTCACCGCCAGTCCCTCCTGGCAGCGCGCAAAGGCCTCCAGATCGTCCGGTTGGCCGAACGCCGCCGCCGAGGCCCACCAGCCAAGGTCGCGCGCGTGGCGGGCGTTGACCGCGTCGGGCGCACCCGCCAGCGCATAGGGGTAGGCGCGCACCTCCGTTTGGTCGACGGCGAGCGGCCGCACGACGCGGTAGTGCTGGCGCGCGTTTTGGAAAAAGAGGTTCGGGAAGATGAACAGCTGCAGGTCGGCACCCAGAACCGCCGCGGCGCGCTCGGCGCCGAAGCGCTCCTGCAGCCGGACGCGGTAGGCGGCGGAGTCGGCGTCGTCGGCACGGTAGCCGCGGTTGACGCCGCTGTATTCCAAAAGCCCGTGGCCGTTGCCAAGGGCGCGCGCCGTCGCGCCGGATTCCTCGCGGTTGGCCCGGCGCCCGCTGGCACCGCGGCGGTCCTCCGCGATGTCGAAGGCGATCTGGTGCGTGAAGTTGGGGTGGTAGCCGTCCAGCAGGTTTTCGATCTGCAGCTTCCAGTTGCCGGGATAGCTGTAGCGCTCGCAGTCCGGGTGGACGGTGACCCCGCCGTCGGGCGCCGCGTCCAGGATCAGGTCCAGGTAGTGGCGCGCCCGGCCCAGGTGGGTCGCGAGGTCCGGGCCATCCGCAGCCAGGCTGGCGAAGACGAAGCCCCGGTAGACCGCGACGCGCGGGGCCGGGATCAACCCCAGCGCGGCCGGGTCGAAGCCCTCCCCGTACCCGCCCGGAAACGGCACCGAGCGCAGGCTCCCGTCCGTGCCGTAGGTCCAGCCGTGGTACAGGCAGCGGAAGCTCGCGCCGTGCCCGCGCTCCTCGCGGCAGACCAAGGCGCCGCGGTGCATGCAGCGGTTCATCAGCACCCGCACCTGGCCGTCGGTGTGGCGACAGACGATGACCGGCTGGCGGCCGAGCTGCGTGGTGCGGAAGTCACCCGGCCGCGGCAGTTCGCTCTCGTGCGCCACAAACACCCAGCCGTCCTCGAAGATGCGTTCGAGCTCCAGGCTGAAGAGCTCCCCGTCCGTATACACCGCCCGGTGCACCCGGTCGGCGCGCACCCAGCGATCGCCCCCTGGGCCGTCCACCATAAATCACGCGGCGCGGGGACTGTCGGGTTCAGGCGACAGCGGAAGCGCCGCTCCCTCCCTTGCGTTGTGCATACGAAGCACATACGGTACCATGCGAACATCTACCGAACAGCGCGGCTGACGTTGAATCCGATGAATCCGATGCTTGAACAGGCAGTGGCACTCGCCGAAACGGCGCGCGAGTTTACCGCCGCCTTCAACTTCGTCTGCCGCACCAGATGGGACGCCAATGAGAAAAACGGCGCGCGGCTGCATCACCTCACTTACCGAGAAACAAAAGGCGAGTGCCCGGATGTGGTCTCCGACCTGCTGATCCAGGCACGCGTGAAGGCAACAGAGGCGCCCCATTCCGCCTTCGACCGGCGCAAGAAGGGCCGCAAGACGCGTCGCCCGCAGGCGACCGCCTGCCCGCCCCGCCACAACCTCCACACAGCAACCCTGAAGTGGGGCGCCAGCGGGGTGGGGTTGTCCACCACGGCGGGGCGCATGACGATCCCGTTCGTCCTCCCGGAGCATGACGCGAAGGACGCTGGCGGCTGGACGCTCACCACCGACCTTATCCAGCGTGACCTTATCCACCGTAAGCGGAAGTGGTATCTGCAGGTCACCGTCGAACTGCCCGACCCGCCCGCCCCCACTGAGAACGGTCCCGCCGTAGGCGTGGACCTCGGCCTGTACCGACCCGCTGTAACCTCGGGGAACCGCTTTTGCGGCCGCCGCCAATGGCGCGGTATCCAGGCCCGTTACTTTCAGCTGCGCCGCGGTCTGCAGCGCAAAGGCACCCGCTCGGCGCTGCGGCATCTGGACCGCCTTACCGGGAAGGCCAACCGCTTGCGGCGCGACTGCGACCAGGTTCTGAGCCGCCGCAGCGCGGATTCCGTGGACTCCGGCACGGTGACCGTCGTGGAGAACCTGACGCACATTCGGGCGCGTGCAGAGCCGCGTGGCAGGCAGTCCCGCCGCCGCCCGCACACCTGGTCGTTCGCGCCACTGCGCGGCTTTCTGGAGTACAAGGCACAGGAAGTGGGCCGCGTTGTCGTGGGCATCGACTCCCGGCACACATCGCAGCGCTGCTCCCGCTGTGGGTACACCGCCCGCAACCACCGTCGTTCTCAAAGCGACTTCACCTGCCGATCCTGCGGCTTCCGCCTCCATGCAGACATCGCTCGGCACATCGCTCGGAAGCACCTTGCCGGAGTGGATAGATCCAACCCCGGCGGGCCGCCGTCAACCGGCCTAACGTCCGCCGATTCGGGTGGACAAGCCGTCGGGCCTACCCGACGTTAGTTGACGACGATCTCTCCCCGGTTCAGGACGGCGCCAGCCTCTGCAGGGCGCCGTCCGCACCCACCCGCCAGCGCGCCTCCGCCGCGGCCGGCGCTTCCAGCCCCGCCGTACCGGGCCCCGCCGGCTCGCGCGACCACGCCTCCAACGCCGCTCCCCACGCCTGCCGCGTCCCGGCCGCGCGCAGGAACCCGGCGCAGCGCAATCGGTCCACCAACGCTGCCCCGTCTCCGGCCCCAAGCGGCGCCAGGGCCCGCCCTTCATCGCGGCAGACCGCGCCCCAGGGCCCACCGAGGCCGAAGGCCAGGTAGGGACCGAAGCATGCGTCCACCCCCCGGCGCGCCCACAGTTCCAGCCCGGCGGCGTCCTGCGCCAGCGGCGCGCGCGCCTGCACGCCGCCCTCCGGGGTGCTCCCCGCCGCTGGCGCCGTCTGACCGGCCAGCCAGACGCGCAGGGCCACAGCCGCCAGGTGTGCCGACGGGAATACCGCCACGGCGGCCTCCCGCAGATAGGCGGCCGCCTCGGTCACGGCGAACCCGGGCGAGTGCGCGACCACGGCCAGCGGCACCGGCAGCGTGGCGGCCAGTTCCGCCAAGTGCACGGCCATCCGCCCGTCGAAGCCGTCGTGGCGGTGGGGTAGGGAGAAAACGACGCACGCCAGGCCCGGATCGGCGGCCATCACCTCCAGCGCGCGCCGGGCCAGGCCGGGGTCCTCCAGGGCCGCCGTCGTCAGGTCGGTCGGATTGCCGACCGCGGCAATCTCCGGCAGCAACGCCTTCAGGGCCGCCGCGGTCTCGGGTGCCAGCACTGGCAGGGGCACCCGCGACCGCGCCGCCTGATCGGCCAGGAGCACCCCGGAGCCGCCCGAGAAGGTGCACACCCCGACCCCGCCGGCCGGTGGCGCGGGGCGGAGGCGCAGCAGGGTCAGCGCGGCCACCAGCTCGTCCACGTCGTCGACCAGCCGGCAGCCCGCCTCCGCGAGCAGCGTCTGCGCCAGGAGGTCGTCGGCGGCCGGAGCGGCCGTGTGGGCGCGCGCCGCGGCCGCACCGGCCGGGCTGCGGCCCAGGCGGCAGACGACCACCGGCTTGCCGCGGGCCACGCAGCCGCGCACCGCCTCCAGGAAGCGACGGCCGGCGCGCAGCCCCTCGACGAGGACCGCGACCACCTTCGTCGCTGGGTCCCGCGCCAGCAGCGCCACGAAGTCGCTGGCCTGGAGGTCCGCCTCGTTGCCGGTGGAGTACCAGGCGGAAAAGCCCAGCCCGGCCGGCATGGCGTCCAGCACCGCCCGGCCCAGCGCCCCGCCCTGGCTGACCAGGCCGATCGGACCCGACCTCAGCTGCTCGGGATCGAACTGCGTGGAGAAGGTGTAGACGAGGCCGTCGCGGATCTGCCACAGCCCGGGACAGTTGGGCCCGTAAATGCGGATGCGGCCGGCCAAGCGCGCCAGGGCGTCCGCCCGCTCCTGGCCGGCGGGGCCGATTTCGTCGAACCCCGCCGACAGGACGACCGCCGCGCCGATGCCCCGATCGGCCGCCGCCTCGAGCACCCCGGGCACGTGCCGCGCCGGCACCGCCACGATGGCCAGGTCGCAGGGCTCCGGAACCGCTCCGATGTCCGGATAGCAGCGCAGGCCCGCCACCACGTCGGAGCGCGGGTTCACCGGATAGATGCCGCCGGCGTAGCCCATCGCCTGCAGCGACGGGATCAGCCGCGACGAGAACTTGGCCGGTTCCGCCGAGGCGCCGACCACCGCGATGCCGCGCGGGCGCAGCAGGGCGTCCAGGCCCTCGGGGGTCAAAGCTGCAACCCCGAGACGGTGGCCGGGGCCAGCGCGGCCAGCAGTTCGTCGTTGCGTCCCTCGAGGAAGCGGTAGGCCGCCAGTTCCCGCCACAGCCCCTCAAACGGCAGGTCGCGGCTGTAGCCGTAAGCGCCGTGGATTTGGATCACCCGGTCGAGGATGCGGCAGGCGGCCTCCGTGGCATACACCTTGGCGCGGACCGCCTCGTCCAAGGCCTCGGCAGAGGAACCGCCGCCCTCGGCCGCACGCGCCACCAGCACCTGCGCCCCGTACACCTCGCGCGCCCCGTCGGCCACCATCCACTGGATCGCCTGGCGGTCGCCGATCGGCCTGCCGAAGGTCACGCGCCGGCGCGCGTAGGCGATCCCCTGCTCCAGGCTCGCCAGCGCCGCCCCAAGGGCACCGGCCGCGAGGACCGCCGCCTGGCGGTTGGCCCGCCAGCGGCGCGCCGGCAGATCGCAATCGCGCAGCACGCGCCCTTCCGGCACGAAGCAGTCCTGGTACGTGAGGTCCACCAGCCGCATCCGCCCCATCGTCTCGCCGGCCGGACCGGCGTCGAACCCGGCCAGGTCACGGTCGCACAGGTAGGCGTCCAACCCGCCGCCCTCAGGCCGCGGCAGGACCAGCAGCACCAGGTCGGCGGCGGCGTAGGCGGGGACCCCCTCCAAGTGGCCGCGCAGCACCACGCCGCCGCGGGCGGGCCGGACCCACACGCCCTGGATGCCGCCATGGTCGGCGCCCCACACCTGGACGGCCGTGCGCCTGCCGTCCAGACACGGCCGCAGGTACCGCTCGCGCACCCCCGCCGCCGCGCCATACAGCGGCGCGGGGGGCTCGCCGGCCGCCAGGGCCTGGCCCGTCCACACCCCGGCCGGGACGCGATGGCACTCCTCCTGCAGGGCGGCCTGTTGCGGCCACGACCAGCCGCGCCCGCCGGCCTCGGCCGGGACCGTCACCCCCCACAGCCCCAGGCGGCGGCGCTCCGCGGCGATCGCGGCCAACACCCCCGCGTCCGCCGGCCGGTCGGCCTGCGGCGCGAGCACCGATTCCACCAGCGCGCGCGCGGCGACCCGGGCGGCGGCCACCGCGTCCGGCACGACGTCCTCCAACAAGCGTTCCCCGGTGGCGGCCGAGCCGCCCGCCGGAACCCCTCCCCTCACCGCTGAAACCATTGCGCAGCATAGCACACAGGACTTGGACCCCCGGCGGCCCGCCCCCTACAGCGGCGCGGCCATGCGGTCCAACCCGGCATAACCGCGCAGGAGCCCGCGCGCCACCACGAACTGCTGGATCTCGTACGTGCCGGCGGCGATCGGAAACCGGCGCAGGTCACGGTAGTAGCGCTCCAGAGGCAACGCCCGGCTGTAGCCGCGGGGGCCGAACCACGCCATCGCCCGCTCCACCGCCTCCAAAGCGGCGCTCGTCGCGGTGGCTTTGACCAGCGAGGCGTCGTGGCGCACGTCCTCGCCCCGGTCGGCCTTCGCGGCCGCGTGGTACAGCATGGCGCGCGCGGCGTGCAACCCCAGGGCGAGGCGACCGAGTTCCAGGGCCGGGGCCACCCCGGCGGCCTGCGCCAGGGCCAGGCTGCGGGCGGCCGCGCCCAGGGCGATCGGCGGCTGCAGGGCGATGCGGTCGCAGGCAAACCACCGCTGCGCCAAGTCGAACGCCTTGCCGGTGGCGCCGAGCCGGTTGGCGTCGGGTACGCGGCAGTTCTCGAAGACCAACTCCGAGGGCCGGTCCCCCCCCATGGTCTCGATGCGGCGCACCCAGTGGAAGCCGGGCGTGCCGCGGTCCACCAGGAATAGGGTGATCCCGCCCGCCTGTCCGGGGCCCTGCGGCACGACGCCGAAGACGAGCGCGTAATCGGCCTCGTCGGCGTGCGACGAGAAGACCTTGCGGCCGTTGAGCAGGTAATGCCCGGTCCCGTCCGGCACCGCGCTCAGCGACAGGTTGGCGGCATCCGAGCCCGCCTCCGGCTCGGTCAGGGCGAAGCAGCCGTAGCGCTCACCGGCGATCGTCGGCAGGAGGTAGCGGGCGCGCAGGTCTTCGCCCGCGTCGTAAAGGAGCACGGGCGGCTCCGCGCCGAGCAGCTTGCCCAGGCTGCACAGCGTCGTGTGCCCCAGCGCCTCGCGCAGGGCGCACAGCCCGACCCATCCCAGGCCGCCACCGCCGAACTCCCGCGGCACGGCCAGGGCCCAGAGGCCGGCATCCTTCATGCGGCGCACCAGGGCCGCGATGTCCTCCGCCGGCAGCCGGTTGGCGAACGGGGGTAGGTCGGGCTCGAGCGGCATGAGTTCCTCCGCCACAAAGCGGTGCATGCGGTCCTTCCACCGCCGCACCTGGGCCGGAAGCTCCACATCCAACCCCATAGACCTCCCCGCAGCGGACGAGCCGCAGTGTACCGCACGGCGCGCTACGCGGGCCAGGGCCGGATGGCCCGTCCGCCCGTTCGCCCGACGCGGTCTTGCAGGAGGGGTCTGGAATCCGGCGAAGGCGGTTGCGGCGCCCGCAACCCATCAACCCCTGGTGGAGGGATCGCCCTGCCCGACTGCTACTGGGACCACGCGATCCGGCCCCTGGCGCTACCCGCCGCACCGGAAGCGGTCCCCACGGACCAAGACGAATACCTCTTCGACTTACAGGGCATGAGGCGTCGCCGGCGTTGCTGGCGCGCCTGAACCCGTTTGCGCGCCGGGTCGCCGGTGGGCCGCTGGCCAAGGCGCGCCGCCCGGGCCGCCCGCGGCGCGTCGGCCTGGGGTGGTTTTTCGCCGCGCGTGCGGGGACCCGAACAGCGGCCCGGGCCCCTGCGGCCGCGCCACGCCGCCGCCGCGGCGTCTCCTATGGATGGAGCACGCAGAACTGCACCTGGTAGAGACGGAAGATCGATTGCGGAAAGTCGGCGCCCGCGGCGTACAGCGCCCGCTCGTGCTCCGTCACCGCCAACGTCGGCGTCTCCGTCCCGTAGCGGACGAACTCGGGTGGGTCGACCGGCTCGACGTCCGTGACCCCCGGGATCACTGCGGCCTGCGCCAGGTTCGGCCGACTCGGAGCCGGCGTGATGGGGATGATGGTGCGCGGCAACTGCGACCGCACAGCTTCTGAGGTGAACACGGGTCGCTGCGGCGGGGCGCAGAGCACGTCGACGAACGGCTCACCGTCGGCCAGCCCCCACAAAGGGGGAAACCGGCCGCGGGAGACCGGGGTGAGGGCCTGCGGCAGGACCCCCGCCTTGGCATAGGTGACGAGCGTACCGGTCTCCGGATCCAGGTGACCGACCTGATCTTGGTCCACGAACCAGACCGTGCCGTCGGCGACGACGAAGAGCTGGACCGGGTTGCCGCCAGCCGGCAGTGGATACTCGACCAGATCGCCGGTGTTCGGATTGAGCTGGCCGATACGGTTGGTCGAGAACTCGCAGAAGAAGAAGAACCGGCCGTCCGGGCCGAAGCGGCCGTCGAACGGGGCGGACTCCGTTGGCAGGGTGTAGCTGGTCAGGGTGTCGGTCGTCGGGTCGAGGCGCAGGATGGACCCCGGCCCCGTGCCGCTCTCCAGACTGATGAAAAGGGCGTGATCGGGCGCCACCCGGATGCCGCGCAGTGTGGACATGATCGGATTCACCGGCAGGGTCCAGGTCCACTGACCCCGCGCCACGGGGTCGACGCGGTGCACGACGGGCAACGCCGAAGAAACCCACACCGCACCGGCGTCCTGGTCGAGGTGGTTGGCGCCGATTCCCGTGGCGAAACCCAGGCGGGTATCCATATCCCACGTCCGGATGATGTTGTGCTCCGGATCGAGGTTACCCAGGATACCGTGGTCGTTACCGACGGTCGTGGTGGTCGCGGCCGTGAACCACACGCTGTCCAGAGGAGCCACCGATGTGGCCAGCCGGTTGCCCTGGACGGAACCTGTCAAGCACCGTGAGACAACTTCCCGAATCGATGTAGGGTCGTTCAGTCGGCTGCTGAGTCGTCGGGGAGCGATCTGGTGTTCCCCTCGTCCGACGGAGCGTGCTCTCTGGCCCCG
>JAJZXK010000014.1 GCA_021806565.1 Bacillota bacterium | reverse complement strand
GCCTCCGCCTCTCCCCAGGTCATTGGGAGGCGTTCTTTCGCCGTCAACCGCAGCGGCGACGTACGCAGGCGACGCGTGCCCAAACCGCTGCTCACGCCGCTTGATCCCACAAAAGTGCACCGCACCCACTACAAGGAGGCGGCCCTCAGCGGCCGCGCCTACCCGCACATGTTCTTCCTCAACGGCGCCGCCCAGGCGGACCAGATCATCGCCGCCGGGGCCAGCCAGATCGCCAACCACAAGCTGAGCGTGTCGCGGGGGTTTGCGCAGATCGCCCGCCAGGTCAACGCCTGGGAAAAGAACGCGGCCGGCCAGCAGGCGCGCGCCGCCAAGATCGCCGCGACGATGAAGAAGAACTACCCGACCGACGGCCATTCCATCGCCGTGGTCACCCCCGGACTCTGACGGGACCGTTGGCGCGGGTGCCGGCGGTGATCCCGCCCGCCCGCGCCAACGGCTTCAACCCGCAAGCGTGCCTGTGAGCCAGATGTTGACGCCCTGCTGACCCAGGTGGATCGCGACGGGTAGCGGGTGGATCGCCAACCCGCGCGCCACACGCACCGCCCCGGCGAGCTTGGTATCGATGGTGAGGGTGGAGCCGCTTGAGCTCAGCCACGGTGGACGCCGTCCCATGGCGTCGATGATGGCCCACCATAGGGTTCGCGCCGGACCCGCACCACCCGCGTGTACACTCAGGGTCACGACCCCGGGCCGCGGCACGGTGGCCGTCAGGCGGTAGACCGTCGCCGCCCCCGTCGGGTGGACGATGCGCAGGGCGGCGGCGCCAGGTCCAACCTGCAGCCGCCAGATGTCGGGGGCCGCTCGCATCGTGGCGGCGCTGAGGTCGCGTTGCAGGACCAGCGTCGGAAACTGCATTTCAACCTCCACGCCGGTCCGCAGCCGATCGGTGGTACGGCCGGGGAAGAACGCCTGCGGGTCCAGCCGCACGCGCGTCGTCCCGAGCGGCAGCGGTGGGGCGCCCTGCGACCGCACGTCCACCGTGGCGCCCCGGATGCGTATCCACCCGGGAAGGTTCACGCGACCGGAGACGGCCCGCAGCAGCGTGGCCGGTGAGACGAAGGCCGTCAGCGGGAGGATGCCGGCATGGACCGACCGCACCTGAAGCGCCAGGGTTCCCGGGCTGGGTACGGTCGGTGTGGCGTCCACGGTCACGGACACGGGCCGGCCCGCCAGGCGCGGTAGGTGCAGCGTGTCCGGTAGTATGCCTTGAAGGTGTATCCTGAGTTGGGCTCCGCGCAACGTAAGCCACGCGTTCCATCCGTGGTACGGACCGCCGAGCGAGAGCGGCTGGCCCGCGGCGGGAAGGGCAACGACGACGCTTCCGGCCGGACCGGGTTGCAGGTGGTGGATCAGGGTCGAGACGCCGGCTCCGGCGGGCGCCTGGCCGGAGGGTGCGACCAGCGCCGGCAGGGCTATCCAGAGGCCTGCCGGCACGAGGACGATACCGATAGCGGCCGCGACCAGCCAGTGGCGTACCGACATCGCGACACCGTTCCTTTCCGAAGGTGCGGGCGTCCCCTCGGGCCGTCTCTGGGCCCGCGGCCGGGGATCGCCCGCCCACGTCCGGTGCCACAAGCAAACCAGCTGAACGGCGGCACGACCAAGGTTTGGAAGCATTCGCCGCAGTGGAAGTCGGCCCTGCCGTGCCGCGGCGGCCGGCCCACCTTCCCGCGGGCTTTCTTACCCAGCGCCCGGCGCGCCGATGCCCACCTTGGAATCACCGGTGGATCCAGGCGGCCGACATCGCGCCATCATGCCGTATTCATGCGGATTTCATCTGCATGCGGCACGGTCTGGGTAGCACTTGGCCCAGACGGGCGGCGCGCCGGCCGTCTGGGCGAAGGGGGCGGATTCGTGAAAACGCAATCGGAGCCGGCCGCCGCGGCACGACGGTCGGGCAGAGGGCGGCGCCGGCTGGTGCCGCGACGCAGCGGCCGCGTCCGGGTGAGGCTGGCCGCGCTGGTGGCCGGCGCGGCGATGGTGGGTGCCGCCTTGTTCGTCGGCGGCGGGCGGTCGGCAACCTTGGTGGTACTGCCGGGCGGTGCCAAGACGGCGGCCGCGGTGTTGCGGCACGCGGGCCTGCATCCCGCGGTCGACACGCATGGCTCCAGCGATGCGCTACTCTTGGGCAACGGGGGCACGCCCCGCGAGGCGATCGGCGTGGTGCCGGGCCCCTCCGGGGCCAGCGCGCTCTATGTCGCGCCGCTGCACGGATCCCAGGGCGGGGCGCCTGCCGCCGCATCCGGGCCGCGCCGGGTGATCGGCGGCAGGTCGCTTGGCGTCGCCGATGTGGCGGATGCGGGTGGATACCTGGCCATCGCCCTGGGAAGCGGCGGGCAGGTTTCCGCGGTCCGCATCCAGCGCGGCCTCGGCCCGACGGTGGCCGTCTTCGCTCTGCGGCCGCCAGCGAGGTCCGTGGCACTGCGGGCGGACTCCGCGCGCCGCGCTGGGCTGCGCGTGCGCTGGACGGCCACGGGCGGGTCGGTGGGGCGGGCGGTTCTTTATCAGGGGCGTGACGGTTGGCGCAGCACCTCGACGCGGTTGCGGCTGCAGAAACCGCCCACGCCGCGGCATAATGCCTTCATTCACTTGGTCGAGTGGGTGCGCGCCACGTTCGGCGGCAGGCCGGTGGCCCTGGCCGAGGATGTCTGGTACCACCTGACGGACTTCGTTCGCCGCCATCTCTATGCGCTTGTTCACGGCGTGCCCGCGGCGAATGCGGGCGCCGCGTCGGGCGCCGCGGCGCAGGGCAGCACTGGGCAGCAGGCGTCCGCGGCTCGCGGTGGCGCGAGTTCGGCGCCGCCCGCGAGTTCGACGGCGCGCGCTGCGGCGCGGCAGGGCACACCCTCCAGCGGCGGCGGTGGGGCGACCGCTCCGCATCTGCCGAGTAACCTGCGCATCCCGAGCGGTTATCCACAGGCACAGGGGGAGGGGGTATGGGTACCCACCGGGCCCAGCGTCGGCGGTCAGGCGGTGATGGCGCGGACCTTCGTCCTCCCGGACCCGCAACGTCCCTATGAGCGCGTCGACCTGGTCTGGATGGACACGCGCCTGCTCAACCTGCACCTGGTCGCCGGAACGGCCCATCCCAAGGCCGCCTCGGGCGTGCGCGGGTCGGGGGTGATCCCCGTGTCGGCCCGTGGCCGGCTGGTGGCCGCCTTCAACGGGGGATTCAAGAAGTACGCCGGACATTACGGTTCGTTCGGCTATCGCGCCGCCGGAGTCTGGTACCGCACGCCGGTGAACGGCCTGGCGACCCTGGCGGTGTATCCAGATCACCACGCCGTGATCGGCGCGTGGGGCGGGCAGCGGTTGCCCGCCTCGCCGGCGCCGTGGAGTCTGCTGCAAAACCTGCGGCTGCTGATCAACCACGGGCAGATCAGCCCCAACATCTCTCAGGGCGGGCTCTGGGGCATGACCGTCGGCAACTCGGTGCGCGTCTGGCGGTCCGGACTGGCCCAGACGGCATCGGGCAACCTGATCTACGCCGCCGGCATTCCGGTCACCGCCCACACCCTGGCGCGCGTGTTTGCCCTGGCCGGCGCCCGCCAGGCGATGCAGTTGGACATCAACAGCTATTGGGTGACCTTTAACCTGTACCACGCGACTTCTCCTGGTGCGAATACCGTGGTCGGCACCAAGCTGATGCCCAACATGGTGCGCCCCGCCGACCGCTACCTGACCCCGGACCGGAGGGATTTCGTCTACCTGACGCTGCCCCGCGCCCTCTCGCCCCAGGGCGCCGGTTGACGCGGCGGCGGGGCGTGGCTCAGCCGTCGGTGAACATCGACAGGAGGCGGGCGTTGCGCGCCTCTTGGGCCTTGCGTTGGGCGCTGAAGCTCGCCGGACCGGCGCCGGCGGACGACCGCTCCAGGGCGTTGATCTGGCGCGCGATGTTCTGGAGGCCGACCTTGACCGAGACCTTGTGGGTGGCGATCTGTGTGAGGCCCGTGGCGATCTCGCCGCGGGCCTCGACCGGCGCGTAGGTGTAGAAGGGGGCGGGGATGCCGTAACCGCGCTGCGCGGCCTCCTTGTAGTAGCCGATCGCGATCGTCCGCAGCGGTGGGGCGGCGGCGAGGATGGCCGCTTCCCATTCCGCCCAGAGGCTGTTGAGCGACGGCTCCAAGAGCGCCGTCTTGATGATGAACCGCTGCCACTCCGGTTCCGCGGCCAGCCAGCGCAGCACGGTCCATGCCTCTTGCGGGTGGCGGCAGGCGCGGTTCAGGGACCAGAAATCCTTGTTCACATAGGTGAAGCGGCCGTGGGCCATGGACGGAAACGGGATCAGGTTCCACTTGAAGCGGCTGCCGAGCAGCGTCGCTTCGTTGAAGATGTCCCAGCCGCCCAGGGCGGAAAACACCGCGCTACCGTCTGCCAGCCCCGCCACGTCCGTGCGGTAGGTGATGGTCTGCGCGAACAGCAGTTGGTAGAACCACTCGGCGGCAGCGACGCAGGCCGGCGAGTCGAGCAGGCACGTCGTTCCCCCGGGGTTCATTTCGGTCCCGCCGAAGCCGCGCAGCAGATACTCCCAGCCCGGATACCATTCCAACGACGCACCGTAGCGCCTGCGGCCACCCACCGAGCCGGAACAACCCTGCCACAGGCGGGCGGCCTGCCCCAGGTTCCAGTCCGGCGCGGGGTAGGATAGTCCGAGTTGATCCAGGATGTCCTGACGGTACCCCAGGACCTGGGGCCCGTCGTACATGGGTAATCCGAGTTGCTGCCCGCCCGCCTGCAGTACGGAGACGTGCCCCTGGGACCACAGGCTGGTCGGGACGTTGTCGCGGCGGAGGTAGCCGTCCAGGGGGGTGAGGATGCCGGCGTCGCGCAGTGAGGCGAAGCCGACGCAGCACTCGCCGATGATGTCGGGGTACCCGGCCCCTCCCAGCGAGGAGGTGATGATCTGGCTCCACTTGCCGCAGCAGATGCCCCAAGGCACGGCCCGGATGCCGCGGGTGCGTCGGTTGAACGTCTGGTCCAGGAACTGTTGGATCAGGGCGGTGGTGTGGCTGTTCCACGGCGCGCCGTTGGCCCAATGGAACTGGAAGTTCACCACGACGGTCCCTGCCGCCGTCTGGGGCCTGGCCTGGGCCGGGCGGCCGCAGGCGGCCAGGAGCGTGAGGGGCGATAGAAGCGCCCCCGCCGCGCCGCGCAACGCCGAACGCCGGTCCCACCGCGATCGTCCGGAAGCCCCTGCCCGCCGCTCCATTGGCGCCTGCCCCCCGTTGTGGATCTCGGGTCCACTGCGGCGACCGCCGCCGCGTCCGACGTGGCCGGGGCCCACCGACCCGCTACGGTGGTGACGCGGCCCGGCCCTGCCGCCCGTGGTGCGCCGTTGTTGCCGCAACGACACGAAACGACTGGATGCCAATCCTTGCCTTGCCATGCGCAGGGTGCCACTCATAGGATGGGCATGGCCGTCACGGGCGATGCGGTTGTCTTGCGGCCGAAGGCATGCCTCCGCCGACCCGCCGTGGCGGGCGCGGGTGGCGCAAAGCGGGGGGACGCGTGTGGTCTCCTGGACAGCGCTCTTGATCGCGGCGGCCTGTGTCCCGCTCGGGGTCGCGCTACGCGGCCGGCTGCTTCGCACTTGGCAGCCCCCGGCCCTCTGGGATGCGACCTGGTTTCGCCTGCTCATCCTGACGCTGGTGGTCGTCGCGGTCGGTGTGCCGGCGATGACCGGCGTGGTCTGGCTCGCGCCCGTCTATGGTGTGTTGCTCGGCTTGGTCGGCTCTGTCCGCCGGCGCTGTCGCAGGCTTACGGTCTGAGCCTTTGGAACGCGCCGGAGCATGTGTGCACCGTCCGCCACCCCTGCGGTGACCTGGGTGCGCTCTGGCACCGTCCCGTCCGGCCCGCGTCGGCGGGTGTTCGAGCGGGCACCTGCCAATGTGGGATTGTGATCATAAGCGCGACGGATTGTGGGTAGACCAACGTCGCGGCGCGTGATAAGACGAATGGCGTCGCGGGGGCGGTGGACAGCCCTCGCGCGGGAGGGCTGCGACATGTTGCAGTGGTCTAGGGATCGGTCCAGGGAGATACGGCGGTTGGCCGCGATGGGCGCGATCGGATTGGCCGCGGTGGTGGCCGCAGGATGCGGGAACATCACGACCCCGGCGTCCTCGTCCACCAGTTCGACCAGTACAAGTTCGTCCACCACGACCGGGACGACGGGCACCACTACCAAGACGGGCACCGCTACCAAGGCGGGTACCACGGCCACCAACGGCACGATCATCCCGGTGGCGACCCTCAAGGCGCAGTACACCGCCAAGGGCTCGGCGACGCTGAGCGCGGGCAAGGCGCTGACCATGACGGTTGGCGATTTCTATTTCAAGCCGAATACGCTCAGCGTCACCAAGGGCACCAAGGTGGATATCCACGTGACCAACCACTCGGCGCTGCCGCACACCTTCACCCTGCCGGCGTGGCACGTCAACGTACCGCTGCCCACGAACAAGACGACGACCGTCAAGTTCACCGCCGCGCACAAGGGCACGTTCTACTTCTACTGCAGCTACCCCGGGCACGTTCAGGGCGGCATGGTCGGGAAGATCACCGTCCACTGATGGTTGTTGCGTCCGCTGACCCCGGTGGGGTGGGTGGCGCTCGCCATCCCACCCCACGGAGGGGATCAGCCCACCAGCCCGGAGAATTGGATGCCCTTGATGAACGTCTTCTGCACGAAGAAGTACAGGAACAGGATCGGGATGGTGAACAGCGTCGCTCCGGCCATCAGCCACTGCCAATCGGTGCTGTAGGTTGTTTGGAAGCGGGTCAGGCCGATCGAAAGCGCGTAGAGGCTGGCGCGGGAGATGTAGATCAGCGGCCTGAGGAAGTCGCCCCAGGCGCCCACGAATTGGAACAGGGCGATCGTGGCGATCGCGGGCAGGATCAGCGGAGTCATGACCCCACGGCTGAAGCCGGGGGCATCTACGGGTCGCGCCGGGATTTGGGTGACGATGCCGGCGAAGATCCGCAACTCGCCGGCCCCGTCGATACGGGCTGCTTCCGTGATCTCGTTGGGCACCTGCCGGTAGAATTGCCGCGCCAAGAAGATGAACAACGGGCTGCCGAAGTAGGCGGGAATGATCAGGGGTTTGTACGTGCCGACCCAGCCGAAGTGCCGGAAAAGCAGGAAGAGGGGTACCAGGGTCACCTGGCCCGGAAGCATCAGCTGGGCAAGTGTGGCGAAAAAGAGCGCGTCCCTCCCCGGCCACTCCAACTTGGAAAAGCCATACCCGACCACCGGGGCGGAGATGCAGGCCCCGATCGTGCTGAGTAACGCAAAGTGGAGCGTGTTCGTGAGGTAGAGCACGAAGTGGATCTTCGTCACGGCGTCGACCTTCTTCTGCGCCTTTGCCAGCGCCTGAATCGGGGAGAGCTTGCCGTATAAGGCGTCGTTGGTGGCGTTGGTGGTGAGTTCGGTCCACAGCACTTGGGCGGCGGGGGTCACCGGCCGGCCGTGGGCGCCCGGCACGAGGTCGAGGAAGGTCTTGATGTGGGGGATGCCGCTGATCTGCTTGCTGTGTAGGCCGCTGAGCCATGCCGGAAAGGTCGTCGTCTTGGCGGCCATCTCCACCGAGTTCGACTCGTTGCAAAAGTACTCGAGGAACTTCCAGCTCTCCGCCACGTGTTTGGCACCCTTGGGCACCGTATAGCCGAAACCGCCGCACCAACTGGTCGGCTTGCGCCCGGCGGGGGCGGGAACCGGGACGACGGCGTAGGGAAGGGTCTTGGCGTACTGGGCATACACGCCCAGCATCCAGTTGCCGTTGATGATCATGGGCATCTGGCCCGTGATCAGCGGGGCGTTAGTGTTGGTGCCGTAGGCGGAGGTCGCGGCGCTGATCGTTGCCACCGGGTAGGTCTTGGTCCAACTGTTCATCCAGTTGAGTGCCTTCACGACCTTCGGGTCGGTGAGGGTGAGCTTGAACGTCTTGCCGGTTGACGGGCCCCGGCTGTCGCTGCCGCCCATGCCCGTCGCCTCATCCAATCATCATGTCCGCCTCATACACCCCCCATCTTTGCGGTCTAACCTGCTCTGGGGAGGCGATGAAGTGCGTAGAAATGCATGGCTCTTAGGTGGCGTGGCGGTGGCCACGGCCCTCGCGATGGGATCACCGCTCGTAGTCCATGCCCAGTCCGGCATCAGCGCCGCGCAGGCGGAGTCCATCGCCCAACAGGCGGTGGGCGCCGGCTTTCAGGCCTATCACGTCTCCGCCGATCACCAGGGAAGCACCGCCGTCTGGGACGTGCACGTGCGTAATGCCGCGGGTACCGCGTATGACGTGAAGGTGGTCGAGGCCAACGGCGCGGTGCTGACCAAGCGCCTGGCGGGAGATGCCAATGCAGCGTCCGGACAGGGTGCGGGCAGTGGTAGCGGTAGTGGATCGTCGCCCGCGGTTCAGGGCGGCATCAGCGCCGCGCAGGCGCAGACCATCGCTCAACAGGCGGTGGGCGCCGGTTCCCAGGTCTACCATGTGTCCGCCGATCACCAGGGGGGCACCGCGGTCTGGGATGTGCACGTGCGCAACACCGCGGGCACGGCGTATGACGTGAAGGTCGCGGCGGCCAACGGGTCGGTGCTCACCAAGCGGCTGGCGGGAGACGCCCATGCCGCGTCCACTCAAGGTGGCACCTCGACCACCGGCAGCGCGAAGGGATCCGACGCCAAGGACTCCGGTACCCAGGCAGCCAAGCAAGAGGCGCCGGATGGCAAGGAAGCGTCCAAGACCGCCCAGGCGGCGCACACGGGTCTGTTCCTCGGTTCGGCGGTGCCGCTTGGGGTCAAGCTCAGCCAGCCCCCGGCGGTGCTGGCGCAGGACGCGGCGACGGCCCAGGCCGCCCTCGCCGCCCGCATGGGTGGATCAAAGCCGTTGAAGTGGGTCCAGTTGAAGCAGAAGAAGTCCGGATGGTTGTTCACCGTCAAGGTCGGCGGCGGTAAGGATAAGATCTGGCTCGCCGCCTCCAACGGTGCTGTGGTGCGGTCCAAGGTCCAGGTATCGTCCTGAACGCCTGAGGCGTCTCCAAGGGGCCGCGGACGATGAGACCAGGCGCGGGGCGGTGCCGACGTGGTCGGATTCCGCCTCGCGCCTGTTACGCGCTCACCGGGCTGGTCTGGTCCGGGCGCTCCGGCCGCTGAGCAGGAAGCTGGCCGCGAAGCCGCCGAACAGCAGGAGCAGGGCGGGTATAAAAAGCCAGAGGCGCATGTGGAACTGATTGATCAGCAGCAGGGCGACGCCGCCGTATGCGAGCAGCCGGCCCATGCCGGGCGCCCGCCACAGGCTCCAGAGCAGCAACCCGGTCGAAAGCAGCAACAGCGGCCACGAAGCGGCTCCGAGCCACACCACCCAGCCGGGGACCATGGGGCGCATACCACCGGCCATCCCTCCCATGACCAGGCGCACGCCTTGGGCTCCGACCGATCCGGCCGTACCCGCCACTGCGGCAAACAGCATCGGTGTGCACCCGGCCACCGCACAGGCGGCACCCACCCAACGTCCGGCCCATTCGGCACGCATGACACCGCCTCCCCACCGCGCGCCCCACACGCGAACTCCCGCAGGCGGGCCGCGGGGCGTGGCGAAAGGTGCGCATATGGCTGCGCCGCGCCCGCAGAGGTCCGCGCAGGTAAGCGCAACCTCAGCCTACGTACGTCCGTTACGCCGCTGCGCGACCGCACCTGGTGTCCTTCATGAAGCACTCGCGACCGGAGACGCAAGTTCCCGACTGGGCGCGGCGCGGGGCGTACGGGCTGGCCGCGCAAGCGGCTGGGCACAAGAGGCTATGAGGAGAGGAACGGTTCTCAAGTCCTGACCAGCCCTCTGGCGGGATGCCGGATGCCGCCGTCCGGTTTCCGAAACGCTGGTCACCCGTGGTTGACGGCCGTTTTGGTCTCCCCATACCATCCCTCGAGTGTTCCGCTATGGGGAGGGCTTCCAGTATGGAGAGTCAACATCGGCCCAAAGGCATGCTGCCCTGGATCGGAATCGCTTTCGCCCTCGGGGTCCTGGCCGTGCTGCGCGCAGCGTTCCTGCCGTTCGGCGGAGCCCTCGCCGCTGTCGCCGGGTGGGTGTTGGACGTCGCCCTGGTGGTCGTCTTGGGGTTGACGGGCCGCGCTGCCCACCGCGCCGGTCGGCGGCCGTCTTGGCAGGCGGCTTTGGCGGGTGCGGCCTATGGTGTGGTCGCCGGACTTGGTCCCTTGCTCTTCCCGCCTCCCGCGGCGAGGATCCTGCAGGCGATCCGCAAGAGCCATCCCGGCCTGAGCGCGGCGAAGGCCCACCTGGCGCTCCAGGTCGCCACCAGCACGGGGGCCCATCTGGTCGCGCTGGTCGCGGCGGTGCTGGGCGCCGTGCTGCTGGGTCTGCTGGCCGGCTGGGTGGGCTCCCTTACCGGGCGCGCTACGGAGGAAAGCAGGCGTGCCGTCTAACGCCGCGGCCGCGGTGGAACACGACGGGCATCCGGTGTCCGTGGAACTCCAGGGGGCACGGCGCACCTACGGCCGCGGTGGTCAGATCGTCGCGGCCTTGGACGACGTGGACCTCGCGGTCCGGGCCGGAGAACTGACCCTGATCCTTGGTCCGTCAGGGTGCGGCAAGTCCACTCTGCTGCACCTGATGGGCGGGATGGACCGACCGACCCATGGCCGGGTGTTGTCCGGCGGCGAGGTGACCAGTGAACTGACCGCCGATCGACTCGCGGCCTGGCGGCGGACGTGCGTCGGTTTCGTGTTCCAGGCGTTCCACCTTCTTGCCCACCGCACCGCGTTGGAGAACGTCGCCCTGCCGCTTGCCCTTGGCGGGGTGCCGCCGCGGGAACGCCGGCGCCGTGCCCAGGAACTCCTGGCGCGCGTGGGGCTTGCGGACCGGGCGGGCCACCGGCCGGCGGAGCTTTCCGGGGGGCAGGCGCAGCGCGTTGCCATCGCGCGTGCGCTGGCCGCCGATCCGAGCATCGTGTTGGCCGACGAACCGACGGGCAACCTCGATCGCCAGGGCGGACTGGAGATCTTCGACCTGCTCGTCGACCTTGCGCACCGCGACGGCCGCACCGTCGTGGTCGTGTCACACAACGAGGAGTTCGCGGCGCGCGCCGATCGTGTGGTGCGGGTGCTCGACGGGCGTGTCGTGGCGGACTCCGCTCCGGATGTGGGGCCGTGCGCACCGGCCGGTCCGGTGCGTCACGCCGGTGGCGGGCCCGCGGCGGCCACGCTGCTCGGGATGGCCGTGTCGGCGGTGCGTCGGCGTCTTGGCCGCTCGCTTCTGACCGGTACCGGGGTGGCCATCGGCGTCACCGCCATGGTGCTGCTGATGTCGATCGGGGCTGGCCTGCGGCAGCAGATCGTCGGAAGCGTGCTGGCACAGGCGGCGCTCACCTCGGTGATGGTGACCTCCTCCGCCGCGCCGACTGGTATCTCCTTTGGTCCGTCGGTGGCGACGGGCGGAGGCCGACCACTCGGTCCGGCCCAGGTCCGCGAATTGGCGCGGCTGACCGGTGTCCGGGCCGCGTATCCGGATGCGTCCCTGTTCGGAACGCTTCGGGCCGCCGCGCGCAGCACCACCGGGGTCGTTCGGCCGCTACCGCCGGCCCGGCTGTGGTCACCGACCGGTACGGTCTCTCTGCCGCGCCTGTTGGCCGGCCGGCTTCCTTCCACCACTACTACCGCCGCCGGTTCCGGGGTGGTCCTCCCCCAGTCGATGGCGGACGCGCTGTTTTCCCTGCGTCCAGGCTCTGAGGCGGCGGCGGTCGGGCGCAGCCTCACCCTGAGTCCTACCGGAACACTGGCGCCCGGCGGGCAGGTCGGGGCGATCGGCAGCGGCACCCGCCGGACGCGGACGTTGACGGTCACCGGCGTCAGCAGCAACGTGCTGGGCAGTCCGGCGGCGTATGTGCGCGCATCGGTGCTGATGCGCTGGCTCGCGGCGGGTGCGGCGCGGGGGAGCGCGCTGCGGTACCCGGACATTGTGGTGTTGGCCCGGCGCGCTTCCGACGTGGCCGGCGTCGCCCGCCGCGTACGGGCGCTCGGATTCGGGGCGACGACGGTCGGGGACGTCCTGCATACCGTGACCCGGGCGTTCCGCGTCGTCGAAGTCGGACTGGGCGCGGTCGGAGGGATCGCGCTGGCGGTCGCCGGCCTGATGATCGCGGTCGTGATGAGCATGGCCGTTCTGGAGCGGACACGCGAGATCGGTGTGCTCCGGGCCATCGGGGCCAGGCGGCGGGATGTCTTCACGCTCTTTGTGGTCGAGGCGGGACTCTTGGGGCTTGCCGGTGGCGCGGTCGGAGACGCTCTCGGTTGGGGCGTGGGGAGCATCGGGGCCGCGGCCCTGAAGCAGCCACACCTGGTCCTGGTGTCTCCGGGGTTGGCACTATTGGGATTAGCGTTCGGCGTCGGGGTGGCCGTGTTGGCCGGAGCGGTTCCGGCGGGGCGCGCCGCAGGCCTGTCTCCGGTCGAGGCGCTACGGGGGGAGTAGGGGGAACAGCTGTCCAGGGCGGACGGTAGATCGTGCGAACGCGAGCGGTGGCGGGACGTCCAGGAGGGCGTCCCGCCGCGTTTTCCTCTGCTGGTCCGGGCCGCGCCCACCGCGGCTTGCTGCCGTAGCGCCTGCGGTGGTCCCCTCGGCCGCGGGGGAGGTTCGGCTCGGGATCCGCAGGCGAGGCGCGCACCGGGCCGAAAAAGCCGACGTTCTACCGCCGGGTGGGTGCGGGTGCGAACCTGATGCGGAGGTGGGTGCGCGGACAACGGGCTCGAGACGTCAGGGGGGAACCGGATGGCAGACGCGGGTGGCGGGCGCCGCGTTGTGCGTCGGGCGTGCTTGCGCTGGTGGGCCGCCGCTGGCGCGGCGGTCGCGGCGGGGTGCGGGCGCATCGCTCGGCCCCAGGTGGCCCAGTCGGCGACCGTGGTGACCGAGATCGCGGCGCAAGCTCCCGGCTTCAGCCGTGGGGTGAGCCGCGCCCTTGCCTCGGGTCGATCAAGCGCACAGCGGTTTCGAGGCGACCGACTACCTCGCCGTGAACGCCGGGACACGCCATCCGGATGCCGCCTGGCGGTTGATCCGCTTTTTGTCCGCGGATCCGTGGTGGTCGCGCTGGGCGATGAGCCATCTGCTGCGCACGCCCAGCCTGGTGTCCCTGTGGGAGGAGTATGTGGCGCGCGTCGAGGCGGTGGCGCCCGTGGCGCGCGGCAAGGGGCTGCACTGGTTTGTCGAGGCGGCCCGCCATTGGGGCGTGGCCAGTCGGGTCTTTCGCTATCAGGATGTGGAGGCTGCGACCATCGCCAACGCGGCGCTGCAGCGGGCCTTCACGCGCCAGCAGTCCGTATCTACCGCCCTGCGGGATGCGGCGCGCCAGATCGATACCCTGATGGCCTCGTCCGCCCACGCCCCCCACGTCGGCTTTCGCCAGCGCGTCGCGGCACAGGAGCGGCAGGAGGGGCGTTTGCAGGCGATGTTTTCGGTCGGCAGGTCGGTCGGTTCCCGAGGGTGAAGGCGACAGAGTCCCCGGCCAACGGGCGCCGGGTGGGCCGCCGGGGGGATCGCCCCGCCGGCCTGTCGGTGGGTGGCGCTGGGAGATGGAAGGTCCCGACGAACGGTGCGCGGGGAGGTGTGGCGCGGTCGACCGCCGCGCCGGCGATGAAAAAGGGTATCTGCTACGGGTGTATTCCCGCCGAAGGTGGGGCTGCGCAGCGATTGGCGGCGGTACGGGCCGCCGGCTTTGACGGGGTGGAACTCACCTTTGCCGCCGTGGGCGAGGGGCCGCTGACCATGGGGCTCGGGGGAGCCGACATCGACGCCCTGCGCCACCTGGTGGCCTCCCACGGGCTGCAGGCCACGAGTGTGATGGGGGGGGGCCTGCTGCGCGACGCACCGCTGGTCGCCGCCGACGCGGCGGTTCGCGAGCGGGGCGTCTCGAACCTGCGCCTCGGCCTGCGCATCGCCGCCCGGCTCGGTGCGGACACCATCCTGGTGCACCCGGGCCAGTTGCGCCCGGATGCGCGCTACGACGACGCCTTCGGGTGGCTGGTCGACGCCCTGCGCGCCTTGCGGCCCGACCTGGAAGCGACGGGGGTCGGCCTGGCGGTCGAGAACGTCTGGAACAAGTTCCTGCTGAGTCCGCTGGAGATGCGTGAACTGATCGACCGGGTCGACCACCCTCTGGTTGGAGCCTACTTCGACGTGGGCAACGTGGTGGCGTTCGGCTATCCGCAGCAGTGGCTGCGCATCCTCGGGCCGCGGGTGCGGCGCGTGCACCTCAAAGACTTCCGCGGCCGGCCCGGGCAGCTCGGGGGCTTCTGCCAACTCATGGACGGCGATGTCGATTGGCCGGCCGTCGTCGCCGCGCTCGTCGCCATCGGCTACGACGGCTATCTGACCTCCGAGGTGGGAGGGGTAGGGCTGGAGGAGACGGCCCGGCGCATTGATCGGATCATGGCTCTTGCGGCCGCACCGACCTGATCGCGCGAGAGACGCCCAGGCATGGGTGTCGGGCGGGCGCGGTGTCGGTGTCCGGCCCAGAGGCGGTCGCCGCCGGACCGGCCGCCTCTGGGGTTGCCCCCGGTGGTGTGGTTCCGGTCGGCGTCCGCCACGAACGGAGCGTCCGGGTGCGGGCGCTTACTGCGGGCTCAGTGCCGCGACGGCCGCGGTCAGCCGGTCCAACTCGCGTTCTTCCAAAAAGAAGCCGAGGCTCACCCGCACGGCGTCCCAGCCTGGAATCGAGCGCGCCCGCAGGCCGCTGTCTTCGAGGTGGGCTGCCACGGCCTCCCCGGACCGGCCCGCGACACGGAAGGCCACGAGGCCCGCAGGGTCGGTCGGGGTGAGCAGTTGCACGCCGCTGAGGGCGCCCAGGGCCTGGCGGCAGTGGCGCGCCAGGGCGGCCGTGCGGGCGTGGATCTCTGCCCAGCCGATGCCCTCGAGCCATTCCAGCGCGGCGGCCCAGGCCGTCAGGCCCGGGCGGAAGGTGGTGCCGACCTCCAGGCGCCAGGCGGCCCTGGCGGGCAGGAAGTGGCCTGCGCTGGCGTCCCACTGGCTGACCCCCGCGTAGCCGGTGACGGCGGGCAGTAGGCGTTCTTCCCAGCCGGGTGCCACCCAGAGCGCCCCGGTGCCCTCCGGCCCGCACAGCCACTTCTGGCCGGACACCGTGTAGAAGTCGCAGCCGAGGGCGGCCGGCTGGACCGCCAGGGCCCCCGCTCCCTGGGCGCCGTCGACGACCACGGCCGCCCCCGCGGCGTGCGCGACCTTGGCGATCGCGGCCAGCGGCAGCACCGCGCCGGTGGCATAAGAGACATGGGACAAAAAGACGGCCCGCACCCGTCCGTCGCGCAGCAGCGGCTCGAGCACGGCGCCGGCCGCTCGCGGATCGACCGCAGCGGCGCGGGCCGAGCGGTCCTCCGGCCCGACGCCGCCACAGGCGGAGGCCAGCCGTGCCACCCGCACCTCGACCCCCGTCCGCAGCCGGAGCATGCCGGCGACCAGTTGGACCGCGGCATGCTCCAGGTCTGTGATCACGATGGCGTCGCTTTGCTGCAGCCGCAACCCGAGTGCCACCGCGTTGAGGCCGTCGGTGGTGTGGTGCTGGAGTGCCACGCGCTCCGGGTCCGTCTGCAGCAGGCGGGCCAGCGACGCGCGCACGGCGGTGGCTGCGGCTCGACCGCGCTGGTGGGCTTCAGGGCCGATGCGCCCGTGTTCGCATTCCCATGCCACGGCCTCCTGCAGGGCGGTCACCGCGGGCCGGGGTAACGGTCCGGCCGTGCCCGTGTTCAGGTAGGGCCCGCCCGCCAGCGCCGGTAGTTCGGCCCGGATGGCGTCGAGTCGCGCGGCATCGATCACGGTCGCCATGGGAGCGCACATCCCTTCCCCGCCGCACGGCACGCCGATGGACGCCGGAGCCGCCTTTCCGTAGCCTAGCGCCGCCTGGGCCTTGGCTCAAGCGCGGCGGTCCGGGCCGCTTCGGCCGTCTCGGTATGCGGTGGGTGCCCGCATGGCGGATGATACCCGCAGGTGTGCCCGATGGGGAGGGGTCGGTACGGCCAGCCTGCTCGGCTGCGACATCGGTACCTCGACGGTGAAGGTGTTGTTATGGGATGAGTCGCGCGGCGTGGAGGTGGCCGCCCGTTCGTCGCCCTATGCGATGGACTCCCCGCAGCCGGGGTGGTGCGAGCAGCAGCCGCGGGTCTGGCTGGCCGCCTTGCAGGAGGCGATGGAAGCGTTGCGCGCGCAGGTGGGGATGCCGCTCTCGGACGTCGAGGCGATGGGGTTCGCCGGTCAGATGCACGGGGTGGTGCTCACCGACGGCGTCGGTTCGCCGCTGCGACCCGCCCTGCTGTGGGCCGACGCACGGGCCACGGAGGAAGCGGCCGCGCTGGCGGAGGCCTGCGGCGCGGCGCACCTCGCGGCCGCGACTGGGTCGGTACCGACCGCCAACTACGTGCTGCCCAAGCTGCTTTGGCTGTCGCGCCATGAGCCGCAGGTGGTGTCGCGCGCCAGGTACGTGCTGCAACCGAAGGACTGGGTGCGCACGGTACTCGGCGCCCCGCCGCTGAGCGAGCCGACCGACGGCAGCGGCACCGGCTGGATGGACGTGGGGCGCAGGGCGTGGCATCCCGATCTGTGTTTCGGCCTGCCGCCGCGGATCCGCCCGCCGTTGGTCGACTCGTCCGCGGTCGTGGGCCACCTGGGCGCGCGCTTCGCGCAGCGCTTGGGCCTGCCGGCGGGATTGCCCCTGGTGGCCGGAGCCGGCGACCTGCCGGCGGCGGTTCTGGCCGCCGGGTCCTGCGATGCCACCCGGCCGCTGTTGAATGTGGGGAGTGCCGGCCAGGTCGCCGTGGTGGGCTCGGCGGGCGACCCCGGACCGGAGGGAGCACAGCGGTTCTGTCATCCGCTTTCAGGGCTGGGCATCTCAGTCGGGGCGCTGCTGGCGGCGGGCCTTGCCGTGGCCTGGGCCCGGGAGCGGCTTGGCGGTGTGGCACTGCCGCCGGCGGACGAGGTGGCCGATCTGGTGTTTGTGCCCCATCTGGCGGGGGAGCGCCTGCCGTCGTTCGACCTGGGGGTGCGGGGCGCCTGGGTGGGCCTCGGCCTGCGGACCGACGCCGCCGCGATGGCGGGTGCCGCCGCCTACGGGGTTGCGTTTGCCTACCGCGAGTTGCTGGAGCGGATGCTGCCGGAGCGGAGCGGCCGGCCGCTCGTTCTGGCCGAGGGGCGCCACGCGGACGACTGGGCTCGGCGATTGGCGAACTCGTTCGGCGAGGCGGTGGACCTCTGCGGCCTGGTCTCGCCTTCGGCGATGGGGGCCTGCCAGTTGGCGGCGGTCGGAGTGGGCCTGAGGGACTGGGGCGGGTTTCCCCCTCCGCCGGCGCGGACGGTGCCGTTTTCGTCGGTGGCCAGTGGCCGGCTCGGCCGGTTGTATGGGGTGTATCGGACGCTGCGGCCCGCGCTGGCCGCGGCCGATCACGCCCTGTCGGCCCCGGCGGGCGGCGCCGTTTAGGCTGCTTCTGGCCCGCGGACTCCTCCGGACGGATCCAGGTTGGCTGGAGCCGTCCGCAAGGCGACGGCGGGGGCGGCGTCGTATGGGCCGACTGCGCCCGCCGAGCCGGCGTTCGGTCGCCCGCATGAAAGGGTCTTCGCGTAAGAGGTGCTTCTTTGCGCACGGTTGCGCCCGCGGCGGGGGCGGGGTCCAGCGAAGGGGAGTGGTGGTCCCATGCCGGGTGTTGCGCGGCGGACGCTCCTGGGGCGCACGGTGAAGACGGCGGCCGCGGCGGCCTTGCCAGGGGCGCTGGCCGCTGGCTGCGGTCGTTCCCTGGTGCCGGCGTCGACGCGGCCGGAGCCGGCATTGGTCCACTACCGCATGCCCTACGGCGGCGTGAGCCTGCAACCGGGGTCGGCGCTGGAGCGCGCGTATGACGAAATGGCGTTGCTTGCCGCTCTGCAGGGGATCGTCAACCGCGACGCGCCGCGGCTGTATGTGCTGGGGGTCACCGGCCCCGGCAAGCTTGACGTGGACGCCTTCTGGTGGGCGCGCCTGGCCGAACTCGGCTGGTCGGTGGCCAAGACGCGGCCGACGGAGGCGAAGGACCTCAACGAACTGCTGGGGATGTTCGGCCACCGTACGCGGGGCTTGGTGCTCTGGGATCCGGCGGTGCCCTCGACCCAGAACGTGGCGGCCACCCTTGCCGGCGTGCTCGATCTGCTGCCGGTCGCCCAGCGCCTCACGCCGGCGGGTGCCGCCAAGGTGCCGCTGTGGAAGCGGTTGGCGACCCAGAGCGCGCCCCCGCTGTATGGGGATCTGGTCAAGGCAGGCTGGGGGGTGGCGCTCCGGCTGGTGCATCCGGACGGTACATCACTGTTCACCGGCAAGGGCACGATCCCAGGTACGAAGCTGCCGTCCACCGGGAGCGCCAAGAACGACGCCTACATCTGGGCGAAGGCGCACTACCTGGACACCGGCCGCACCTCCGCCGCGCATCTGGCCTACTACCTGGACGCCTACTGGCTGCGCAACCCCGGTGCGGGCGGCAACATCTGGAACAACACCCTGGTCAACCACGACTACTTCGTGTCCCAGCGTGCTTTCTTTTTCGATCTCGACCCGTGGCCGGACGAGGCGCCGGTCGACGATCCCGGGCAGAAGCCGGGGACCGACGCCGCGACGCTGGCCGCCCTGCTGCAGAGCGCCAACCGGCGCACGGGTGGCCGCAGGATGATCAACGTCGGCGGTTTTCCACCCTGGGCCTTCAAATACACGAATTTCGGTAAGGCCGGCGGCAAACACGGCGGGGTCGCGACTGAGTGGACCTATGCCGAGACGCTCTCCTCCTACAACGCGTTCATGGAGGCCGATGCGCTCGGCCTCGCCGGCATCGCCAACGCGTCCTTCACCCGGCACCTGCCCCTGCGGTCCAGCTACCCGCAGCGGACCGCGCCGGACCCCGCCGCACTGCGCAAGCGCGGCTTCCTGCAGGCGGACGGCTCGGTGAAGCCCGGCCGCTATTTCGCCTTCTACGTGGGTGACTTCGATTCGCCGGCCTGGCTGTACCACATGGCTCCGTCCCTCTGGACCGATCCGGCGCGCGGGACCGTGCCGCTTTCGTGGGCCTTCGATCCCAACCTCTGTCTGCGGGCGGCCCCGGCGATGGCCTGGACCCGCGCCACCGCGACGGCGCAGGACAGTTTCGTGGCCGGGGACTCGGGGGCCGGCTACCTCAACCCCGGGGCCCTGGAGGCACCGCGCCCCTCCGGGCTCCCCTCGGGCGTGGCGACGTGGGCGGCGCACTGCCGGCGGTTCTACCGCCAATGGGACCTCAAGGTGACCGGGTTCATCATCGAGGGCGACAGTCCGGGCATGGGGCCGTCCGGTCTCAAGGCATACAGCAGCTTTTCCCCCGGGGGCATCGTGGGGCAGAAGCTGCCGGGGCAAGCCCTGGTCGACGGCATGCCGGTGCTGACGATGAGCACCGACATCGGCGGGTCCACCAGCCAGGCAGCTGCCAGTGTGCGCGGCCTGTTTCAGCCGGATGCCGGTGTGCAGTTCGCGGTGGCTCGGGCGATCCTGCAAACGCCCAGTTGGTATCGGGCGGTGGCGCAGGGGATTGCGGCGCGCGCCTCCGGGGATCCGCTGCCGCCGGTGCAGGTGGTGGACCTGCCGACCCTGTTGGCGCTGGTGACCGAGCACCAACGCCACAGGGGCGGCGCCGGGCCGGTGCGGCGGGGGGTCGCGGAGGTCTCGGTCGGCGCAGCGGGCCTGCACAATACCGGCCTTCGCGCCGTGAGTGCACCGGACGGGCGCTGGCGCCTGGGCAGCGCGGGTTCGAGGCCTGCCGTGCTCTTCACCCGCAACCCCTTCGCGCCCAAGGGCGACTCGTACTTTTATCTGCGTGTGGCTTCTGGTGTCTTTCCGGCCGGGCCGGGGAACCTGTGGTTGCAGGTGCGCTACTACGACGCGCCGGCCGGTCTGGCGCTGCAATGCGATTACAACGCCGCCTCCCCCTACACGGCCGTGGGCCCGGTGACCACGACCGGCAGCCACACGTGGAAGACGGTGACCTGGGCGCTTGCCGGCGCGGACTTCAAGGGCAGTCAGAACGGCGGGGCGGACCTGCGCCTGGACGCGCCCGTCGGATTGGCGGTGGACCGGGTGAAGCTCACCGGCCGTCCACCGGCTGCGGGAGGGTAGCGCCGGCCGCCGTACCCGGTCCCACCGGCCCGTGTGCCGCCGTCGGTGCGGGCCGGTGGGAGGCCGGATCAGCGCTGGGCCACGAACACCAGCCGGCGCTTGAGCCAGCCGTCGGCCCGGCCGCCCTGCAGCCGGTCGCGGCGCGATGCGGGCAGCGCCTGCAGGGCCTGTTGGACCGAGCGCCCGGCGGATTCCTCCAGGCTGACCGGCGCGAGCCATTGGGCGAAACTCGTGCGTTCCTCCTGCAGCAGCCAGAAGCGGACGGTCAGGCCGGCCTGCGCGAGCAGGGTGCGCCACGCGTCTTCGGTGAGGGCCTCGCGGTGGGTCGGGTCGCGCAGCCGCTCCAGGTGGTTGATGTCTGCCGCCAGGTCGGACGGTGGGCACATATCGCTGACGCCGAGCCGTCCGCCTGGTGCGAGCAGTTGGGCCATCGCGCCCACCGCGCGGGGTGGATCGGGGAAGTGGTGGAAGGCGCGGCGGCAGGCGACGATGTCGTAGGCGCCGGCGGTGAGCGGCATGTCGTCCACTGCGGCGCGGACAAGCCGGACGCGGTCGGTGACGCGTCGTTCGGCGGCGAGGCGCTCGGCCTCCGCCAACATCGCCGGGGTGGGATCGACGGCGTCGACCTGGACCCCGCGCTCGGCGAGCGCCAGGGCGGTGTGGCCGGTGCCCGTCGCCACGTCGCACGCCCGCTGTCCCGGCCGCGCGTCGAGGGCGTCCAGCAGCTGCCAGAGATCCTCCCCGCGCGCGTGCCCCGGGGATTGGGCGTAGGCGGCGGCATGTCGAGAGAAAAAAGGGCTTGCGTCGTCGCCTTGCGGTGTGGACACGGGATCGCCTCCATTCGGGCGAGGTAGGGGGGCCACCCCAGGATTGCTCGCGCGGCTTGCGGAGTCCTGCGGGCGACGGCGCCGCCACCCCGGCCTGCCCCCCACTTGCAACGCACACCACGCCGTGTGCCGCAGGATACGGCGGTCCTGACGGGCAAGGTCCCGACAGGGCGGCGCGACTGCCCGCGGGGGGGATCCACGTGCGGCGGATGCGGCCGAATATCCTGCTGGTGATTACCCACGACACGGGCAGGCGGTTGGGTTGTTACGGGGCCCGGGTGCAGACCCCGCGCCTGGACCGCCTGGCAGGCGAGGGCATGCGCTTCGACCGGTACTTCTGCACGGCACCCCAATGCTCGCCCAGCCGCGGGTCGATCTTCAGCGGCCGCTTCCCGCATCGCAACGGGCTCATGGGGCTGGCCCACACCGGCTGGCGGCTGCACCCGCACGAGCGCTGCCTGGCGCAGTATCTGGCCGAGGCGGGCTATGAGACGGCGCTGTGCGGGTTCCAGCATGAACACGACCCCTCCGACCCCGGGCGGCTTGGCTACGCCCAACTGTTGGGCCGCGAGCGCCACATGGCTGCCGTGGCGCAGGAAGGTGCGCGCTTCCTGGCGGCGCATGCCGGCGCCGGTCGCGGCACGCGGCCCCCGTTTCTCCTGGTGGCGGGGGTGACCGAGACCCACCGGCCGTTCGACCGTCCGGGTTACGCTCCGGACGATCCAGGCGGCCTCGATGTGCCGGGCTATCTGCCGGACATCGCCGCGGTGCGCCAGGAACTCGCCGGCTTCGGCGGCCTGGCGCGCGCCGCCGACGCCGGCGTGGGGACGCTGTTGGACGCCCTGGACGCCGCTGGTCTGGCCGAAGACACCCTGGTGTTGTTTACGACGGATCACGGCATCGCCTTCCCGCGAGCCAAGGGCATGGGTTACGACCCGGGTTTGGAGACCGCGTTGCTGGCCCGCTGGCCCGGGCACATCCCGGTGGGCGCCGTCTGTGGGGCGCTGTCGTCCAACGTCGATCTGCTGCCGACCCTGCTGCAGTCGGCCGGGGTGCCGCTGCCTCAAGGGCTGGACGGCGTGAGCCTGCTGCCCCAGTTCGGCGGGGCCCCGGGTGACGACGCGCGGCGGATCCACTTCGAGCTGACGTGGCATGACCGCTACAACCCCCTGCGCGGGGTGCGCGGCACCCGCTGGAAGTACGTGCGCAACTTCGATCCCGAGTCCCCCGAGGTCTACCTGCCCGCGGACATCTACCGCTCGCCGTCGGGGGAGGCCACGCGCGCGGCCTGCTACGCGCGGACGCGGGCGCCCGAAGAACTCTACGATCTGCAAGCGGACCCGGAGGAACGGCGCAACCGGGCGGGCGACCCGGAGTGCGCCGACGTCACCAACCGCCTGCGCCAGGTTGTCGCCGACTGGATGGAGCGGACGGCGGATCCGCTACTGGCCGGCCACGTGCTGCCGCCGCGGGCCCAGGCCGAGCGTCTGCGCCGGGAACAGGAGGAAGGCCGCCTGACCGGACCGCTGACGGCGATCGAGGCGGGCTTGGTCGCCGCGGCCCTGGCCGGCGGGGGGTGAACCGCCTGCGGTGGACGCGGTCGACGGCCGTGTCTACGCCTGTCCGGGCTCGGGGGACAGACCGAGCCTCCGGCGCGCGATGGCGACCGCCTCCGGGTTGTGATCGACCAGCAGGAAGCGGCGTCCGAGGCGGGCGGCCACCGCGCCGGTGGTGCCCGAACCGGCGAAGAAGTCGAGCACCAGGTCCCCTTTGTTGCTCGAGGCCCGCAGGATGCGTTCCAGCAGCCGTTCCGGCTTCTGGGTCGGGTATCCGGTGCGTTCGTGCCCGTTGGTCGGCACGATGGTCATCCACCAGACGTCGGTCGGCAGCTTGCCGCGGGCGGCCTTTTCCGGTCCTACCAGGCCGGGGGCCATGTACGGGATGCGGTCGATGTCGGCGCGGTTAAACGTCCAGCGGCCGGAGCGGGCATACCACAGCAGGTTGTCGTGTTTGCGCGGCCAGCGGTCGCGCGGCCGACCACCGTAGTCGTAGGCCCAGATGATCTCGTTCAAGAAGTGTTCCGGGCCGAAGATCCCGTCGAGCATGCACCGGGCGTGGTGGACCGCGTGGTGGTCCAGGTGCAGGTACAGCGAGCCGGTGGGGCGCAGCACGCGGTGCGCCTGCGCGAGGTGGGCGCCGAGGAACTCCAGATAGGCGTCCAGGGGCATGTCGTCGCGGTAGGCGTGCACCGCAGTGACTTCGAAGTGGTAGCGCCGTCCACCGAAGCCCCGGCGGCTGCGCTCGCCCGAGCCGGTGCGGATGGTGGCCAGGCTGCGTACCTGCCCCGTGCCAAAGGGCGGGTCGATGTAGATCAGATCGACGCAGGCGTCGGGCAGCCGCGCCAGCACGTCCATTGCTTGGGCGAGCAGAACGCCCTGCGGCACCGCTTCCGTCTCGTCGTTCATCGGGACGGTGTCGCCGCGGCCTTCGTCCGGCATGGCAGCATAGGTCGAGCCTTCACCCCGTGGCGTCCGCGATGCTTGGGGCAGTTCCCGCCCGACGGGGTGGATTCCTTGCGTCCGGCCGCAGGGCGCGCCTGTCGTCCCGGGCCGGCCCGTGGTAGGCTGAAGACGGCTTGAGCGTGGACCCGACGGGGGGACGCCGATGGCCGGCGACGGTGGCGACGGCGGGAGTAGCCGGGTGCTGGTGGTGGAAGACGAAGCCCGCCTGGGTGAGTTGCTCCGCCTTGAGTTGGGTCAACGCGGTTACCGCGTCGGCCTGGCCAGCGACGGCCGCCAGGCTCTGGAGCGGCTGGCCGCGGCGGATTGGGACCTTGTCGTGCTGGACGTCATGCTGCCCGAGGTCGACGGGGTGACCGTGTGCCGCCGGATCCGCCGCGGCGAACTCGGCCGGGACGGCGAGGATGCCAGCGCGGAGCGCGCCCGCCGCTTGCGCGAACTGCCCGTGATCCTGCTGACCGCCCGCGGCGAGGTGAGCGACCGCGTCGCCGGTCTGGACGCGGGCGCGGACGACTACGTCTCCAAGCCGTTCTACGTTGAAGAACTGCTGGCCCGGATGCGCGCCGTCCTGCGCCGCCACGAGGGGCGCACCGAGGAGGTCCTGCAGGTCGGTGATCTGCGGCTCGATCCGCGGGCACGGACGGCGACCCGGGCGGGGGTGCCGCTGTCGCTGACCCGGCGTGAGTTCGACCTGCTCGCCTTCCTGGCGGAGAATTCCCCTTGGGTCATGACGCGGGACGTGATGCTCGAACGCGTCTGGGGGTATGCCTACAGCGGTTCGAGCAACATCGTCGATGTGATGATCCGCCAACTGCGCGAAAAGGTCGAGCGGCCGTCCAGCCAGCCCTTGATCCATACGGTGCGCGGGGTCGGCTACGTCCTGCGCCCCCCGGACGGGTCCGCGTGACGGTCAGCGCCGACCGCCGCGCGCCCGGTGGCCGCCGGCGGCCCGGGATCGGGGTCCGGCTGACCGCCTGGTACACCCTCACGGCGCTGGCGGTGTTGCTCGGGACCAGCCTGCTGGTGCTGGTGGCCCTGCGGGCGCTGTTGGTGCACGACGCCCTGCGCGGGGCCCGCTTGCACGCTCAGGCGACCGCCGCCCTGGTGGCGGGCGTCGCCTCGAAGCTGTCCGACTCGGGCGAGGACCGTGTCCGCCTGGACCTGCAGAGCCCGGCCCTGGTCGTCACCGGAAGTCAGTCGGGTCTGTTCGTCCAGATCACGGATACGGCCGGAAACGTGGTCAACCGCTCCAGCAACCTCAACGGACACGACCTGCCGGTGGGCCCTCCGGGGACGACCACCCAGGGCCTGCGGCCCAGTCCCGGCGGGGGCCCGTCCGTGGCCTGGGTCTCGCAGCCCCTGAAGCACGGGTCCGTGGTCGTCGGCGACATCCAGGTGGCCGAGTCGCTGGCCAGCGCCGACCAGTTCCAGGCCGACGCGCGCAAGGTGCTGCTGTGGGCGGACCTGGCAGGTGCCACCCTCGCGGCCGGAGTCGGCTATCTGCTGGCGCGAAAGGCGCTTTCCCCGGTGCGGGCGATGGTCGCCGCCGCCCGCCGCATCGACGCCGACAACCTCGGGGCGCGACTGCCCGAACGCGGCCCGCGCGATGAGATCCGCGAGATCGCCGAGGTGTTCAATGCCGCCCTGGTGCGGATCCAGGCGGCCGTGGAGGCGCAGCGCCGCTTCGTCGCCGTCTCCTCCCACGAGTTGCGTACCCCGCTTGCCATTATCCAGGGCTACGCCGCTCTGCTGGGGCGTGGCGAGGCGGGGGACGACATCGAGGCCGAGCACGCCTCCGCCGTCATTCGGGACGAGGCCGCGCGCATGCGGCGCATGGTCGACCGGCTGTTGATCCTGGCCAGCGGCGAGGTGGGGGAGCGCGGCCACTGGGAACGGGTGGACCTCGCCGCCCTTGCGGGTGACGTGCACGAGGCCATGCAGATCATGGCCTCTCCAGGCCGGCTGGCCCTGGAAGTGCCCGGGCCGGTGTGGGTGGCCGGCGACCGCGAACGTCTGCAGCAGGTGGTGGTCGCCTTGGTCGACAACGCCCTCAAATACACCCCGGGGGACCGGCCGGTCCGGATCCGGGTCGTCGACGGCCAGCAACCCGCTCTGGAGGTCGAAGATGAGGGCCCGGGCATCCCGCCGGAGGACCTGCCGCGTTTGTTCGAGCCGTTCTTCAGAGGTGATCCTGCCCACTCGCGCCGCACCGACGGCTTCGGCCTCGGCCTCTCGATCGCGCAGTTGATCGCGCGGGAACACGGGGGCGCGATCGAGGTCCGCAGCGACGTGGGCCGCGGCAGCTGTTTCCGGCTCAGGCTGCCGCCAGCGGCTCCCGCCTGAGTTTGGACGGCCGTGGGCGCCCGCGCCGCGCCCGCGTACGCCGACCGGCAGGGCGGGCCGGGCGGTCGCGGAAGGCCAGGGATGCGGTGCGTCGGCGCCGGAAGGCCATCCGCGCGTCGGGGCCGCAGACGGGAGGGAGCGGCGGGGCGGCCGCCGCCAAGGGCGGCGCGCTCTCCGCCACGTGTGCATGATCGATCCCCGGCCGAATCTCCTGCTGGTGTTCAGCGACCAGGAGACCGCGCACGCGCACCTGACGCCGCAGGGCGGCCCGTCGCCCCTGCGCACGCCATACCAGGACGCCCTGGCTGCCGCAGGAGCGGTCTTCCGCCAGGCATACTGCGCCGCGCCGCAGTGCACCCCCGCGCGGGCCGCGCTGCTGTGCGGGCGCCACCCGCATCAGTTGGGGGTGGAGGCGAACATCGGCGCGGCCCATGCCCGCCCCCTGGCCCCCGGCAGCCCGACGCTCGGCAGCAGATTGCAGGCCGCCGGTTACCGCACCGGCTACTTCGGCAAGTGGCACCTGACCGGGGCGGACAGTGGTCCGGCCGACTTCGGCTTCGAGGACGTGTTCGCCCCGGGGGGGCAGGGCGCATCGGATGCGCGTGTCGCGGCCGCCGCGGCGGAGTGGATCGGCGGCCGCGCGGGGCCGGGTCCCTGGGCAGCCGTGGTCTCGTTTGTCCGCCCGCACGACATCTACCACGTCTGGCGGCACGAGGGGCCGGTGCGGCCTGGGCTTTCGGCGCCGGCCGGCGACACGGGCGATTTGCGAGGTCGTGCGCCCGCCCAGCGCGTCTACCTGGAAGAGGATCAGGGACGGCCGCTGGTCGGCGCCGGACCGCAGGAGTGGCTGCGCTACCGCAGCCGCTACGCGGAGCAGATCGAGCAGGTCGACGCCTCACTGGGAGTCGTGCTGGCGGCGCTGGACGCGGCCGGTCAGCGGGAGCGTACCCTCGTCGCCTACACCTCCGACCACGGAGACCTGGCTGGTGCCCACGGCCTTGCGTTCAAGGGACCCTGCCTGTATGAACCGTTGGTGCACGTGCCGCTGGTGCTCTCCTGGCCGGGCCGGTTGCCGCAGGGGGCGCACGACGACTTGGTCAGCCATCTGGACGTGCTGCCCACGCTGCTCGCCGCCGCCGGTGTCGCGCCGCCGGCCGAGGCCGAGGGGTTCGACCTTGGTCCTGTCTGCCGCGGCGAAGGGGGTTCCGGGCGGGCCGCGGTGCATTTCGAGTACGTGAGCAAGCAGCGCTGGGTGAACCCGATCCGCGGTCTGCGCCGCGGCCGCTGGAAGCTCTGCCATTACCTCTGGTGGGGTTATGAACTGTATGACGTGGAGGGCGACCCGGACGAGCGGTTCGATCTGGCGCGGGATCCGGGCCACGCCCCGATCCTGCGGCGGTTGGCCGCGGAACTTGCCGCCTGGCGCGCCGAGACCGGTGACGCGGGCCGTTTCGAGGACCCGGGCGTGGGGGCCGCCGGGGTGCCGGGCGGCTGAGTGGATCAGGCTTGGGCGCGCATCCAGGGGCCGATGTAGCGGTAGAGCTGGCAGCCGAGGCAGAAGCCGGCGAGCCCGGCCGCGGCCACCGCCGCCAGGACGAAGGCGACCACCCAGCCGGCCAGGGCCCACCCGGCGGCGAACAGCCCGGTGGCCACGGTGAGCATGATGCCGGCCAGGGTGAGGTTGAACCGCTGCAGTCGCGCATCCTCCGTCGGGGCCCCCTGGATCCGGCGGCCCAGGATGGCGCGGGTGACCGCGAACACCGGATGGACGCGGGGGCCGAGCCGCAGGCCGATCAGTACGACCAGTAGCTGGGCGGCGATGATCAAGGGTTGGTCGAGCGCGGCGGCCAGCACGACTCCGCCCACGAGGAAGGCCTGGTTGGCGCGCACGAGTGGGACCGGGATCTCACGCATCGGCTGCATCCCCCTGTGGTCTGCCGCATCGCATCTACACCTAAAGGTATATAACCACCCGGAATACGGTATTTAGTGTAGCGAAGCCGCCCCAGCCCGTCAAGGGCCAGTCGAACCCCTGGTGGGACGGGAACACCGGCCTCCCGCCCGGGAGGGGAACCGCGCGCGGTCGCGGAATGGCGTGCGGGCCGAGGGGAGGAATCGTCGGTGGACGCGATACCGCGGCGCATGCGGGCGGTGGTCTGCCACGGACCGGAGGATTACCGCCAGGAGGAAGTGGACGTACCCGCGATCGGGCCAGGCGATGTGCTGCTGCGTGTGCAGGCCGTCGGGATCTGTGCCAGCGACGCCAAGTGCTTTTCGGGCGCACCCCTTTTCTGGGGCGATGCGGACCGCCCCGGGTACTGCCAGGCGCCCGTGATCCCGGGCCACGAGTTTGTCGGCGAGGTTGTCGCGTTCGGTGGCGGGGTCCGGGGCGTGGCACTGGGGGACCGCCTGGTCTCGGAGCAGATCGTGCCGTGCTGGCAGTGTCGCTACTGCCGCCGCGGACAGTACTGGATGTGCATGGACAACGCCATCTACGGCTTTCGCCGCCGCACCCCGGGCGCGATGGCGGAGTATGTCCGCCTGCCGGAGGGGGAGATCCACCACCGCGTCCCCGCCGATCTGTCGGCGGCGGCCGGCGCCTTTGTGGAGCCGCTGGCCTGCTCGCTGCACGCCGTGGACCGCGCGGACATCCGGCTTGGCGACGTGGTGGTGGTCGCTGGCTGCGGGCCCCTGGGCCTGGGTATGATCGCGGCGGCCCGCCTGCGCGGCCCGGGGCGGTTGATCGCCCTGGACACCCGGCCGGCGCGGTTGGAGGTGGCCCTGGCCTGCGGCGCCGACCTGGCCCTGGATCCCCAGCGCGACGATGTCGTGGCCGAGGTGATGGGGTTGACCGAAGGTTACGGCTGCGATGTCTACCTGGAGGCGTCCGGCCACCCGTCCGCGGTCGGACAGGGCCTGCGGCTGCTGCGCAAACTCGGTACCTTTGTGGAGTTCAGCGTCATGCGCGAGCCGGTCACGGTGGACTGGACGATCATCGGCGACAGCAAGGAATTGGACATCCGCGGCAGCCACCTCGGCCCCTTCTGTTACCCGACGGCGATCGGGCTCCTGCAGCGGGGCCACCTGCCCCTCGAGCGCATCGTCACCCACCAACTGCCGCTGGACCGTTTCCACGAAGGCATGCGGTTGGTGTTGGCTGGTCAGGGATCCTCCATCAAGGTGCAACTGATCCCGTAGAGACCGCCGTCGGGTTCAAGACGAGGAAGCGGGAGGACGAACATGCTGGAACGCCGCCGCCTTTGCGCGGGTGGACCGCTGGTGACCGTGTTGGGATTCGGCGCCCTGGAGATCGGCCGCAACTGGGGGATCGGCGACGCCGGCGCCCGCGAACGACCCGGGTCGGAAGCGGCCGCGGCGGTGCTGCACGCGGTCCTGGATGCCGGGATCAACCTGATCGATACGGCGTCCGCCTATCACCAGAGCGAGGCCCGCATCGGCCAGGTCCTCGCGGGGCGGCGGCAGGAGTTTGTGCTGGCCAGCAAGTGCGGCGAGCACAACCGCGAGCCCGGCACCTACTACGACTTCAGCTACGAGGCCATCCGTGACAGCATCGACCGCAGCCTGGAGTTGCTGCGGACGGACGTCATCGACCTGATGCAGATCCACTTCGGGCCCGACCCCGAGGGCGTGCTGGACGCGGGCGAAACCGTGCGGGCGATGCGCGGTGCGCAGGAGGCCGGCAAGGTCCGCTACCTGGGGGCGTCGGCGCCCAACCGCTTGGCGGAGCGCTGCGTGCGCTCCGGTGACTTTCAGGTGCTGCAACTCGAGTACAACCTGCTGCAGCGCGGCGTGGAGCCGGCGATCGACCGCGCGGCGGAGCAGGGCGTTGGTGTGGTGCTGCGCGGTCCCCTGGCAGGCGGCTGGCTGACCCCGCGCGCGCGGGACGGTTTCGGCGTCAAGCCCGAGATGCGTCAGCGCCTCCAGCCGTACATCGATCTGGTGGACGGCGATCTGGACCGCCTGCCGTCGCTGGCCATGGCGTTTGTGCGCCGCAACCCGGGGGTGTGCAGCATCCTGGCCGGCAGCAAGTCCCTGGAGCACCTGCGGACCAACGTCGCGGCCTTCTCCGCCGGTCTGCCGCCGGAACTCGTCGCTGCGGCCGCGGCGGTCCGCCCCTGAACGGAGCGGGCCGGGAAACAAACACCGGCCCCCGCGGCGTTCTGGCGCGCTGGGGGCCGGTGTGGGTGGTGTGCGCCGTCCTTGGCGCTCAGAACACAGCCCCGTCCCTAGGGCCCTTTGGAGGGGCTCGCGGCCGGCGGGCCGCGTACCCCGTCCACTGATGGTATCGGTGTCCGGGGGTGGAGCGTTAAGGGGTTTCGGGTCCTTTGTGGGACTCTATGTGAGACTTGCGGTCCGGCAGGGGTTGGGAGGCGGTCTGGATCCACACGGACGGAGCCGATGCGGACGAGTGGGACGCGCACGGGGACATCCCGGCCGCGGTGGGGGCTGCCTGCCGCCAGGGTGCGGTGATCGCCGCGTTGGCCGGATACTTCCGCCGCAACTGGCGCCATGGCGGCGACGACGGACCGGCCCCGCCGCCGGACGGGCCGGAGGCTCTGGCGCGGCGCACGGTCGAGCGATTGCTCTCCGAAGAAAGCTTCATGGTGGCTGACGTCGCCGGGATGCGCTTTCACCTGACTTACGGCACACCGCTCTATCCGGCGGAGACGGTGATCCACGTCAACGTCTGGGACGAGGATGACGAGGTCTGGCGCCTGGTGGGCCAAGTGGCGGTGCCGCCCGGCGCGTCGGCGTGAGCCGGGGCCGGGCTTGGCCTGCAACGGCCGCGGCGGGCCGGCCAGGTGGATCTCACCCTGCCGACCCGCCCGCCGTGGCCCGATGGTGGACGGTCCCAGCGATCGAGCCGGCGCCTATCCCCCCTCGACGGTGAAGGTAGCGGCCCGCTCCTCGCTGTCGGCGTAGCCGATGCGGACGGCGCGGGCGCACAGGGTGGTGCGGCCCGCCGCTAGGCGTAGCGGGGAGCTGTAGAGGCGCCAGCGGTCGCCCGGGTCGCCTTCCAGGCGGTAGGCGATGGACGCACCCTGCGTGGGGCAGTGCAGTTGCAATAGCAGCGGGCCGCGGTAGGCGCCACCTTCCGAGGGCGCCGTGCCCGGCTCGCCGTCTCCGAGGACGGCGAAGACCGGCGGCTGGGTCTGCGGCTGCACGCCGTCCGGCCACATCTGGCGCACCATGCGTTCCTCCGGCACGTCGCCCAGATCGCCATAGCGGGCACGCCAGTCGTCCATCGCGGCGCGCAGGCGTTCCAAGGTGGCCCGGTGCGCGGGGTCGGAGGCCAGGTTTTGCAACTCGTACGGGTCCGCCTCGCAATCGTAGAGCTCTTCGGCCGGCCGCGACGGCTGCATCAGCAGGCGCTGTGGGCCCTCCAGGGCGTCGGCGGCGTGCAGCCGCCACAGTTCCTGCATCGCCGGGTGGCGGTTGCGGTAGGCGATCCAGGGCAGGTACGGGCGGTCGGGGTAGTAGTTGCGCAGGTACTTGAAGCGGCGGTCGCGCACGGCGCGGACCATGTCGTATGCCTCGTCGTGGCGGTCACGGCTCGCATAGGCGTAGGTGCGGGGGCTCGCCTGCGGGCCGACGAACACTTGGCCCTGCAGATGGCGCGGCACCGGAACGCCGGCCAGCGACAGGACGGTGGGCCCGAGGTCGATCAGGCTGACCAGTTCGGAGGCGGTGCCGCCGGCCTCCAGCGCGCCGGGCCAGCGCACGATCAGCGGGATGTGGATGCCCGCGTCGTACGGCCAGCGCTTGCCGCGCGGCAGCCCCTCTCCGTGGTCGCTCCACAGAAAAACGATGGTTTCGCGCGCCAAGCCGTCGGCCTCCAACTCGGCCAGCACTTGGCCCACGCGGGCGTCGACCGTCTCGAGGTTGTCATACTGCCTTGCCAGGGCGGCCCGGGCCTTGGGTGTGTCCGGAAGGTACGGGGGCAGGCGCACCTGATCCGGGTCGGTGCGTAGCGGGCGGTCCTCCCGCGGCCACATGCCGCTTTCGTGGGTGTTGGTGAAGTTGAAGACGGCAAAGAAGGGCTGGTCCGGCCCGCGCTGGCGGAAGTGGGCCTCCTGGCCGCACACGTCCCAGGCCGTCAGCGGCGGGGTGAACTGGTAGTCGGTCTTGGCGTTGTTGGTGCAAAAGTAGCCGGCCGCCCGCAGGTATTCCGGGAAGGCGCGCACGTAGGGCGGAGGCACCACGGAGTAGGGCGGCGAGGCCAGCGGCGCCTGCGCGTTGCGGTGGCTGGTGCGCATGTGGTGGGCGCCGATCGACGTCGGATACATGCCGGTGATGATGGCAGACCGGCTCGGCGCGCACACGCCGGCCACCGAAAAGGCCAGCGGGTAGCGGCGCCCTTCGGCCGCGAGGCGGTCGATGTGCGGGGTGCGCGCCAGCGGGTCGCCATAGCAGCCGAAGCGGGGAGAGGTGTCTTCGAGCGAGATCCAGAGGATGTTGGGGCGGCGGGGCTCTGGGGCGGTCAACGCGCTTCACCTGCCTGCAGGAGTGCGGGGCCGGGCCCCTACGACCGCCTTCGCCCCGGGCGGCGGCGGTCCTGCCGCGCCGCGCCCGCCATGGTCCCGGCCCGCGGAGCCGGCCAGCCGCAGCTACAGCAGCAGGGCGTTGAACAGCCAGCGGAAGCCGGCCCAAGTCTGGGCGCGGAAGTATGGGCTGAACCCATACAGGACGCAGGCGCCCCGGCCGCGGGGCCAGCGCAGGACCGCCGCGGCCCCCGCCAGGGCGACCGGTGGGCTCAGCCCGCACAGGGGGGCGGTGGGGGCGAAGCGCGCCGCCGCCTGTGGGGCCGCCTCGAAGGCGGGCCCGCCGCGGTAGAGCACCGCCGTGCGGGCCGGCAGGCCGCTGCCCAGCGGTCCAGGCGCCACATCCAATTCCACGACCGCTCCGGCGCTGGGCGGCGGTTCCCCGGATGCGGTGCGGTCCCGCAGGGGTAGGTCCAGAGCCGCCTGGGCCCAGGCGGCGGCGCCTTCCACCGCCAGCAGTTGGCCGCCGCCCTGCACGTAGGCCGCCAGGCGGCGGCGGCCGCGGTCGCCAAGCCCTCCCGCCCATGCCGCGGGGTAGCGGTCCGAACCCAGGCCGTGTACGAGGTCGCGGCCGCGCAGCGCGGGCAGCACCAAGTGCGTGAAGCGGTGGAGCTCGCCGTTCAGCATGTCGGCGTCCCTCAGGAGGGTGTGCCCCTGCCCGAACCGGTCCAAAACGTAGCGCAGCCAGCCCTCATCACTGGTCGGCCGCCAGGAACCGTAGACCCCGACCCGCGGCGGGGCGACTCCGACCGCTCCGCCCCGCCAGGCGGCGGGTAGGTCTTTCGTCCGCAGGAAGGCGCCCCCCGCGGGTACCCCGTCGCCTTCGGCGATGAAGCAGATCGCAGTGCCAGCCGCCAGGGCCGTGAACACCTTGCGGTAGGTGGCGCTGTCCGCGGCGGGCCACGCCGCCGCGGCGCAGGGCCGCGTGGAGGCCGCCGGCCGGGCGCCCATCCGGGCGGGGAGCACCTCCATCCGTCGGCAGTCGACGCCCATCAGGGGCGGCAGCAGGTGCGCTGTCACGTCATAGGGCGCGGGTCCGCCTTCAGGGTAGGGTTGGGGGGTGAGCAGGGCGTCGGCCCAGGTGCCGCAGGGTTGCGCGCGGGGGATCACCAGGTCGCCGCTGGGCAGCTCCCGCGACTGCAGGTCCCCGGCGCGCAGGACCCGTTCCAGTTCGCGCGCGGCCTCCGGGTCGCGTTGGGCGCGGGGCAGGACGTAGCAGCCCGGCCGCCGGGCGGGGTCGGTCGCCCGCCGCTGTAGCCGCCGCTGCCAGCGGACCCAGAGCGGAGCCGTCTGTGCGACCAGTGTCAGGCAGGCCCACGTCGCTGCCCATTGGTAGCGGGCCACATCGGCGCTGGACCAAGTGCCGCCCGGCCACGGCCGGGGCTGCGCCGGTGAGGCGATCCGGGGGTCGAAGCCCGCCACCGTCCGCAGTCGGGTCGGCGGTATGTGTACGCTGCCCGCCAGTCCCGCTCCGGCCACCTCGCAAAGGAGCCGCACCGCCGCATGATGGTGGGGGTAGACGCGGGCAGGCGAGTGGCCGTCGAACACGACGCCGGTGGCGATGCCGCTCAATCCCGCGGCGTCGAGCCGTGCCGCCATCGCCCGGCCGAGGGACGCGGCCCGGCGGCTGGTGGCAGGGTCGGCGGCCGCGTCCGCCGGCGGCGCGTACGGCGGGAGAAACATCCGCGGACCGTCCGACCACATCTCGTGCATATCCAGGACGACGTGCGTTCGCAGCCGCCGATGCAGTGCGGCAACGGCCGCGACCTCGGGCTGGGTCTGCATGATCCAGTCACGGTTGATGTCGTGGCCGGCGTATCGGCGGACCAGGCCGGGCGGCTCCTGGGAGGCGGCGCCGGCCGGGGCCTGCTCGTGCCAGGCGCGGACCCGCTCGAGTCCGTCGGGGTCCACCGCCGGCACCAGCACGAACAGCAATCGGCCGCGGAATGGCGCCGCGGGTCCGCCCGGCTTGGCCAGGGCGTGGGCCAGGCGCGCGCTGAGTTGCGGCGCCGCCGCCTCGGCGGCGTGCACACCGCAGGTCTGCACCAGCACGGCGCGGCCCGCCACCGGTTCCAGGCGGCCGTCCGCTTCGGCGAACGCACGCTCCACATCCTGCAGGTCGCGTTCGGCTCCAAAGGCCAACGCCTGAAGCGAGCGGCCCTCGACGCTCGATCCTACCGGGAACAGGCGGACCCACGGGCTGGATGCCGCCAGGGCCTCGTAATAGGCGCACAGGCCGTCCCAACCGGCGAGCCGCCCCTTACCGGGAAGAAAGCCGAAAAAGTCACGCGGCGACGGCGGACCGACCACGGGAGCCGCCACGCGCCCGCCCCCAGTCGCCGGCAAGTGGCCGGCCCACGGGTTCTTCGCCGCACTGGTCGCCGTCCCCTATGGACCTTCTCCCCACGGTGAGCGCCCCGGAGGACGGCGGCCGCGAAGCTTTCCCGCTTGGCGCCATTTCCACGCGGGTTCGCAGCGACGGCGCTCTGACGCGCCCGGCCCAGGGCCCGACGGGTTCACGCCGCCTTCGCAACGGCCCTACAAGAAGAGCCGTACAAGCGGCGGCGGTGAACCAGACCTTCGGAACGGCATGGCGGGCGCGACGCAGGGGAAGGTTGGAGAACGCACATGCGGGGAGAGCGCGGGGAAGGGGACGGGACGCCGATGCCGGGAAGATCGGGCCTCCGGGGAGTGAGCGCGGCGCAGCCGCCGGCGCCGGCGCGCAGGGCGCCGCTGCGGCGCGCATCCAGCCCGGGCGCGGAGGCTCTGGGTGCAGGTTCCGGGCCCAGTGCGCCGAAAGCAGCCGACCCCGGGACGACCGTCGCGACGGCGGAGGTTACGCACGGGCCCGCGGGAAGGGGTGGTATGGTGCGCCTGCAGGCGGCCGACGCGGTGTTCGCGGTGCTTTGCTTTGAGGGGCCGGATCCGTATTCCCTCGCCGGTGGGCTCGGGTCCCGGATCGCCGGCCTGACGGCGGCTCTGGCCGGGGCGGGGGCGCAGACGCACCTGTACTTCGTCGGCGATCCGTCGCTTTCCGGCGTGGAGCGGCGTTGCGACGGCCGGCTCGTTCTGCACCGCTGGTCGCAGTGGGTGAGCCGGTACTACCCGGCGGGTGTCTACCACGGAGAGAATGAGAAGCTATACGACTTCAACGAGACGGTGCCGGGCGACCTCTTGGAGGGGGTGGCCAAACCCGCCGCGGCCGCGGGCAAGCGCCTGTTTGTCTTGGGTGAGGACTGGCACACGGCCGAGGCGATGGGCCGGGTCTCGGACGCCCTGTGGTATGCGGGTTTGCGGGATCGGGCCACCCTGGTGTGGAACGCCAACAACCCGATGGGATTCGAGCGCGTCAACTGGGGCCGCCTCGGGTTCACCTCGAACCTGACGACGGTCAGCCGCTACATGAAGCACTACATGTGGTCGCTTGGCCAGAACCCGACCGTCATCCCCAACGGCATCCCGGAGACGCTGCTGGCCGAACCCGACCCGGTGGCCGTATCGGATGTGCGCTCGGCCCTGCGAACATCGTCGGACGCGCCCGTCTTCGTGAAGGTGGCGCGCTGGGACCCCGACAAGCGCTGGGTGATGGCGGTCCATGCCGTCGCCGAGTTGCGGCGCGCCGGTGTGCCGGCGCGGCTGGTCGCCAAAGGCGGTGTTGAGGCACATCAGGCGGAGGTTTTCGGCCTCGCCGCCCGGCTCGGACTGAGTGTGGGGGAAGCGGTCGTACCGGCCCAGGCGAGCGTCGCCGGTCTCTCGCAGGCCCTTTCCGGGGCGCGCGACGCGGATATCGTCAATGTCCGCGGCTTCTTACCGGCAGAGTTGCTGCAGGTGCTCTACCGGGCCGCAGACAGCGTGCTCGCCAACAGCGGCATGGAGCCTTTCGGGTTGGTCGGGTTGGAGGCGATGGCCGCGGGGGCGATCGTCTTTACTGGAGCGACGGGGGAGGATTACGCGCGGCCGCTGCAAAACGCGGTAGTGCTCGAGACCGACGACGCGGGCGAGATCGCGCGCTACTGGTTGCAACTGCAGGGCGAGGATGCGCTCACCGCCCGACTGCGCGCCGGTGCCGTGGCCACCGCGCGGGAGTATGCCTGGCCAGAGATCGTCGACGTGCTGTTGCACCGCATGGACTACCTGGCGGCCGCCAGCTCGCGCTGAGCGGCCGCGGCGGGAAGGGGTTGCGCATACCATAGCCAAATTCCTCGTCATCTACACGGTGGCACACCAGCCGCACCGGCTGAAGCTGCCGGCGCAGCCGATGCCCACGGGGGCAGCGGCCGCCGACATCGAGCATTGCCTCTTCGACCGCGCCATGGACCGGCGCTACCTCGAACAGGTGGCCGTGAAGTGCTACCGGCCGGCGACCGCTCTGTTTGCCGAACTCGTCCAGCGGGGACTCAAGATGAGCATCGGCTTTTCCGAGAGTCTGCTCGATCAGTTGGCGCGTTGGGACCGTCCGTTGCTGGACGGCTTCCGGCAGTTGGTGCGCCAGCCGGCGGTCGAACTCGTGGCGGTGGAACCAGACCACAGTTTCATCTTTTACTTCGACATCCGCCGCTTCGTGCGCGGCATGCGCGCCTTCCGCCAGCGGCTGCAGGAGGGATTCGAGGTTCCCGTCGCCGTCGCCGACACGACCGAGATGTGCATGAGCGACGACCTCTATTTCGCCCTGGCCCGCGCCGGCTTCCGGGGCGGTCTCATGGATGGGCGGCCCTGGGTGATGCAGTGGCGCCGCAGCACCCACCTCTACCACCACGGGCTACCGCTGCACCTGCTTTGCCGCCACACGGAGTTGAGCGACGACGTCGGTTACCGCTTCTCCGACCGGCACTGGGCCGGCTTTCCGCTCATGGCCGACCGCTACGCGGAATGGATCGCGCGAGCGGACGGTGACTTCGTTTGCGTCGGCTGGGATTTCGAGACCTTCGGCGAGCACCATTGGGCATCCAGCGGGATCTTCGAGTTCCTGGCCGCCCTGCCGCGGGAGCTTGAGCGCCGCGGCGTCGAGTGCCTCACCGTCAGTGAGGCCATCGGCCGCCATGCGGACCGCGCCCACGAACTGCCGCTGCCGGCTTTCGCCTCCACCTGGGCCGGGGACGGCGGCATGGGCTTTTTCCTCGGGAACCCTGTGCAGCAGGCCCTCTTCCAGTTGATGCACCATGCGTACAACAAGGCGCAACTCAGCGGCGACCCACACCTGGTGCGGCTGGCGGCGCAGTTGACCCAGTCCGACGTCCTGCACCTGACGCAGTGGTTTGGCCGTTCGGACGACCAGGCCGCGGTCTCAGCCTACTTTACGCCCAGGGAATGGTGGGGGCTTGGGCCGGACGGTATCGTCTGGGAGGTGCAGGAGGTCTACAAGCGGTTCATTCAGGCGTGTGATCCGGCGGCGGTGGCGCACATCGGCCGCCTGATCAAGCGGCCGCCGGGTATGAAGCCGCCGGCGGCCGCCGCCAAAGGTTAATAGGGTCCGTAACGGCGGGTACCGATCTGGAGCGGCCCGCTGCCACGGGCCGCTCCGGCGAACCCGGCCTGTTCCGGTCCGTAGGTGGGTGTGCCGCGCCGGTCCGTGCCGGCGCGCCCCGCGCCGGGTGCCTCCAAGCCGCGCCCGCCGGTTTCCCCGATCTGCCCGCGCGAGGCGCTGCCCGTCGCCGGGTCGCGCTGGGTGCGCCGTTGTGCCGCCGTTTGGTTGGGCCTTGCCCGGGTGGCCATCGCTTCGCCTCCTTCCGTGTCTATGCTGCACGGTGGCGGCGCCGCGTATGCCGTCTCAAAGGCGGGCGAGGTAGACGAGGGCGACCAACCCGCCGAGCCAGGCACCGGGTCCGGTCCAGGCCGGCTGGACCGTTCCGAGCACCACGCCGAGACCGACGCTGCCCAGGGCGAAGACGCCGACCGCTGACCACCCGCTCGCGCCGCCGCGCCGGTGCGGACGGGACCGCTGGCGGCGGCAGTCCGGGCAGATGGTCTCCCGCGGGCCCGCGACGAACACCCGCCGGCAGCGGCGGCATGTGGCCAGGCGGTGCAGCTCGCCCATCGCGATCCTCCCCCGAACTCGTCCTGGTCCCCATGGCATGCGCCCCGAGGGTTCCCGGTGCTTCTTGCCGTGGCCGGATCCAGGGGCGTGCGCGGCGACGCCTGTGGTCAGCCGGCGACCGGCGTCGGTTTGCTGAGACTGTCGGACATGGGCTGCGCCAGTTCCTCCCGGTGTTCCTGCCAGACGGAACCAAGGGCCGCGAGTTCCTCGTCGGTCAATCCCGACAGGTCGCCGGCCGCCGCGAACTCACGCAGATTCTCCGCGCTCGTGATGTTCGGCAGGACGGACGTCACGGCCGCCGGCGCCAGCGCGAACAGGAGTGCGGCCTGGCCGATGGTGCGCCCTCCGCCGGCCAGCGGCAGGGCGTCGCGCACCTGCAGGCCCGCCTGCATCCAGGACCGGGGCCGGTGGCTGCGGTGGTCGGAGCGGTCGAAGTGGCGGGCGGGATCGTAGCTCCCGTCCAGGATTCCAGAGGCGTGGGGTACGCGGGCGGCCACCGAGCGACCGAGGCGCTGGGCCTCCGCGATCAGTTCGTCCGCCGGGTCGCGCTCGATGGCGTTGTAGATGACCTGGGCCAGCTCCGCACGGCCGCGCAGGGCGGCCAGGCCTTCATCCCGCCAGCCGATATCCGGTCCCAGCGCCACACCCGTGGCGCGGATCTTGCCCTCGCGCCGGAGGCGGTCGAGTTCGTCCCAGAGGCGATCGTCCTGGATGGCCTCCAGCCGCGGGTTGTGCAACTGGTAGATGTCGATCCAGTCGGTGTTGAGGCGCCGGAGGCTGCCTTCGACGGCGCGGCGCAGGAAGGCGGGCGAAAAGTCCTGCGGCAGTTCGCCATGGCCCTTGCGCGGTCCGGGGTGGCTATAGATGTCGTAGCCGAATTTGCCGGCCAGCACGATGCGGTCGCGCCGGCCGGCGAAGACTTCGGCCAGCAGGGTTTCGCCCTGTCCTTCGCCGTAGACGTCGGCCGTATCGAAAAAGGTGATGCCGAGGTCAAGGGCCTCCGCGAGCAGGTTCTTGGCGAGGCCGCTGTCGCGCACCCCCCACCAGGTGGTCGCCACGGACCACACCCCGAAGCCGATCTCCGATGCGCGGATCCCGGTACCGGCGAACGTGCGGTAGCGCAACCCCGATCCCTTCCCTTGCCGGGACTTCCACCAACCACCCGAGGCCGGCCGCCGGGCCAGGGGACCCGGCCGCTACCCCGCGATCCATTGTAGCAGGTGGACACGCGCCCGGTGGACCGCCCGGCCGGGCCTCGGGTCAGCGCTGCAGCGTGATCGCCACGACCCTCGCGTTCGGACTGGCCGCGAAGTCCAGCGCGGAGAGGACCTGGCGCTGGTTGGCCGTAAGGCGCAGGGCATCCAGCCCGCAGGCGGGCGACGTGCGCTGTCCCGCCGGACCCAGACGGTAACGGGCCGTCAGCACCCGAACCTGCGGCGGCGTGGGGGGCATGCACCAGTCGCTGAAGGTCACCGTGCGGCGCACCCGCTGGCCGCCCGCATAAACCAGGCTCACGCCCACCCGCTGCGGGCCGTTGACGCCGCTTTCAAGCAACCACACCGCGCGATCACGCTGCGCCGGCAGCGCGATGCGGGCCCCGGCGGCCAGGCCGAGTGCCGAGCGGCGATCCGAGCCGCCTCGGGGAAGAAGGAACGGCACCTGCCAGATTCCGGCGTGGAAGGTATGCGACCCAGGCGCCGGCAGCAGGGACGGCGGGAAGGTGTTGCCTCCCCCGTCGTAGCCGCGTTGCTGGGCGGCGCCGGGGCTGCCGATCGCCGCCACGTTGAACTGCCGGTACAGGGAGATCTCGCGGTATGGACCGACGCTTTGCGCAACGGGTGCGCCTGAGCCGATCGGGATGTGCAGGCTCAAGAGGGCGTGCCAGGCGCTGGTCCAGAGGCCGCCGGTCAAGAACGCCCCAAGTTGCGCCAGTGGTCGCGGCGCCGGCGCGGTGCGCGCCGGGGTGAAATGGCCGACGCCGCCCGGAAGGTCCGGCCGCCAGATCTGGAAGCCGGCGACCGAGCGGCTGAAATGGTAGTGGGCCCGGACCGCCGACTGGACCTGCGTGCCGAGCGGGCCGCCGAGGTAGCCGTTGACCTGTCCCAGGTTGCGGAAGAAGACGGCGGCATAGTAGTCGCCGTCGATGGACCGCAGGAAGGGCGCGGCGTTCCAATGCCCGTCGGTGTGTACCGTGCCGAGTTCGAAGGGCTGCCACTGCATCGTGTGACCCGCCTGGACCGCGACGCCCCATGGGAAGTCCAGGCCGAGGACCGGGCCGTGGATGGCGGCCAGGGCGTGCGCCATGGCCACGTTGCCGGGGTTGTGGGGCCCGAGGTCGTTGGCGCGGCCGCCGGCGGCCGTCGGCGACTGGCGCAGCGTAAATGGACCCATCCGCGCCAGGGCCTGTCCGGCGAACGGGACATGGCGGGCCCAGCGCGGTGGCTGGCCATGGATGAAGACGAACAGCATTGCCGGTAAGAGGAGTTCCAGCGGCCATAGGGGCCACGGGGCGCGGTCCGTGAGGCGTCGCACGCGGCCGACCAGCACGCCCAGGCACGCCGCCGCCGCCGCATACAGCGGGAAAAAGTAGTTGATGGCCGCTCCAACCTTGCCGATGGTCGCAAACACCGCTACGGACGCGGCGAGCCAAACCGGCCAAAGCAGGCCGCCCGCCCCCGCCAGACCGAGGGCGGCGCCGCCCAGACCGAGGCGAACCATGAAACGCCCACTGCCGCCCATCCAACCATGCCAGTTGCCGACGACCGTGCCGAAGTTCCATGCGTTTTCGTTGTCGACCACGGCGTTGACGTAGAAGGCGCCGTGTGTCCACACCTGCAGGCCGACAAAGGCGGCGAAGATACCGGCCGCCGTCGCCAGGCCGACCGAGAGGCCCCGCCGCCAGTCCCGCCAAAGCAGGTAGACGTAGGCGGCGAAGATGCCGTCGACCATGGACTGGCGGGTGTAGACCGTCAGCAGGGCGCAGGGAACCGCCCACCAGACCCGGCGGGTGCCGGCGTAGCGCAACACCACCCAGACGGTCAGCAGCGAGAAAAAGAGCGCCAGTGAATCGACGCGGTTGAACGGTCCCCAGGAGTAGATGCCCGGCATCGTCGGCAGCAGCCCGCCGGCGATCCAGGCGGCGATGGCCTGGCCGGTCGCCTGCCAGACGATGAGCCCGACCAGGATGGCCGAGCCGGCGATCGCCAGTGAGGACACCAGGCGGCCCGCCGTGAAGGTCGGACCGTAAAAGCGCATGAACAGCGCCGCGACGGCGGGGAAGACTGGCGGGTAGTTGCCGACGATGAAGGGCGGCCGCTGGTCGAGGCTGTAGAAGCTACGGCCGTGCAGCAGCATGACCTCTTGGTTGAACAGCGGCCCTTCGCCGTAGTCCACCTGGTAGTTGGCGTGAAACCAGGTGCTGGCGTGGAGCCAGAAGGCGTGGTCGTACGCCAGCAGGGGGTGGGCCGCGGCGATGTAGGCGAGGCTGATCAGCAGCGTCCAGATCAAGCGCAGTGGCCGAGAGGCCAGTGCGGCCGCCGCATCGCTCACCGCGGCCCGACCTGCCGTCAGGCGCTCGCGCAGGTACCCGGCGGTGACGGCTCGCCTCACGAGGCGAACACCCCCAGGAGCACCAACACCGCACCCAGGGTTGAGCAGAGGCCGATCCAGCCGGAACCGTCGTCGCGCCGCAGCCAATGCGTGAGCAGCCGGCCCCCGCCCCATGCGCCCACGCACGCCCCCAGGGCCGCCGGCAGGATCGCCGCGGCCCCGTGGGCGGCGGCCGCGGGCAGCCAGAGCAGGCCGCCGATGGCCGCGGCCGGGGCGGCCGCCATCAGGGCGAAGCGCAACGCCTCGGCCCGCGGCAGCCGTCCGGCGAGCGCGGCGGCCCAGAACACGCCGACCATGGAGATGCCGGGTAGCGCCGCGGCACCCGCCGCAACGCCGCCGAGCCCGGCAAGCCACGGGGGCATCGCGGGTGGTGCGCCATCGGCGGCGCGGGGACCCGCCCGCCGGGCGGACGCCAGCAGGCCCCCCGTGCCGACGAGCAGCAGGCCCACCGTGGCGGCGGACTCCAGTTGACCGGTCAGGTGGTGGAGCCAAAACCGCAAGAGTGCCGCAGGGACGGCGGCTGCGGCCAGGGCCGTGAGGCCGCCGGCGTCCCGACCGTTGCGGCGCATCGCGTTCCAGTCGGAGGGCAGCGCCAGCACGAGGCCGACCGCGGCGCCCAGTTGCGCCCCGGCCCAGAGGGCGGGTGTTCCGTGCGCGAGGATGGGCGGCAGGCCGTGCACCAGATAGGCCAGGACGAAGGCGAGCGGCAGCGCGCCGACGGCGAGGCCGCGGCCCAGACCCGTCGCCAGCCCGGACAGGCTCGCCGCCTCGAAGGCCACCCGATGCGCCGGCCTCAGCGGATTGCGCCAGAAGACGGCGGCGAGCAGGCCGTGGGTGACCTGGGCGACCTCGCGCAGCACCACCCGCGGCGACGGATTGTAGACGGCAAGCCAGGATGCGTCCACCGGCAGCAACCTGCCACCACCCTGTCACGCGCCAGCCGACGCGCGGTGTTGCGCTCTGGACCGTTGCACTCGCTCCCAGGGTCGACCCGGGTCGCCAGCATTCGCTGCCCGCCGGCCGGGCCCTGCCCGTGCCCAGGGGATCCCACGAGTTGAACGTGTTGGTTGGTCGATGGCACGGGTCTCCAGCCCGGAGGCGAGGGGAGGGATTCGCTTGCGGCGCACCGAACACCGCCGGTCGGCGCGAGGCCGGGTCGGTGCGCGTCGGGAGGGGCGGTCTGCAGGTGCGCATCATGATCACGGGCGGCACCGGATTCCTTGGTTGTCACATCGCCCGCAGGTTCCTGCAGGAGGGCTGGGAGGCGCGCCTAGTCGACCTGTTGCCGCTGGACGAACCCGACCTGATCGGCCGGGCCGAGGCGGTGCAGGCGGATGTGCGCGACGCCGAGGCGATGGCCCGGGCCTGCAAGGACGTCGACATCGTGGTGCATGCCGCGGCCGCTCTGCCGATCCAGGGCAGCCGCGCGGTGATCGAAGCGGTCAACGTGCAGGGCTCGCGCAACGCGCTCGAGGGCAGCCTCGCCGCCGGCGTCCACCGGTTTGTGGCCATCTCGTCCACGGCGCTGTACGGCATCCCCGAGATCCATCCGTTATTTGAGGACAGCGCCCTGGCACCGCTGGGGCTGTATGGCGAATCCAAGTACCAGCTCGAACAGGCCTGTCTGCAGTACCGCGACAAGGGTCTGGACGTCACCATCGTTCGGCCCAAGACGTTCATCGGCACCGGACGCCTCGGACTGTTTCAGATCCTCTTCGACTGGATACAACATGGCAAGAAGATTCCGATTCTGGGTCCCGGCGACAACCGCTACCAGTTGCTGGCGGTCACCGATCTGGTCGACGCGCTGTGGCGGATCGCCACGCAGGACGCGGCGTCCAACGAGTTGTTCAACATCGGGGCCGACCGCTTTGGGACGGTACGCGAAGATCTCGAGGCGCTCTGCCGCCACGCGGGCACCGGTTCCCGTCTGGTTTCGGTACCGTCGGGTCTGGCGCAGTTCGTGCTGCGCGGCATGGAGTTGGCCCATCTGTCACCGCTGGTGGAGTGGCACTACCGCACCGCCGCCAAGGACAGCTTCGTCTCGGTTGACAAGGCCAAGCGCGTGCTGGGCTGGCAACCGCAGTTGAGCAACGCCGAGGTGCTGATCCAGACCTATGATTGGTACATCGCCCACTACCAGCAGTATCTGGGCAAGGTCGGACTGACGCACCGCGTGGCCTGGGATCAAAAGCTCCTGAAAGTGGTGCGCTGGTTTTTCTGAGGCCGCCACCGGCCGTTGCGGCCGGTTCCGTTCCGCCTCACGCCCGCAGCCCCTAGCTGGGGTGATTCCCGGGCCGAAAGGGGAGAATCCCTGGCGCTCTCGGCGGGCGTCCCTCGCGAGAGCGCCAGGGAAGGCCAAATCGACTGGAAGCAACGGCTGCCCCGTTTGCGACGCACCGCCATCTGGGCGGCGATGGCCGGCGTGGGCATATACGCCCTGGCGGGAGTGGTGCTCGACGGCGGGCGGCTGACCGGCCAGTCGTTGCCGCCGCTGCGCCACCCGTTGTGGCTGGCGCTTGTGCTGCTGATGGCCCCGCTCAACTACGCGCTACGCTTTGCCAAGTGGCAGATGTACGGGCGCCGCCTGGGTCTGCACCAGGTGCCCTGGCGCGGCAGCCTTACCATCTTCCTGGCGGGTTTCGGGCTGACCATCACCCCGGGCAAGGTGGGGGAGCTCGTCAAATCCTGGTTCCTTTGGGACCGCTACGGGGTCCCGGCAGCCCGTACGGCACCGATGGTGTTCGCCGACCGCCTGACGGACGGTTGCGCCATGCTGGTGCTTGCCACCGCCGGAGCGGCGTGGCTGGGGCGCGGGCCTGCGCCGTACGCCCTGATGGCGGCGGCGGCGGTGATCGTGGTGCTGGTCCAGAGTCGCCGCGCGGCGATGCTCGCCGTCCGCATCGTCGGGCGGGTGGGCCGCCTGGCGCCCCTGCGCGACAAGGTCGTGGTGCTATTGGATAGCGCGCGCACCTTGCTGTTGCCGCTGCCTTTCTTGGCGGCCCTCGGGCTGGGGATCGTCGGGTGGGGGCTTGAAGGTCTGATTGTGTATTTCGTGCTCACCGCCTTCCACTGGCCGTTTTCGCTGGCCGCCTCCGTCTTGGTGGTGGCCACGGCCGCGATCGCCGGGACCGTGTCGGCCCTGCCTGGTGGGATCGGTGCCGCGGAGGGCGTGATGATCGCCCTCCTGATGTGGTTGCGCGTGCCGTTGCCCTTGGCCGTGTTGGCGACGCTGGTCATGCGCTTTGCGACCCTCTGGCTGGGGCTGGGGATCGGTCTGGTCGCTCTCGGGAGCGCGCAGGCGGGGGCCGATCGTGCCCGCGCTTGCGCCACCGGGCCGCGGGGCGGGCCGGACCCGCAGTTGCGGTCCTAACCCGCGCGGATCCGGCCCGCCTCGGTTCGCGCCTACGCCCGGGCTGGACGGTCTGCGAGCAATGTGGGGGCCAGGACGGCCGCCGCGATGGCCAGCCCCGCCGTTGTCCAGAACAGGCTGTTCATGCCGAGGCGGCCGCCCACCCATCCGGCCAGCGCTGGCCCACCGGCCATGCCGATCGCATAGATGCTCTGATAAAAGCCCATCGCCGTGCCCCGGGCGCCCGCAGGCACGTCCCGTAGCGCGGCCGTCATCAGGGTCGGGCCGATCAGCCCCAGACCGGCGCCGACTGCGGCGCCGGCCCCGGCCAGTGCCGCCAGTGATGGAACGACCGGCAGGAGGGCGGTGCCCGCCGCCGCGAGGATAAAGCCGCCCGCGGCCAGGCGGCCGCCAGACCAGCGTGCCGCCAGGCGGCCGCTGAGCAGAGATGCCAGGGCGGACGGGACGCCCGCGCAGACGGACAACGTCCCAAGGGCCGCCCCGCCGGCCCCGAAGCGTTCCGCGGCCAGCAGGGGCACGAACCCATACACCGTGGTGAACGTCACGTAGTGGGATGCGATCGAGAGGACTGAGGCGGTCAACACTCCGCGCCGCCGGCCCACCTGCAGCCGCTGGCGCAGACCCTGCACGGCGCCAGCCGCCGCGGTCGGCGCCTGCGCTTCGCGGGTCGCCAGGGCGGTCAGGAGCGCGGCCCCCGCCACCGCGGCGGCCGCCAGGAAGGGTGCGCGGAAACCCGCGGCCTGGGCGACGAGTCCGCCGAGGAACGTCCCGACCAGTTGCGAGCCGGTGGCCAGGAAGCCGACGACTCCCATGGCCCAGGCGGTGCGCTCTGGCCCGAACGACTCGGCAAAAAGCAGCGTGATCGCGACCCATCCGCAGGCGGCCAGGCCGGAGACGCCGCGAAACATGCCCAGCATCCACGGATTGAGTGCCGCACCCATCCCGAGCGCGCCCACCCCGGCCGCGGCCACGGCCGCCAGCAGAAACGGCCTGCGGCGGCCGATGCGGTCCGACCAAAGCCCGACCGGGATGCGCAGCAGAAACTGCACCAGCCCGTACGCCGCCAGGACGAGTCCGACCCCGCCCACCCCCGCACCCAGGCGGTGTGCCTCGGGTGCCAGTACGGGCACGAACAGATACAGGCTCAACCAATAGAGAGCGATCGCCGCAGCCACCCACACCGGACCGCGCCGTGTCTGCACCCCCGTATCCAACGCTTCCGCGGCCGCCGTGCGCACCCTGTCCCTCCGTGTGGAGCCGGTCTTCGGACCACGTGCCGCAGTGTAGCGCACCCGGGGCCGCGGCGATTGGACCAGCCGCCGCCACCATGTGCCTGTGTTGCGCCTGCCTTCCCAGGCGCGCGGGCAGGCGCGGTTCCGCCCTCCGCAGGTTCGGCGCAGCGGCCCGCCGCAACGCCCTCTCACCGGGAGTCCGCGGCACGCGGGTCTGGCGGCGTTCGCTGCGGGCTCTGCCGCCGGATTCAGGTCCCGGATACCCGTCCCGGCGCCAGGCTGCTCACCCAAATCCCGGCGCGACCCGTAGATGCCCCCGGCTTCAGCCGTGGGACAGGGGCGCGCCTCGCTCCCTTGTTCGCATGCAGCGAACGTGCTATAC
>JAJZXK010000111.1 GCA_021806565.1 Bacillota bacterium | reverse complement strand
ATCGGCCGCGCACGGGGCTGTTCTGCGCGCAGCCCGGCAACTGCTGGTGGTGGTCGGCCAACGAGTTGACCGCGCTGAGCGACTACGGACGGCTGGCGCACACCCGCGCCTACCTGGGCGACCTGGCCGCCACGTACGCGCGCGCGGGGGGCCGCGGCCCGCAGGGGACGGCGATCGGCCCCTTCCTCGACCGTTGGAACGACGACGACGGCTGGTGGGGCCTTGCCTGGCTCGCGGCCTACCGGTACGCACGTCCGTACCAGCCCGCCCAGGCCCAGAGCTACCTGCACCGGTCTGAGCGGATCTTTTCCTACCTGGCGGGACAGTGGGACGCCTCCAGTTGCGGCGGCGGGTTGTTCCAGAACCACCGGCCGACGCGCACCAAGGACGCCATCGCCAATGAGCTGTTCCTGAGCCTTGCCGCCCAGCTCTACCGGGCCACCGGAGCGGGGGTGTATCTGACCTGGGCCGGGCGCGAATGGGGATGGTTTCAGAACTCGGGGCTGATCGGGCCGTCCCACCTGGTCTATGACCACCTGGCACCTGGCACGTGCCGCCCGCGGGGTACGCAGTATTGGACATACAACCAGGGCGTGATCCTTGGCGGGCTCACGGCGCTGTCCAGAGACCTGCGCCCCCGGCGGCCCGCCGCCGCGCGCGCCGCGCTGGCTCAGGCCGGGGCGATCGCCCAATGCGTTATCTCGGCGCGATGCGGCGGTGCGGTGCGGCCCCCCCTCCTGGACAAGCGGGGCATCCTCAGCGAACCGTGTGAAACCGCGCCCTGCACGTACGCGCCGGCCTACCAGTTCAAGGGTGTTTTCGTGCGCAACCTTGGGGGTCTGGACGCGGTCACGGGCCGCTACACCGCCTTTCTCGCGGCAAACGCCGGCTCGCTCTGGCGCAGCCGGAACCCCGCCGGCGACTTCGGCTTTTACTGGGCCGCGCCACCCTCGTTCTACCTGCCGGCAGGGGGCCGGGCGCCGATCGCTGGCTCCGCCCTGGACCTGCTCAATACGCAATTGGAGGCCGCGCCGGCGCGCTGAGGCCGTCTGACTCCGAGCACGCGGCGCCTGCATTGCGCGGCTCGCCGCTCGCATGGCTGCGCGCGGGACGGGCGCTACCCGCTGGTGTCCGCCGGTGCCTGCGCCCGACCAACGGGGTCGATCCCCTTGGCCAGGAGATCCGCCGCCGGCAGTGGTGGTCCGCGTGCTCCCGAGCCTGGGCTCCGCTGCGGTGCGGGTGGAGGGCGGTGGCTGAACCTCCGCCCGGCTAAAGCCGGGGGGTTCTGGAATGCATTGCTTCGGCCTTTGCCAGGCTCTCCCGGGCTCGGGACTGCCCTGGTACACCATCGTCAAGGGGTTTGAGACAGGTCGCCGGGGCAATTGGACTCTGGTCACCTCCTTTGCTGGAGCAGGCGGGTTGATCCAAACTGCAGATGGAAGGGACTGGCGCTGAGGAGGGCCGTTGAGGAACCGCTCCGGGTGCTTGTCGTACGCCGCCAGGAGCGTCTGATGACGCACGCGCAGGACCTCCTCCGCGGTGCCGTAATGCACGCTGGCCGGGGTCAGCAGGCCGAGCCCCGTGTGGTAGTGGTCGTTGTTGTGCCACTGGAAGAAGCGGCGGCAGAAGGCCAGCGCGTCTTCGTGGCAGCCGAAGCGCTTCGGGAAGGTCGGCTGGTACTTGAGGGTCTTGAACTGTGCCTCGGAGTACGGGTTGTCGTTGCTCACATGCGGCCGGCTGTGGGTCTTGGTCACGCCGAGATCGGCCAGGAGATGAGCCACCGGCTTGGAGACCATGGGCGCGCCGTGGTCGGCGTGCACGGTCAGCTGCCCGGGCCGGAGACCCTGCTTGGCGTAGGCATCCTCGAGCAGGCGCTCGGCGAGGGTCGCGCTCTCGCGCTCGCGCTCAGCCAGCAACCAGTCGACCACGCAGAGTGAATACACGTCCAATAGCACGTAGACGTAGAAGTACGTCCACTTCTGAGGCCCCAGCAACTTGGTGCTGTCCCAAGACCATAGTTCATTTGGCCGCCGGGCCAGGAGTTCCGGCTTCTCGTAGTGGGGGTGCCGGAGCACGTTGCGCCGCTCCCGCACCTCGCCGTGTTCAGCCAAGAGCCGATACATGGTACGCAGCGAGCAGAGGTAGGTCCCCTCGCCCAACAGCTTGGTGTAGACCTCCGCCGGCGACTGGCCGATGAAGCATTCCTCATGCAGGACCTGCAGGACGCTCGCCCGCTCCGCCTCCGTCAGTGCCCGAGGCTCCTGAGCGGGATTCCCAGGGAGCCTGGAGACTTTTCCCCGGACCTCGATTACCAGCTTGGCCCGTTCCAACTCGGCGGTGAACTGCCGGACTTCGCGCTCCAATTGCGCGATACGGGCACTCGCGGGGTCCTGCCCGGCACGGCCCCGCTGTTTGGGACGCAGCCCGGCCGCCTGGCCCGTAGCGCGTTGCCGGCGCCAGTCCGTCAACTGCGAGGAGTACAAGCCCTCACGGCGCAGCAGTGCGCCGATCTCGCCGGGACCACAGGTGTCCGCCTCCTGAAAGACCTTCAACTCTGAGGGTGCACACGGGGGGATGCCGCCGGCAAGGGCAGGAGGCGAAGAACTCGGACCAGCGTGCAGCGGCGAGCCAGCGGCGACGGAGGTTGAGGATCGCCTGAACGCCGAGGCGGCGCCAGCGCATGCCGGAGCCCTTGGTGCGCTGGCAGACCACGGACTTGCAAGCTGCCTCGACGAGCCCGGAGGCGATCGGCCACCCTTTGGCCATCAAGGCGGGATAGTCCATGCGTCCGGCGGCGGCGTGTTCAGCGAAATAGGCCTGGGGTTGGCGCAGGGCCTCCCGTGCCTGCTGGGACTGCGGGCGTGCGGCGTGTCCAGGGCGGCGAGCAGCGGCGCCGGGCCTTGCTCCATCAACGCGGTGCACAATGGTTCTGCCCAGGCGTGGATGTCGCTCGCGGACCTGTCGATCAGGATTGGCGCAGGGTCCCAGATATGCCCCGGCCGGTCTTGGGGTCGATCTTCTGCTTTGCCGCGCTCAGCGGCGCGACGACGCCCACCTTGATCTCGTGATAACCGTCGTCGATAAGCTGGTCGTGCCGTCGGCGCCGATCACCCGGGTGTCGACACCCTCGGTAAGGGGCCCGGCTCCTCGGGGGGCGCCTGCTGGGCGGCCCGCATGTCCGCCTCGTCCACAGTCGCCAGCGCCTCCGCGGTCGAGTAGATCTGGTCGCAGGAGAGCATGGTGCCCAGGGGTTCGTTGATCGAGCTGCAAGTCAGGCCCGGGGCGGCGTGCAAGGCGGCGACCCGGCTCAGGGCGGGCGAGAGCTGCCCCTGAGCGAGGCCCAACGTCTCGTCGAGCGGCGTTGGATTCAGGTGGCAGTCCCGACAGCGGTAACAACTGCGCTCCAGGCTGGAGGGACCACACAGCCCCTCGAACGTACGGGTGCGCAGTTGGCGTTCCATCTTGTGCCGGCAACGGGGCCACAGGGGTGCTGCTGCTTCACCGGTCAGCACACGCTCGCCCAGCAGACCCGAGACCAGGCATCCGCCCACCTGGCGCAACAAGGACTGGGTGGCGACCTCTATGGCGTCCAGGCCGGCGCCCGAGTCACAGATCAGCGGCAGTAGCGCGTCCCAGCTCTCACGCAGAATCGTGTGCACCTCCGCCAGCACCATCTCCCGTCGCCGTTTCCGATCACAGGAATCCCTCGGGTCCCAGCGCTCGCCTCCGCAACCGGCGCGGCGGGCACCGCGGGCGGACTTGCCGGGGGTCGCGACAACCTCTAAACTCGACAAACACATCCCTGCTTCTTGGCCGGGTGGGTATCGGGTGTTCCGGCCAGGGGAGAGGTGTTGTCTTCTATTTCCTACCAATTCCTGGCTCCACTAAGTACCGTGTAAGGGTTACATTTCCATTTCGCAAATCTGCGGGCACCCGCCGAAGGTCGTCTTGATCGAACCGCCGTACGTGGCTTGGAGCCCTTGCGCGTCGCAGCGCTCCACCCTGCGGCGGCCTGCCGCGAAAAGGTCGCCTCTTGGCGGTATCGAACCCATCGACCACCAGATCGGGCTGAGGGGAGCGGATGGGTCATGGCCGGCACCCTCATGGGATGCGGCGTGCCGGAGGGCACCTGGCTCGCCTGGGAGCGGATCCTCGTGTCTGACCGGGAGCCCCTCTTCGTGACGGGCGCCACCGCAAGCTTACTGCCACCTGGAACGCTCGTTCTCAACCGTGACGAACTGAGCGCGTGGCCATTGGATTTTCGCGATTCGTACTGGACCCACGCTGTCGCTGAGGAGGCGCGCTGGGTCGCGTTGCTGACGCCAACTGAGTGGCGGAGGGTCGGTCTGGAGCATCGGCAGGCACTCCGGCTGCAGCAGTGGCGCTTAGGCCGAGGGCAACTCTACGACTGGTCATTCGCTTGCGACATCCTGCGGCAGACGCCAAAGGCCCTGCGGCGACTGGAGTCCGAGGTCTTCGACGCCGACGGAACACCCATGATTGACCTCACATTCGATATCTGGCGGGCGATGCCCCGCGAGGCCCGCCGGGCTTGGCTCGCCCGTTACGTGGGAAGTATTGCCAGTGCTGGGGATCCAGAGTGCCTTTCGTCGACGCTGTCGGCCGGGTTCTGGCGCGAGGCTGAGGCGAAGGGATGCGGCCCGGCTGTTCGGCGGCTGGCGGGCACCTTCGCCACCCATAGCGGACCCAACTGCTTCGCCACCGTCCTCGCCGGCCTAACCGACACCCTGGAGGCAGGGCTCTCTATGGCTTCCCTGTGGCTTTGGGGTGATCCCTTCTTGCGGAACCTACGCGCCAGAGGGTTCTCACGCCAAGAGGGAGCGCTCGACCCGTGTAGGACTGGGGCGGGTGACGTCGTCATCTGGGAGGACGACGACGGGCATATGGTCCACGCCGCGCTCTGCCTGGGGACCGGTCTGGTACTCAACAAGAATGCGCAGGGGTGGGCGCGTCCCCGCCAAGTACTGCGCCTGACGGACGTCATGAGGGACTGGGCCGCGGGTGGACACCCGGCGGCGTGGGTGCATCCGTAGGTCGACCGTTGCGGGCCACGTCTGGAAAGCGGTCGCGGGATAGCCTGGCGTCTCAGCGCACCGTGCCCGGGTAGCTGCACGGAGAAGCTCGGTGAGCATGGGCGGGGGCGCTGCACCAGTGTGGGCGGCATATGGGACACCCCTCCATTGCAGGCAGCGCCAAGCAGCGTCTTGACAGAGGGGGCCAGCTCAGTGGTTCATAGGGCGTGCCCGTCGACTGGATTTCCGACCGAACCGATGGGCCGCGCTCCCCGTTTCGATACACACAGTGGTCCCCGCTTCGATTCACGTGGACCACTGCGCCGTGACGTCTGGAATACCGGCCACCGCCATCCACATCAACGGCGCCCGCTGGGTCCTGTGGAAGAACCCGCAAGACCTCTCGGGCGCCCAGCGCGTCGCCCGTCCGCAGATCGCCACGACCAACAAGCCGCTACCTGCTCAAGGAGCGACCGCGCGAGGTCTTTGGGCTCCCGCACCACCGTGCCATGGATATGTTGCAAGGTTGGCTCACCCGGACCCGGCCCTCTGTGTCAAGATGAGTGTAGACAAGCCAGGGTGAGGATTTAGACTCGAATTCTGGGGTCTGGAGGGCGCTCTCGGGGGGGGGCCTTGAAGGCCTCCCCTCCCCGGGCGGGGGCTCGGAGGAGCGGCCAGCGTCTCCAGGGAAGTCGGGAGTGCTGGGGAGGCAGGCCGCGGAGCCGGCACGGCAGCCAGCACGAGGGCGGAGAGAGGGACATGCACCTTGGAGGCGGAGCGCAATGGGAGCCGATCTTTCCGACCAACGAGACCCAGACCCAGAGCCTCATCGACAGCGGTGAGCAGGCCATCGTCGCCGGCAAGTACGACGTGACGCTCGGCCTGGGCCGCATCGCGCAGCAGGTGACCGCGCTCTAGGCCGCCACCGCGAAGAAGGCGTAGACGATCGCCCGTGGGTCCGTGAACCCAACCTCGGACGGTCTCGCACACCCGCCTTGCGGGGCATCGTGCTCTGCTGGCGTGCCTGCGCGCGTTAGCGAAGCCATAAATCACGTGGCGCGGGGGTGGCGTAGAAGTTGCCGCGCGCGAAACCGGCCGCGCCCCCGCCCGCTTCGATGAAGCCTTCGCCACGCCCGTCGAAGTGGTGGGGGCGCCCGCCGCCACGCAGGCGCGCGGCGATGGTGTGGGCCACCGCCTGCGCCTGCCCGTGGGCGAACACCCCCGCTTAGGGCAGGGGCTTACCTATGGTGAGCGGATGGTGGTGACGTCGCCGACGGCGAAGGCCCCGGGAAAGCGCTCGCACGTCGAGGCGTCCACCGGGATCCAGCCGCCCGGCCCGGCCAGCGCACTTTCACGCACCACCCGCGGCGCCTGGTGTGGGGGCCACGACAGCCAGCACGTCGCAGTGCGCCTTCGCGCCGCCGGCGAATCGGATCTCGTGTCCGGAATCGCCCACCGCCGCGAGCTTGACGCCCGGGTGGTAGTCGATGCCGCGTGGATCCAGCAGGGCTACGACGCCGCGGGAAACCTCCGGGCCGGCCACGCCCATCGGGCCCGGCTCCGCCGCATATACCGCCACGTCCACCCGGTCCCGCACCCTGCGGCGGCGCAGGGCGTGGTCGATGGGCATCGCCGCCTCGTAGGGGGCGGCAGGGCACTTGAAGGGCACGTCCGCGACCACGACGGCGACCCGCCCGCGTCCCACCACCGCCGGCTGATCGCGCAGCCGCTCCGCCCCGGACAGCGTGTAGTAGAAGAGGCCGCCGGTCCTCTCCAGGCCGGGGACGCGTTCAGGCGCCAACTCCGCCCCCAGGGCCACCACGATGGCGTCGGCCGCGATCGTCTCGCCGTCGGCCAGCGCCACCCTCCGTGTCTCCGGGTCGATCGCGTCCACGACTGCCTGCCGCACCTCGATGCCCCGGCGGCCAAGGACGGCCAGATCCCGGCGCCCCTGGCCGGCGGTGCGCTCCCCCGTCACAGCACCCACAGCAGCGAGGGTGCGAAGGTGTATTGTGCGTCGCGATCCACGAGGACCGCCCGGTCCTGCGGTTCCAGTTCACGCTTCAGGACCCGCGCCGCGACCATCCCGCCGATGCCGCCTGCGAGAACCGCGACCGTCCGGGCCGCCACCCCGACCGCCCCCCTCAGGCACGCTTGGAAAGCCGCGCCAAGACCCACTCCTGGGATGGCGGCGCCGTGAGCCGCATCCCCGCCGGCCGCAGGGCGCCGAGCCAGGCGAGCCACTGTTTCAGCTGGATCTGGTGACAGGCGTCGTTCGCGTTCGGCCCCTTGGGGAGCATCTCGGCGACCAGCAAGCGGCCGCCCGGGGCCAATGCGCGCCAGGCCGCGGCCAACCCGGATGGCGGCCGCCGCAGGTGGTGCAGCACAAAGACCAGGGTGGCCGCCGCGAACGTCGCCCGCGGCAGATGCGCGAGGCGCTCGGCGTCATCGCGCAACCACTGCACCTCCAGCGCTGCGTGCCGCTGCCGGGCCTGGGCCAACTGCGCGCCGTCCTGGTCAATGCCCGTGACCCGATGGCCGCGGCGTGCCAGCGCCGCCGCCAAGTCGCCAGAGCCGCAGCCGATGTCCAGGACCGGATCCGCCCCCGCGCACTGCCGTACCAGCCAACGCCGCACCCATGCCTCGTCCAGCGGGGCCACGGGTGTCGCTTCCCGGCCGAGCTCCGCCCAAGGGGCGGGGGAAGGGGCCAGGCGGCGGGGGATGCAAGAGGCGATCATTCTCGCCACCTCCCGGCTCAGAAGGTCAGCAGCCGCTCGGCCCATACGGCCAGGTCGACCAGGTCCCGCATGTGGAGACCGGACAGCGTTCAGCGCCCTCAAGGTGCCTGGACCGCAGGCAGGTGCCACAGGTGAGCAGCGTGCCGCCGTGGTCCGCAAAGTCGGTCATCTGTGCCGCCGCGTCGTGGGGTGCTTCGTGCAGGCCCGGGCACTCGACCGCCGCGCCCAGCAGGAAGGCGCCGACGGTGTGTCCGCCTTCGAGGGCCTTCACGCCGCTGCGAAAGGCGTTCCACGCCGTCTGCGGATCTGCGCTCTCCAGGACGATCCCCACACGCACGCCGATCCCCTCCGTCCCGAGGTACCCGCCGCGAGGTCGCGCCGGTGCCCTGATGCTACGGACGGATGGGATCAGGCGTCCAATGCAGAAAGGTGGCCTTGATCATACGCTGGACGCATCGGAGAGGGAGGCGGCGGTCTGCTGGAGGAAGGCGCGCAGTGCGGTGACGGCGGGGGAGATGCGCGCCTCCCGCGGCACGGCCAGGTGCAGGGTGCGGTCCACCTGCCAGCCGGCGACGACCGCCAGGTCGCCTCGGCGGGCTTCCTGGTCCACCACGGCGCGGGAGAGAAAGGCCAGCCCCAGATCGGCGGCGACGGCGCGCTTGATACCCTCGGAGCAGCCCACACTCAGTCGGCGCGCAAAGGCGAGGCCGTGCTGGGCCAGGTAGGTTTCCACCGCCTCGCGGCTGCCGGAGCCCTCCTCGCGCAGCAGCAGCGTCTGGGTGGCCAGATCCGACGGTTCGGCCCGCCGACCCGCCAGGGGATGGCCCGGCGCCGCGACCAGGATCAGGTCGTCCCGCACGAAGGGCTGCAGAAAGAAGTCGGCTCCGGCGACGCCCGCCGACAGCACGCCCAGATCGGCCTCGCCCGTGCCGACGCGGCGGGCGACATCTGCACTCGGCGCCACCGCGAGGCCGACTTCGATCCCCGGGTGAAGCCGCGCGAACCGCGCCAGCATCGCGGGCAGCAGGTAGCCTCCAGGGGTGGTGCTCGCGGCCAGGACGACCCGGCCGTGCTCCAGCGTCCGCAGTTCGTCCATCGCCTGCACGGCGTCCCCGCACAGCCGCAGGATGCGTTCGGCGTATGCGTACAGCACCCGGCCGGCATCGTTGAGCGTGACCTGCGGTCGGCGCGTGGCCAGAAGCGAGAGGTTCATCGCCGCCTCCAGGGCCTGCACCTGGCGCGAGACGGCCGGCTGGCTGCGGTGGAGCATGTCAGCCGCCCGGGAGAAGCTCCCCAGCCGCGCCACCTGGTAGAACGCGCGCAGCATGGCGACATCCAGCTCGGGGCCCTCCGCTTCCACAGTCAGACGTCCTCCCTTCGTCTCGGATATGCGCTGGGCGCATGAGAACCACGTGCGATTGCATGCCGATCATACACCCGCCGCGGTATGCTCGGCGCATGAGGAGGGATCCGGGTGCCACCCAGCCTGTTGCGGTTGACGGCCTATTCGCCCGGGGCGGGTTGAGCCTGCAAGATGGGCCCGCAGGATCTGGTGCAGGTCCTGAAGACGCTTTCTGGCTCCACGCCGGCCCACGTACTGGCGGGCATCGGCGAGGATGCCGCCGTCGTCCGCCTGCGGGAGGATCTGGCGATCGTGCAGACGGTCGATCTGATCACCCCGGTGCTGGATGACCCGACGGCCTTTGGAGAGGTCGCGGCGGCCAACGCGCTCGGGGACATCTACGCCATGGGAGCGGTGCCGCTTTTCGCCCTGAACATCGTCGCCTATCCGGCGCGCCTGTTGCCCACCCGCGCCCTGGCCGAGATCCTGGCCGGGGGGGCGGCCAAAGCGGCCGAGGCCGGGGCGGCGGTCATCGGGGGCCATTCTCTGGACGACGCGAGTCCCAAGTATGGGATGGCCGTCACCGGGGTGGTTCACCCGGAGCGGGTGGTGCGCAAGTCCGGAGCCCGCCCGGGGGACCGGCTGATCCTGACCAAGCCGCTGGGCGTCGGGGTGCTCACGACCGCGCTGACCCAGGGCGTTGCCGACCCGCCGGTCGCAGACGCCGTCGGAGCCGTCATGCGGCAGCTCAACCGCGAGGCGGCCGAGGCGATGCAGGCGGTGGGGGTGCATGCCTGCACCGACGTCACGGGATTCGGTCTCCTGGGGCACCTGCGCGAGATCGCGGACCACAGCCAGGTGGCCGCGCGTGTCGCATGGGGTCGTGTGCCCGTGCTGGCCGGTGCCGCCGCCTGGGTGCAGGCCGGTGCCGTTTCACAGGGAACGCGCAACAACCTGCGCTTCCTGCAGGATCAGGTGAGGTGGGGCGACGGCCTGCCTGCGGAGGCGCGCACCCTGCTGTGCGACGCGCAGACATCCGGTGGGCTGCTGATCGCCGTCGCGGCCGACCGCGCCGAGGTTCTGGGGGCCACGCTGGCGGCTCGGGGTGTGGACGCCGTAGACATCGGGGCCATCGTGGCCGGTCCGGCGGGCCAGTTGGAGGTGGATCCCTGACCTGGTTCCGGCCGTCTGGGTGTCCCGTTCGCCGAAGAACGCAGGTGGGCCGGCTCACGGTCGACGGCCGCAGGCGCCCACGTGCTGCGCACGCATCCCTTCGCGCCCGCCATGGTGCGTCCTCGTCCCGCCGCGGCAGGCGGACGACCAAGGCTGGCCGCCAGTCCCGACGCACCGCCATGGCGTCCATGCTCGGTTCGTCCGGCCGTGCCGCGCGCTCGGCGTAGCACCTGTGCCGTTTCCGCCGCCGGCCATACGCAAATCCTCCAGCGCTGTCCTCTCGTGGCGACTTTGCCGGTGGCGTAGTAGTGTGCCGGAGGGGGGTGCAGGATGGAGCGCAAGCCGCTGCAGGGGCAGGTCGCGGTGGTTGCCGGTGGCACGCGCGGCGCGGGGCGCGGCATCGCCGTCAGCCTCGCCGAAGCCGGCGCCACCGTGTACGTGACGGGGCGGAGCACGCGGGTGCGACCGGCGGCGGCGGTGAGCCGCCCAGCGGCAGGGGCCGTGTCGGGTGCTGATGCTCCGCTGCGGCGCCCGGAGACGATCGAAGAAACCGCGGAGATGGCGACGGCCCGCGGCGGTGAGGGTATCGCCGTGCGGGTCGACCACACGGTGGAGGCAGAGGTGCGCGGGCTGTTCGAGCGCGTGCGGCGCGAGCAAGATGGCCGCCTCGACGTGCTGATCAACGACATCTGGGGCGGCGATCCGCTCACCGAGTGGGGTGTGCCGTTCTGGGATCTGTCCGTGGAACGTGGCCTGCAGATGCAGCGGCAGGCGGTGCACTCGCACATCATCACCAGCCGCTGGGGCGTGCCGCTGATGGTTGCGCGCGGGCGCGGGCTGGTCGTCGAGGTGACCGACGGTGCCGACTACGGGTACCGCGGCAACCTGTTCTACAGCCTCGCCAAGGTGTCGGCGATCCACCTCGCCGAGGCGATGGCGGCCGACCTGCGCGGACGGAGAAGCGGCGTGACGGCGTTGGCGCTGACGCCAGGGTTCCTGCGCTCCGAGGCGATGCTCGATCATTTCGGCGTGACGGAGGCGAACTGGCGCGAGGGCGGGCGGCGCGACCCGCACTTCCTGGCCTCGGAGACGCCCTTCTACATCGGGCGGGCCGTGGCGGCGCTGGCGGCGGATCCGCGCGTGGCGGACAAGGCGGGGCGGGCGCTGACCACGGGCGATCTGGCGGAGGAGTACGGCTTCACGGACGCGGACGGCACGCGGCCGCACTGGGGGCGGTACTTCGCGGAGCACGTGGCGGGGAAGGGGTCATGACCCCACGGCTAAAGCCGGGGGCTTGCCAATCACCCCGCTTGCGCGGGCGTGGCGTGCGGACGCATGACGGCGCCCCGGCGACCGATGTTGATCGCCGCGATGTGGTCTGCTGGCCCACC
>JAJZXK010000110.1 GCA_021806565.1 Bacillota bacterium | reverse complement strand
CCCCGGAACTGCGTGGTGGCTTCCTTGATCCGTACGCAGCCGATCCGGGGTAGCGACCCCGACCGGGGATGGACGTGGACGTGGACGTGGACGTGGACGTGGACGTGGATGCTTCCGGTCACTCGGAACGAATCCCGGCGCCCGTGCTTGCAGCGGAAGCGGGGAAAGCCGACCCAGCGGCCTTCCTTGCGGCCGCGCCAGAAGTTTCCCAAGGCCCGGTCCAGGTCGCGCAGTGCCTCTTGCCTGTTGGATATTACTGGCCAACAGTCAATGCCCGCGTTCCGCTCCTCTCTCCAGAACAGTGGCCGCCCGAGCCTGCCGTCCTGGGCGCACTGCGCCGGCCGGCGTACCCGCCGAAGCGCCACGGCCAAACCGCCTCACGGCAGGGCGCCCGGAGACGCCGGCAGGCCAGACTCCACGGCGCCGCCACTCAAGCCGGCTGGCGTGAGGACCGGACGGACACGCCCGCCACGCGGATTCGTGCCCGCCGGCCGCAGGACCACCGCAATATGGCCGAGGGCCTCGGCCAGGGCCACCCGCAGTGACTGCGAACGCGACAGTTCGACCACGAGATGCGGTGCCGCCCCAGGGGCGCCGGCTCCTGCCCCCTGTCCCGCCGGCTGTCGTTGCAAGACCAGCGCATCCCGGACGAGCGTCTGGGCGACGGTACCGGTACGGATGCGATAGCTGGCGACGATGTCAATGCGGTCTCCGCCGCGTACCAGCGCCTCCCCTTGGTTGACGCCCACTCCCAGCACCATGGCAACCGGCCAGTGGCATCCCTGCCGCTTCTGCCCGGGGCACCGCGCGTGCGCCGCCTCGGCCAGACGAACATCCAACGCCGACGTCCCAGTCGGCGCACCGTTCATCGCGGCGGCGGAGACGATCTCGCCGGGGACGAGGCCCATCCGCGTGAAGTGCCCCACCACCGCCTGAGCCGTGCGTATCGCCTGCACCGGAAGCGCGGCATCCGGCACGCGAGCCAGCGCGACGTCGTCCGCCGTGACCCGGGTCAGCGGCGGCACCACGCGCCGCGCTACGACGGCGGGAACCTCGTGGCGGGCCGCCTCCACCGCGCGCACCGCCAGAAAGGCGGCGACGAGGCCGCAGCCAACAGCGACCAACAGGAACAACCATCCGCCCGACCGGCCCTTCCACCCCACACCCGGCGACCATCGCTGCGCGCCCTCCAAGTCGTGGTTGTCCCCCTATCCCGAAGTCGTCACGTCCGGCACCCACCGCGGTTCAGTCCAAACGCCGACAGCCGATGAAGGCTCCCATGCGGCCAGGGCGACGACCCTCCGTATGGCGCAACAGGCCGGTGGGTGAGCCAGGCAACCGGCACCACCGGCGCGGAGGACCTGACTGCAGAGAGCCGGCCCCGCGGCGGATCCCACCAACCAAACATCGGCACGGAGTAGTCGCCGGTCCGTCCAGGCACGGGCCAAGCGCACGCAGTGCGGCGCCGGCACGTCCCAGGGAGACACCAGTACGGCTCCGACGCGGGCTTCCGGCGCCTCCACCCACGGGAATGCCGGCCACAGTCGGCCGCCCACCGCCCGAACCACCGGCGCCCAGAGCCGCCAGACCGGATCGGCGCCAAGGGCCAGAAGGTCGACCGGCCTCACACTCCGGCGGTCAGGCATCCTGCGGATCCCCCCCAAGCCACCAGCCGCACCCCGCAGAACGCCAAGAACCGACGCCATCCCTCACCCGGCCCATGAACGTGCAGCCAAACGTAGCCGCCCCCGCGACGCATGCCGGTAAGAACCGGGATCAGTTCCGATCCAGCCGCCAGCCCAAGCCGGCGCGCGAGCCCCAGGCGCTGGAGGGCAAATCCGAGGTCCCGTGCCCGGCCAAGCGCAACCGCCCCGGAGCCGTCGGCGCGCTGCCGCCCACATCCCCACGCTGCGACCAGATCCGGAGTTCCGCTCGCCGAAGCCCGAGGGGTGGGCATGGCGCCAGCGGTTGTGCTCCGCGCCTCCGCCAATCCGAGTTCAGCCTGCATCGCCAGCGCAATCACGGTTCGCTGCTCACGCCGCAGAGGTCGTCGCACTCCGCCCGGCTCGCCGCGCAGCCACCTGGCGACGGCCATCGCCCAGCGCGGCCCGACGGAGGCCAATCGGCCAAGGAACTCCAGATCGGCTTCCAGGGTGACCTGCCCCCGGATGCGGCGGCGCGCGTCTCGCAGTTCTCGCGCCATTCCCCGCAGCAGGCGCAGGTCGTGCGCCGGCGACACCGGCAGGGCATCGCGGATCCGCCGCAACTGCGCTTCGGCATCCAGAAGCCATCCCACGCGCCAACTCAACTCCCCATCGCGCCCCACGGCAGCCACCCCCAGCCCGGACCTGTATTCCGTCTTTAGGATATTATGCCTGTATTTTCCTGTCAAGAAGCCGTCCGGTCGCCGTCAGTCCGACCCCCCGGGGCCACAAGCCATCCGTGGCGCGCTGAGAGATGGCGCCGCGCTCTGAGGTATAATCTGGACGCGTTCTTTGGCGCCCGGACACTTGGGCGGCCAGGTTACCCAGCGGCGAAGCGGGTACGAGATCGACGACCACCGCCGCAACCCGCCCCGCCGGGATATGCAGTGCCGCGAGCAACAGAGATCGCCCATCAACGGTGGCCCGATAAGGCCTGTCTGGCGAGCCGCCGAAGGCGATCTTGACCGGCACCGGGTGCCCGTGTCAGCGTCACGAGCCCCGGCGCCAGACCCTGGTCTTGCGTCGTGATCGGGCCAGGGCTCGACACTCCACTGGGAGGCGATGGCCGCGCAGACGGACCAGAACTCCAAGCAGGTCACCAGTCAGTGGGTGCGCGAGACGGCCCCGGTCTTGGCCCACACGGCCGGCGGTCGCGATTGGTACGTATTGACACTCCAGTCCCCACAGGTCGCAGCCCGTGCTCTGCCCGGACAGTTCGTGCAGATCGCGGTCCCCACCGGTACCGCGGGTGCGCCGATCGACGACCCGCTACTGCGCCGTCCGTTATCGCTGTGCACCATCGAACCAGCCGCTGACCGCATCCGCGTGATCTACCGGGTCGTTGGGCGCGGTACGGCCCTCTTGAGCGCAGCGGTGGTGGGCCAGCGGCTGGACGTGCTCGGTCCACTGGGTCGCTCGTTCCCCGATCCCTCGCTGCAGGGTGGAGCCCTGCTGCTGATCGGAGGCGGCCTGGGCATCCCGCCCCTGGCCTGCGCGGGCGCGTGGGCCGCGGCCGCGGGCCGATCCGTGACGGCCGTCCTCGGAGCCCGGCACGCGGGCGACCTGGCGGGCATAGCGCAAGTGCAGGCAACCGGCGTTCCGGTGCATGTCCTGACGGAAGACGGCGGCGCAGGACGCCGCGGCCGCGTGACCGACGGCCTCGAGCAGCGGCTGCGCCACACCGCAGAGGTGTGGGCCTGCGGCCCAGAACCGATGCTGGCCGCCATCCAGTCCGCCTGCCTCCACGCCGGCACGCCCTGCTGGTTGAGCATGGAGCGCCCCATGGCCTGCGGGTTCGGGGTCTGCGCCGGCTGCAGCGTGCCCAAGGCCGCGGACGACGGATACCTCAAGGCCTGTGTGGACGGCCCGGTGTTCGCTGCCAACGTCGTCCGCCTGATGGCCGCGAACGCGGCCCCGGCGCAATCGGCAACAACCACCGACTAAACTCGACGGCGTGCACCTACAGGACCGCGCTGCGATAGGCCGGTTGACGGCGGCCGACCCGCCAGACCCACGGATAGCGAGACGTGCAGGGGGGCTGACTCCCAGTGCTCCTGGCCGCATTCAGATCAGATCCGCGTTAAGGGAGTGGCCGCATTGTCCGCAGAGGAAGTCGCCCGGACTGCGACGCTTGGCCTTCTCCCGCTGTCCCCAGCAGCACTTGTGGCCGGTGTGGCGGGGCTCCACCGCGACGACCGCCGCGCCCACCTTGTGGCGCGCGAAGTCGAGCAGGCGGGAGAAGGACCACGGGTGCAGACGACGGCGTTGCCGCCTGCGTCCCTTCATGCGGGTTTGGATGCCTGTCCGGCCCTCGAATGCCAGCGTGGCGTCGGGCTCTACAGACTGGGCCAGACGCGTTTGGCGGACGTGGTCGCACTCCCGTCGGAAGCGTTCCTGGCGGCCAGACGCCTTACACAGGCGCCGCCCGGCCAGCCGTGTGCCTTTCGCCTTCAGGCGGCCCGGCGGGCATGGCGGCAGGACACCTTCCGATCCTTGCGTGCCCGTGGTCCGCGGCACGCGACGGCTTCGGCGGCCTTCGCGCGAGCACTGCAGACCAATGGAGCAGGCAACGCCGCCGCCGCCCGCCGTGCAGCTCAGATCTGGTGGTGGAGTTCGACGCCGTTGAGGCGCGTCATTTCCCAGCCCACACCGCAAACACACTTGAAGGACGCGGTGTACGGCGCGATGGTCTGGCGCAACGCCGTGTCAGCCCCCGCATCCGCCTTTGTGCGCAGCCGCAGCGCCGGGTCCATGCCCATTTACTGCCACAAGCAGCGTGTTCGGACCCAGGGAAGGGAGGGAGTCGCGATTCCTCTCGGGCCTCAACCTAAAGTCGACGGTCTCCTCGCGGCGCGTTTGTGAGCGAACACCACGAATCCCTCGACGGCGGGACGCCAAGCTCCCGACCCGATCCCCTGGTGACCCTGCGCCGCCTCCGCCAGCGGCGACCAAGCGTGCACGCCATCACCAACCTCGTCGCCATGGGTCTGACGGCCAACGGCCTGCTCGCCATCGGCGCCGCATCCCCCGTGCTGTCGGGTGATCCGGCGGAGGCCGCGGAACTCACGCGGCGCACGCACGCCCTGCTGCTCAACCTCGGAACACCCGATCCGGCCTGGATTCCGGGAATGCGGGTCGCCGCCGTCGCCGCACGCGCTGCCGGGCATCCGATCGTCCTGGATCCGGTCGGTGTCGGTATGTCCTCGCTTCGCGCCGGACTGGCGCAAGAGTTGATCACCGACGGCGTCACGCTGATCAAAGGCAACGCCTCCGAAATCCGCTACCTGGCCGACGGCTCCGGCGCCGGCGGCATCGAGGCCGAGGCGGTCACGAGCGTCCCCTCGCTGGTGCGCCGACTGGCAGTGCGCGTCGGCGGCGTGGTGGTGGCGACGGGTCCCGTCGACTACATCTCCGACGGACACAGGACGCTCAGCGTCCATGCCGGCCACCCGAGGCAGGCAGACGTCACCGGCATGGGGTGCCTTGCCGGGGCGTTGATCGCGGCCTGCTGTGCCGTCGATCCCCCGCTGGAGGCCTGCGCCTCGGCCCTCGCCCTGTTTGGTGCTGCGGCGGAGGTGGCCGCCCGGGCCACCCCTGGCCCCGGGAGCTTCGCCGTCGCACTGCTGGATGCGTTGGCCGCTCTCCCCCAGGCCCCAGGCGATCCGGCCGACCGCATCCACACTGAACCCGTCTGATGGCCCCGTGCTTGCACGCCCCCGGATGAACCGCTACCGTCTTGCGAGGGGGTGGTCCCTTGTCGGCCAGAACCGCCGGTGCCACGCTGGCCGTGGAGGTGGCGGGCATCCGCTGCGCCAACCCGGTGTGGGCCGCCTCCGGCTGCTGCAACTACGGCCGTGAGCTTGGGCGCCTCTATCCGTTGCGCGAACTCGGTGGCATCTGCGTGAAGGGTACATCGCTGACGCCGTGGTCCGGCAACCCCGGAACGCGGGTGGCCGAAACCCCCTGCGGCATGCTCAACGCCATCGGCCTGCAGAATCCGGGCGTGGAGCATTTCTTGGAGTATGACCTCCCCTGGCTACACACCCAGGGCGCGACGGTGATCGTCAACGTGGTCGGGCGGACGCTGGAGGAATATGCGGAGGTGGCGCGCCGCGTTTCCACTGCACCGTCGGGCTGGATCGCCGGGATGGAGTTGAACATCTCCTGCCCCAACGTCAAAGAGGGTGGGCTGCAGTTCGGCACGGACCGGATCGCCACGGCCGAAGTCGTCGCGGCGGTACGTGGCGCCACCCCCCTGCCTCTGATCGTCAAGCTCTCCCCCAACGTCACGGATCTGGTGCCTTTTGCCGCCGCCGCCGCCGAGTCGGGAGCGGACGCCCTCTCACTCATCAATACGGTTCTTGGCATGGACATGGACCTGCACGCGTGCCGGCCGACCCTTGCCATCCACAGCGGCGGGCTATCCGGTCCGGCCATCCGGCCCATCGCCCTTCGATGGGTGTGGGAGGTCAGTCAGGCCGTGCCCATCCCTGTGATCGGAATCGGCGGCATTCAGCATGGCACCGACGCCGCAGCCTTTTTTTTGGCCGGAGCCCAGGCGGTCCAGGTGGGGACGGCGATCTTCCGGGATCCATGGGCCCCCCTGCGCATCCGCGACGAGCTGCAGGCCTGGCTCAGCGCCCAGGGTCTCCCCGATGTGAAGTCGGCCGTCGGCCTGGGCCGGCCGCGGGCCGCCAGGCAGGTCTGAGCCCCTCGACGCCAGGTCGAAATGAAGGGAGGGTGGCGTCCCCTGCGGCCTTCGCCGGGCGGACGCGCGGACATGGCCCAAATCGCGATCCTCGGCGGCGGCGCGGGCGGCCTCGCCTGCGCATTACACCTGCGGTCCCACTTGGCTCCGGGGGACACGATCCGCGCGTTCGCCGCACACGGCGCTCACCGTACCGGACGCGGCCGGACTGCGCCGCCTCCTGGCAGAACTGGCGTCCTGGCCGGAAGCGCCGCCGGCCACGACAGACGCCTGGGTCCATCGGCGGCTTGAAAGAGTGAGGAGGCGACCGCCGCCATGAATACAGCCGATGTTACCGCCGCGCTCGATGCCTGCGCACCCTTTCTCCCAGGGACGACCGCTCCCACACCGGCGGATCTGGACGGGGCCGCGGCGGCACTGGGCCCCGTATTGGCACGCCTTGAGTCGGAAGATCCGGCCGCCGCCGAACCGGCGAGCCGCTTCGACCCGGGACAAGCATTCATCCACCACCCGGCGCGCGCCTGGCCGGAGACGTGCGGCACCGCGGCCGGGGGGCGCGTAGGCCCACTGGAGCGCGACCTCGCGGCCGTCGCCCTCGGGAGCACGGCGCCCGAGGCACCATGGCTCCTCTACCGCGCGGCTGCGGAGCGGTCGCAAGCGTTGAACGCGTTCATCACCCTATGCCCCGCCGGCCACCCCCAGGCCAGCTGCGGTCAGGGCCCGCTACGCGGCGCCGCCCTGGCCGTGAAAGACATCATCGAGACGGCGGACCTGCGCACCACCGGCGGATCCCCGCTGAGGGCCGACCATGTGCCGCCGGCCGATGCGGCGTGCTGGTCCAGGCTGCGGGCGGCGGGGGCGTGCTGTGTGGGCAAGACCAACACCCAGGAGTTTGCCGCCGGGTCGGCCGGCGAAAACGACACTTACGGTCCCATGCGCAACCCCCACCAGCCCCAGCGCGTCACAGGCGGGTCCAGCGGCGGCAGCGCGGCGGCGGTCGCCGCCGGTCTTTGCGCCGGCGCGCTCGGCAGCGACACCGGCGGCTCCATCCGCATCCCGGCCGCCTGCTGCGGGGTCATCGGGTTCAAGCCCACCTACGGCGCCGTCGGTTGCCAAGGGGTCTTCCCCCTTGCCTGGACGCTCGACCACATCGGCCCCATCGCCGCCAGCGTCCGTGACGCGGCGCTGATGCTGGCAGCCCTGTGGGATCCGGCCGTACCACCGCTTCCTCCGCCAGAAGACCTCGGCCGGCCACGCCCAGGCGGACTGACCGGCCTTCGTGTCGGAGTGCCCACGCGCTGGCTGGATGAAGCCGGCGCGGACGCCGCCGCGACCGGCGGTCTGCCCACCACCCCGGAGGTGCGGGACGCATTCCGACGCGCCCTTGCCGCGTGCGAACACCTCGGAGCGGAGGTTGTCCCCGTCGACCTCGGCTCGGCGGATCTGATCACCGCGATCAACCGCGGGATCGCGCTACCCGAGTCCGCCGCTTACCACGAAGCCGATCTGCGCGACCGACCCATGTCGTTCGGGCAGCTGATACGGCCGCGGCTGCAGTCCGGCCGTTTCGTCGCCGCCACCACCTACCTCAGGGCCCAGCGGCTGCGTCAATACTGGTGCGAGCGCTGGGCACAGGTGCTGACCGGGCCGAACGGAGTCCACCTGGTCGCCAGCCCCACCTGCCCGCGGCCGGCTCCGCCGATCGGCGCCGATCCGGGAGAGGCACTCAGCCTGCTGCGCTTCTGCGCCCCGTTCAACGTCGTCGGCTGGCCCGCCGTCACCCTGCCCTGTGGCTCTACAACGGACGGGCTGCCGTTGGCGGTGCAACTGGCGGCGGCCCCGTGGCTGGATGCCGCCCTTCTGGCCGCCGCGGCCGCGTTGGAAGCCGCCCTGCCAGCCCCCCGCAGGGCGCCAGCCTGACCCGATCGCGTTGATCCGTGCGGCTCCGCCCCAAGCGCGGGCGCGTCGCCGCGGGCCTCCCGGACGCGCCGCCCGGTGGAGGACCACAGAAGCGTGCCGCAATCCTCCGTTTCGTCCGCGGGAAAGACGGTCGAGGCGGGGAAACCGGCAGAGGAAGACGAATCCATTCCATATGGCCACCACACGCACTGGGGACACCACCGTCCTCGACGCCGGTCCGGCCCCCCCGCCGGATGTGTGCCTGCACGTGCTGCGCTCCAGCGCACACGGCTGCTGGTTCGATCGCGGCGGCCGGGGCGGCCATTCCCTGCTCCTGGTCGATCCCGACCAACTGCTGCGGGAACCGGACGGCATCTGGGAAGCCCTGCGGGCAGAGGGGGGGGCGGCGGCCGGGGGGCCGTGGGGCTTCGCTGGCGGCTGGGCGGGCTACCTGTCCTACGAGGCGACGCTGCCCCTGCTCGGTCTTGAGCCCGCGCGACGCCCACCGCATCCGGTCGCGATGCTCGCCCATTACCCTTCCGCGCTGGTGATCGACCACGGGCGCGGCCGCGCCTGGGCCGTGGGACGCGGCCGTGCGGGGGCGCAGTCGGCCGGAACTTGGCGGTCGCGCCTTGAACGCGCCCGCCACCATGCCCCGCCACTTCCCGCCCGCCCCGCCCCCGCCCCCCGGGTGCTGTACGCCGGGCCGTCCCCGGCCATCCATGCGGCCCAGGTACGGGAAGTCCAGCGGTGGATCCGTGCCGGCGACTCCTTCGTCGCCAACCTCACCTACCGGCTGAAGCTGGAGCGGCTGGCGGATCCGGCGGGTGCCTATGCCGCCTTACGCGCCCAACAACGCGCGCCGTACGGGACGCTGATCCACGACGGCCCCTGTTGGGTGCTGTGCGCCTCGCCGGAACTGCTCGTACGCCGCCGCGGCGTGCGGGCGTGCACCCGCCCCATCAAGGGGACCCGCGGCCACAGCGTGGAGGATGCGGCCGCACTGGCGGTCGATCCCAAAGAACGCGCGGAGTTGACGATGATCGTCGACCTGGAGCGCAACGACTTGGGGCGGGTGGCGTCGACCGGCAGCGTGCGGGTGCGCGAACTCTTCTCCGTCGAGCGCCATCCCGGCCTCTGCCATCTGGTGGCCACGGTGGAAGCGGACGTCCCGGGACCGGCCGGGACGCTGCTCGCCGCCCTCCTGCCGGGGGGATCGGTCACCGGCGCCCCCAAACGCCGCACCGTCAGCCTGCTTGTCGGACTGGAAACCGACGCCCGCGGTGTATATACAGGCACCATCGGCTGGTGTGACGACGGCGGCGACATGGAGTGGAATATCGCGATTCGAACCCTGGTCACCACACCGGTCGGCAGTATGTACGGTACCGGCGGCGGCATCACCGCCGAATCGGATCCCACGCGCGAATATCTGGAGACGCGCCTGAAGGCGCAGAGCGTGCTGCGCGCCCTGGGGGTGGTCCTGGCGTGACCGAATAGACGCAGCGAAAACCCCCGGCTTCGGCCAGAGGGATGGGCCGATCCGTCAATCTCTTTGCACTGGCTGTGGTGAAAATGCGACACGTGGAGCGCAAGGTGTACAGGTACCACCTCCACCCGACCGAAAACCGGGTGCGCAAACGGGCGCGGACCTCCGGTTGCGCGCGGTACGTGTACACCAGGGCGCTCGCGTCACGCACGGCGGCATGGCTTGCACCCTGCCACCGCCTCGACTGCGCAGCGACGGATCGGCCCCGGGTGCGAATGAAAAGGGAACCGGAGAAGGCCTGGTTCGCCGATGCCTCCCGTGGTCCGCACCGACAGGCCCCGCAGCGGGTCAGGAAACCCTGGTGAGCGATCATCCGCAATCCCCCGGCTGCGGCCACGGGCAGGAGGGCAAGACTTCAGGGCTCATCGAGACTGTGCGCGTCACCGATGGGCAGACGCCGCTATGGCCATGGCACCGCGCGCGACTGTTGTCCTCCGCCGCCGCGCTCGGCCACCCCCTGCCGGAGCAGTTGCCGGGTCCCGGGGCATTGGCCGCGGCGGCCGCCGTCGCCGGGATCAGCGGACCCGCCGCGCTGCGCCTGACCCTCTCCCGCGGAACCGTGCAACTGGAAGCCCGGCCCCTGGGCCCCGTCCGGCCCTGGAGCATCTGCATCGCGCCCGGCCCGCCGCCGGCGGCCCCCCACAAGACAACCGACCGCTCCCGGCACCGATCGGCCGCCGCCCACGCCGCCCGGTGCGCGTGCGACGAGGCCCTGTGGTGCGACACGGAAGGGTCGCTCATCGAGGGGACGATCAGCAACCTCTTCGTCTTGGTGGACGGCGAGTTGCGCACCCCGCCCCTGGAAAGCGGCTGCCTGCCAGGTATCGCACGAGCGCGACTGCTCGCCCGCGCAAGCCTGCGCGGGCATCCGATACGCGAGGCCCGCATCAAGCGATGCGACTTGAATCGAGCCACGGAGGCCTTCTGTACCAATGCGGCGCGCGGCGCCATTCCCCTGGTGCGCTGGGAGGGTCACGGTCTCCCCTCCGTCGGGTTGTGGCGGCATGCGGCCACCGCCATCTTTACCGTCTATGCCCCTGAAGCGCCCCTGGAACGGTAGGTCGCCATCGGGGCGCAGGTCGCGGGACGGCACCTTCCGTAACACACGGCGGGCCCTCGCGCCCCGGCCACCAGCACCCCGAGACGGCGCCGCTCCGCCTTCGCGTCACCCCAGCCTACGCGTGTTTCAGCGCAAGCCGCAGCCGATCCCAGAGCACGTGGACCACCATGCCGCGAGGCACCGCGCGCGCGGCTGTAAGCGGCAGCTGCAGCACCGTCCGCCCGGCTTCGACCACCGTGACCGTACCGACCGTCTGGCCCTGGCGCAGCGGCGCCACCAGAGGCGCCGCCAGCCGGACCCCAATGGTGGGCGCCGTCGCCTTAGCCGTCGCCGCCCCCGGCAGGGTGAGCCAGCTCGGCGCGTGCACCACAAGCGGCACCGTGGTCGCGGCGCCTTCCCAGACCCGGGCGCTGGCCGGCACCGTGCCCTGCAGCCGCAGCGGCACGTCGTGGAAGTGGCCGAAGGCCCAGTTCAAGAGTGACTGGTCGTCCACGGCGCTGGCCTGCTCGGTGGGCGTGCCCATCACGACGGCGATCTCCTCCTGGCCACCCTTGTGGGCGGTGGCGACCAGGTGCCAGCCCTGACCGACAAAGCCGCTCTTGAGGCCGTTGACCGCCGAGTCCATGTGGTGGCCGATCAGCCAGTTGTAGTTGACGGCGGTGACGTGTGCCCAGGTGAAGCTCGAAAGGTCGGTGTACTGGTAGAACTTCGGGTAGGTCAGCCAGATGTGGCGGGCCAGCAGGGCCATATCGCCGGCGGTGCTGTACTGGCC
>JAJZXK010000109.1 GCA_021806565.1 Bacillota bacterium | reverse complement strand
GCTCGTGCGCAAGTACCTGGAGTCCGACGATGGACACGACCTGCTCGCCGAGATGGTGAAGATGGCGGCCGAGCTGCTCATGGACGCCGAAGCCGATGTGCTGTGCGCGGCGGGCTACGGCGAGCGGACCGAGACTCGGGTGAACAGCCGCAACGGGCACCGGCACCGGCGCTGGGACACCCGGGCGGGGACCGTCACCCTCGGGTGCTTGGGTGTCACCCTGACGCTCTTTGTGCGCGATGAGATCGCATGGGCCATTCTGGGGACGCTTGGGCTCGGAGCCTATGCGATTTGGATGGCGGGGCCGGGGTGGGGGCTTGTCCTACCGCCATTTCAATCCCTGCTCTTGGCCCATGCGCCGGTCAACCATGGTGCGCCTGCATGGCTCGGTATCTCTGGCTCCCTCGAACTCGATACCGTTCTTGTCCTGCTCTGCGCTGTAGCTGGCCTGTGGCGTTCCGGCCGGATGGCGATATGAAGACATGGCTGCGGCTTGCCGCGTGGGAAAGCAAGCGGACCTGGGCGAGGCCGCAGGTCTTGGCTACTTTGTCTGTACTGTCTGGCCTTCGGCTCTATTCAACTCGGTACCGGGCTCGCCATCGCGGGATCGGGCCCCAGGGCTGCGGCCGCGCTTGTCTTCCATGCACTCGGCGGTCCGGGACCCCATGCCAGGATTATCGATCTGTTGTGGTGGCTGGGCCTTCCGGTTGCGTATCTCCTGGCCATTGGCCCGCCACTGGAACTAGGCCCCGAGCCCTGGGGACGATCCGTTCTGTTGCGCGGGGGAAACCGAGTCCGTCCCTGGTTTGCCCAGCGGGCGGCCCGCGCCGTGGTGGGAGTAGTGGCTGGCTTGCTGCCGGTCGCAACCGCACCGGTGTGGTTGGCACTCACAGGTCATGGAGCCGCAGGCCTGGGGGTTCTCGGGCGGACGTCGCTCGGCCTTGTAGCTACGCTGCTCTGGTACGGTTCGACACTCTCCCTGGTGACGATGCTCATAGGCATAGGGGAGGCAACCGGGGGCCTGGTGGCCACCATCGTCGCGGGTTGCCTTCTGCTCGACCTGGTCACATCACGGCTGGTCCTCGCGGTTCCGCTGCTGCCGGTGGCTGGTTTGGCGATTGCGGACCTAATGGCGCCACCGGTCCTCCATTTGATTGCTGGCGCACTGCTCATGATCGTCATAGGCGAAGTCTGCAGCTTTGTACTCTTTGTCCGCAGGGCGTTGTGATTGAGACTGTCGGTTGCGGAGGGTGAATTCCCATCGGCAGGATATCTCGCGCTTGGTGCATAAATCTTGGTGGAGGGGGTTCACGTCAGGCTCATAGCGCTCGGGGCGGCTCACCGCTGCCAGAGTGTTGTCTGGAACGTGATCTCTGGCACACCCCCGAAGAACTCGTAAGCGCGCACGTGTCGAGGGTCCGGTTCGCCGAGGTCTCATCGGCCATCGCCTCGGCGAAGGCGTAGCTGCTGTGTCCCCGCACTGCCACGACAGGCTTCGCCGTGGTCACTCGGTCGATACGGCCTTTGCAGCCGCACTAATCGGATCACTAAAGAAGATCGGATCGACATGCTCGATAACGTCGGCATCGACTTCCAGCAACGCTCTCTTGCTCTCTGTCGGTAGCAACGCTCGCCGTGCCCCGTTGTCCATGGCGATGCGCAGCAACTCCCCGAGTGCCGGCACCGTCCGTACGGTGCCCTGAACCGTGAGGTCTCCCACGCAGATCGACGCAGCGGGGCTCGACCCCTTGCGTAAGGCCGAGTACAAGGCTAGAAACGTGGCTATCCCCGCGTCGCACGGCACGCGATTGGCCAACAGGTCTATGATCTGGACGTGGAAATCCGTGCTGGCAAACACCCGCTCCACGGCGAGCTGGGCCTTGTGTCCATCAATGTAGGCAAAGGCCCGCTGGATCGAATCGCGGGTGGTCCTTTCCGGGGCACCGTTTACGTGCAGCTTCCCGCTGCCGTCCGTAGTCCCCACCTCGATCCGGAAGAGGCCCACTTTCCCTTCCGCATCCACCGATGCACCGTAAACCGATCCGGGCGGCAAGGCCTCCTGGACGATCAGGTTGCGTCCGCCTTCTTCCGGAACGCCGACGTGTCTCTCCGTCTGCGTTTCTTGGTCCAGGTAGGAAAAGGACGTCTGGTGGTACTCGAAGGATCCCATCTTTTTGAGCTGTTCCTTCACGCGCCTACGACCCTCAAGGGCAATCTCCAGAACTTCGGCAAGCTCCTCGCGCCCGACCTCGCCGTCTGGATAAAGGAGCTTGACGAGGCCAGAGACAGTCTTGCGCACCGCCTTAACGTCGCGGGCGTTGAGGTGGCCGCCGAGGGAGAAGTGGCGGTCCAGAACCTCTGCGTAGTTCCTCCGCCGCAGTTCCCGCAAGGCCTCTGCCAGGTAGTCGACGACGAAGCCGTAGTGGTCCGTGAAAAACTCCGTCCGCATCTTGGGAATCTCCCACCCGGGAAGATAGCAGTGCAGGCGATCTAGGAAGGCCATGTCCTCCCGGATGACCTCGGGTAGCGGCATGAAGAGGTGGGAGGAGCGCACCATCACCTCGACGGGCTGGTTGGTGTTTCCGAACAGGGCCACAGATGCGTGGCCAGACAGCGCCTCCTTGCCCCGGGCGAACGTCCCGGACTCGCAGTAGGTCTTCAGCGTAGTGATAACCTCACGCGGCATCTTCTGCAGGTCAGCGACCTCGTCGAAAGCAACCGCGTCCCACAGTCCTACCAGGCCGATGCGGTTGGTGGCGAGGTTGTAGAACAGGTTCGCGACGGTCGTCGGACCGGTGAGCAGGATGACGTACGGCGACAGCTCCTGGAACGAGTACGACTTGCCCGTCCCGCGGGGTCCCAGCTCGATCAGGTTGTAGTTGGCCTCGCATAGCGGCAACAGCCGCAACAACAGCAACAGCTTGCGGCGTCGATCGAAGTGATTGGGCTCCAGCCCGATGCTTCTGAGCAGCAGGTCCATCCACTCGTCGGTGGCGAGCTTCCTGCGCCCATCGCAGTAGTCGGCGAAGTCAAAGGTGGCCACTTGGATCGGCTGGAGCTTCTCGATCCAGAACGGGCTCCGGTGGGTCCCCTTGGCCTCCTCATCGAATAGGTGCTGGATCTCGATCTGCGCCCAGATGCCGCCGACCAGGAGCCGGTCATAGTCCCGGATGTACTTTTCCGGGATATGCACGTACCGATGGCCGAAGTGGACGAGCTCCGCCCAGTACTTGTCATCCTCGGCGAGATAGCGCACCTTAATCTTGTCGATCAACCCGTGCCGACCCCGCTCGCGCACGCGCGACTGGGCTTTGTTCGCCTCATCGGGGTGGACGAAGTTCTCCGCGAGGATGAGGTTCACCAGGCGCAGGCCGCCCTCCAGGGCAACGGGGTCATCGGTGGCGCAGTACTTGCCCAGCAGATACTCCAGCACATAAGCCGGGACGTTTGCCCCCACCTTGACGCGGCGCACCAAATCCTTGCGCACGACTTTACCCGCGAAGATGTCTGCCACCTTGGCATCCAGGTCGGTGTGGGCGCTCATAGGGCGATCGCCACCGGAATATCGGGCAGGCGGGCCAACTCTTGTCCTGTCGCCGCATCCAGGAGGTGGATGCTCACGGTCGGACCAGTCGGATCGTCCCGCAACATCAGGGTGACCGTATTGGTCTCCATGCTCTGCGGGTGCTCAGCGCCGACGGTTGTTGGATGCAGCGTGGCCACGCCGCCCCGCTCGTCGAAGCCGTAACTGGCCGACACCATCAGGGAAAGCACGCGCTGCTCCTGGCGGACCTCCACGCGTATCCCGGTCGGCTCCAGGGGCAGGGTGCTCGCGCCCTCCGCCGCGACCTGAACGGAGACAAAGCGCGTCGTGATGCGGCTGGAGCCGAGGACGAGTCGCCAACGTGCCTCACCGCCGCGCGATACGGGGCCACGCACGGTGACGTCCAGGATGGGCACCAAGACCTCGTGAGGGGAGATGCCTCCGTGCAGGTATATCGTGCCCCCCCCAGGCGCCCGGAACCCCGCCAGGGTGAGGGGGAAGGCGAACTCCAGGTCCCCTTTCCACCCAAGGTCGGCAGCAGAGACCCGGACGAACGCCGGAGAAGATCCCCCACCATGGCCAACCCAGGCGCGGCGCCGCAGGACGAAGGTCTCTCCCCCGGGTGGGTCCACCAGCGTGTCCGTGGAAAGCGGTTCCGCCAGCAGGAACCCGTGGTCCGCAGTGACGATCACCCGAGCGAAGCCCAATGCCGCTACTGTGTGGATCCCTTGGACCAGGCGGTCGAGGAGTTGCGGAATCAGTTGGCGGGCCGCGACGGGGTCGAGGTTCTCCCCCGCCTCGTCGATCGTCGTATACGTGAGGACCAGCAGGTCGGCGGCTGCGGCGATCTTCTGTCGGGCCGACGGCCGCTTCTCCAGAAACTCACCCAGATGGAAGGACTGAACCCCGGCCGGTTGCCCCTCGGGACCATTTGGTGCGTGGGTGGCCAGCCACCGGAGCCGGTCCTCGCGCGTGCGGAGAACCTCGCCATCCATGCGTACCGCCAGGCCCCCTGCCACTCCCGCTTCGAGGGATGCCCCGTCCGCCGACCCGGGGCCGGCAGCGACCATCCCCACCTCCGTCACCGTGGGCAGCGCTGCCGCCGCCGCGCGCAACCGGAGGTCGTGCTGAGTGCCCATTCGGGCTTTGAGTTCCTCGGCCAGTTCATACCGCAGTCCATCGACTAGCAAGTACGCCGTCTTGCCCTCGCGTAGAGATGGCGCGACCGCTGTGGCGAACACATCGCGTTGGGGAAGGAGATCTGGGATACGGAAACGGGTCTCCACCAGTGCGGCGCTGAATGCAGTGACGAGTTCCTGGCAGGCTTCCTGGTAGCGCTGTCGCACCCGGGCGATCAGTTGCTCCTGCGTTTCATCCTCCGCCACAGTGCCGACGGTCACCTTGGCGGCCAGGTCAAGGAAGCGGCGCTGCTCCCCGTCCAAGCGACACCAGGCCTCATGGCCTTCGGTATAGGCGGCGGTGATCGCGGCAGCGTCCGGCCGGGTGCGCAACCGGTCCCGTACCAAGGCGCTCATCGCCAGGATGCGGGCGGCCGCGAGGGTCAAACTCCAGTGCGCCGCCCACACGGGTTCCGCCGCCGCCCAGAAGCCGCTCATGCGCTGCTCGGCCAGTTCCGCAACGACCAACGGCGCCACGTCGGTCAGAAGGCGCTCTTGTGCCCAAAGCAGCACGCGTTGCTCCCCGCCGCGGAACGTCTCGCCGACGCTCAGCGCCTCGGCGGGAATCTCCTCCAGGCGCACGGGCAGCCGCGTCTCAGCCATGGTCGCCAGTTCCAAGTATGCCGGCTGGAGGTCATGGCGGCGCCGCCACGCGTGGGCCAAACGCACGCAGGCCTCCCGGTGCAGCTGGTTCGGGCACATCGTGGCCGCCAGCGCATCGGGGAGCCCGGTAGCCGGCACGGACGCCGCGAGGTCCTGCAGCAGCACGTGGCGCGCCATCGTGCATCGCAGATCCTCCGCGGCCCCGGGTGCTGGCACCGCAAGGCCGAACTGGTCTTCCAAGAGCGTACAGAGGCTTTCCATGGCACCGCGACCGACCAACTCGGCGTCCCGGTCGGTCGCTGTGAGAAACGCCAGCGCGGCCGCCTCCAGGGAGTCGGCGCCGTAGACCAGTCGGAGAATCTCGGGCACGTCGTGCTGCTGCGCCAAGCGATCGAGCTCGGCCAGGGTCATCCGCTTGGATTCGATCTGCTCTTCGAGGCGCTCCGTGGCGCGATCACCGAGGACGGGCCGCAGCGCAGCACGTCCCACAACCGACAACCGCGTGTTCCGCTGCCAGGGTTGCTGGCCCGGTTGCAGCACGATACCAGCGGCCGTGGCCTCCACCAGCCCGTGCTGCATTGCGGCAGCGGCTGCGGGAACGTAGATCACGAGCGTCGGTGCCGTCTCACTCTGGAGGTATCGGTCGGCCTGCCGGCGGAGGTCGAACAGGCTGTCCTCATACTGCAGCACCGTCGTGTCGCCGGCCAATTCGGGCCACAACTCAGTGTAGTGCCGGTCGGGATCGAACCAGACGACCAGTCCGTGTTCCCGGACTTGCGCCCGCACCATGTCCAGGACATATCGACTCACGACCCCGATTGGCCGGGGCCGTTGGGCCGCTGCTTCCCTCACGTCTCCACCTCGCCGGCGCCGGTGATCGCCTTCACCGCGGCCGCCACAAAGCTGCGCGCCGCCGTCAGGAGTTCCTGCCCTCGGTCGGCGGTCACCGGTGCCTCGTCGGCGTAGTCGGCGCGCTGGCGCAGGCGATAGGCCTCCCGCAGTCGCGCAGCCTGTTCGGGCGTGACCAGCCCTTGAGCTACCAGTTCCCTGTCCACCAACACCAGAACCCCCGTGTGGCGCCGTGCGCCGAGTCCGCGGTGGGCCAGCAGGGCCTCGGCGGCATAGAACATCGCGTAGTAGGCGCGGTTTACCGTCCCGTCCCATTCCCCGGCCATGGCTAGCGTCTCGGCCTGATGCAACGTTCGCTCGGCCTTCTCCAGGCGGTAGCGCACCAGCGCGGCGCGGTCTTCCGCCCTCATACGGGCACGCCTTCCCGTGCGACCTCTTCAAGAAGCGGTGCGGCACGCAGGGGGAGCGATTGCATCTCCTCCTGCGTGCACTCGAAGGTCATGATCACCAGACCAGCGTCGCGACCGACCTCCCAGGCGATGCGGTCGATCTGACGCTCGATCTCCCGCGTCCTCGAAGCCAGAACCAGGAAAAGGTCGAGGTCGCTGTCGGGCCGTGCATCTCCCCGCGCGCGGCTGCCGAAGGCCCGCATCTCAAGGACGGGCACGCCCGCTGCCAGTAGCCGCCGTTTTAGCTCCTCGGACACCCGTTGATCCTCAGGGTGCATCATGCGAGCGTCACTCCCTTTCCCTGGCGTTCACGAATTTGCCCGGCGATGTCCGACCAGTCGTACTTGCCCTGCAGCAGGTCCCGCCAATAGCGCGCGGCTTCGGGCCAGGGCATCAACTCATGGAACGGAGCCGCGTTGAGCACGACACCGTCATCCAGGTTCGGAACGAGATGGAGGTCCGCCACGCGCGCCAAGCGCTCCCGGAATTCGCGGATGTCGACCAACAGCGCTTCTTGCTGCTCAACGGCGCGTTCGGCTTGGCGTCGCGCCCGTGCCCCGTCGCACCCACCGCTCTGTGCGTGGAGGTCTGCGAGCCTCTGCTCCTCCCGCCGGATCTTGGGCTCCACGTAGAACTGGAGGACCTTGAAGAGCAGGTCGCCGTCCAACCGATGGTAATAGAGCCATATGGCGTAGTGCCTCTTCGGCGACTGTAAGAGCCAGTAGATCGGTGCGCGCGACGCTTGTTGAGTGTTCTTGGAGTACTCAAGGCAATGATCGGCGAAGAAGCGGCGATGGCTCCTAAAGTAGTCACGCAATGACGATACGTGGAGGGCGGCGCAGACTGTTGACAAGAACGAATCCGCGGCACCTCCACAGAGATGGTCAAAGACCTCCTGCACGCATGTCACAATGTCATCAGGATGAGATGGGTCGTCAACCAGAATGCCTGGCCATCGAATAGGCAATGGGTACGCCTGGGTGTCCAAGGCCGAAGCATCGCTCGCGGGGTACCCATCTGGCCCTTTGAGCATTCCTGGGGGACAGGCTGGGGGAGTATCTAAGGCAACTTCGCGCAGCGACGCGGCCGCGGACTTGTAGGAGTTCCGGATGTCCCATCGGCCAAAGGCGCACCCAACAGCATATGAAACCAACCGGCGAAGCATCGCCGTATCGTCGGTAGGTTCCTCGCGATCTTCTGGCGCGTCACCGTCTGGTGAGGGTGGTTGGAAGGCTGATGAAGCGAGGGTGTCGGCAATGTCCTGCGCTTCGTCTGCAGTCATGGAATACTGTTCTGTGGCGATCTCCGCGACCGCGCCGTCCAGGGAAGCGCGACCCTTCGAGGCCTTGGTGCTGGCTAAGCGAGAGAGAGTGAGTATCTCTTGAATGTCCGCGCCAATAACCATGCCAGCTTCGAGAGTGACGAAGTCTCTCCGCGCTTCATGGAATGCCGCCTGTTGCTGATAATGAACGTAAAGCGCCCTGGAGACGCCGGCTAACTTGGCGATGCCACGAGCGTTTACCGTCGGAAGCGGTACCGATTTGACGTAGCCAACTTCGTACTTGAGTGTTTGCTCATCATCCTCCGGACCGCCACGCGGCATTAGGAGATGGAGCATGCCCACGTATGCATCTGAGTTGAGCAACGCGGTCAAATGCCACAGGTGTGCAGCTGAGGGTGCGAAGACCATGCACCCAGTGTCACTGAAGATCGTCCCTGGAGAAACAAGGCCGAAGCCGCCGCGCTTGTGGGGGCGTCTGGACCACGTCAACCCTGGCCGGAAATAGTAGTCTGTGTTTTGGGGTCGCGACGCCAATCGTCCGTTGGACCCATAAAAGTTCCGAACCCGCTCCCCGTCGTTCTCCCAATCCACGACGAGATACACATCCGCATAATACGGCGAGTACGCCCCGCCCTTGGCGAACGGGACCCAGCGCTTTCCGTGCCACGTCTGCTCCCGACAGGCGTCCTGATACTCCCGCAGCCTCGCCGGGTCGTCCAGTTCCTCCGCTTTCACGGGCACGTGCAGGATGCGCCGTGGGTCCACCTCCCACCAAGCGCGGACAAAGCGGAAGTCGTCTGAGGTCTGCAGACCAACGCGAACCTCCCGCCCTTCGGACTCAAACCGCGGCAGTTCCCGAAACTTGCGACGAAGACTCTCATGCACCCCGTATGCGAACGGAGCCCCGGGGATTTGACGAAAGGAAGCAGGATCGACCAAAAACACGCCGGGGATATCCGTGCCGCGCCGTCGCTGGCATTCGACCATGTCGGCTAGCGTCGTTGCCTTATCCTCGGCTTCGAGGAGCCGCATGAAGAGCGCTGTCTCGATGGCATCGACGCCCGAACTCCCCTCGTCCGGCTCACGCCTTGCCTCAAGACAATACGCCGCTGGTGCGACCTTGGCAGACTCCAGCACGCCCTGTCCGAGGTCGGCCATAACCGTGAGTCGCCCGCGGCCGAGCACAACGTCCTGGCGCCAGCGCGCCGAAGAGGACAGGAAGAGCGGAGTTCGGGTTGCTAAGACCCCGAGCATGCCGCCGGGTCGCAAGAGGTTGAGGCCTCGCTCCACGAAGGCGGCGGCCAAGTCATGGCGGCTGACCGGGTACTGCTCGTCCAGATACGGGCGTGAGCCAGGTGTGGCGTGGCCAAATGGAGGGTTCATCAGGACAACATCAAACCGCCCGGCCCGTAGAAGGTCCAGAGCGGCCAAGCCTTGGCGGGTTTCGCGGGCGAACAGGCGCCGCACATAGGCTCGGCCATGCCCGGCCCGCTCCTCGAAGCGCCCCAGGGCGGCCAGGAGGCGCTCGTCTGCGTCGGCCCACAGCGGGTCTTCCCCCGACTGCATGCGCCCCAGGGGCAGGTCCCGCAAGAGGTGGCGGCCGGCAGTCGTCAGGGCCAACTCGATCTCTTCTTCAGCCTTCAGGAGCGAGCCGACTTCATCAACTAGTCGCATGCGCGCCACCAACCGCCGCACCGCGGGTGCCAGCGCCGGCTCGTCCAACTCTGCCAGAAATGCGTCCAGCGGCTCGCCGTCCTCCGGCATGGGCTCGGCGCAGAAGACCTGCGCACGCGGCACGTCCGGCCGCTCGCTTCTGGGCACACCGCGCTCCTCCAGCGCGCGCTGGGCGCGCAGCCAGAGCGCAAGCCCGGCCACCTGCACGGCGCGCGGATCGATGTCGACGCCGTGCAGGTTGTATCGCAGGATCAGCCCCGGCACCTCTCGCGCGAACGCGTCCGGTTCTGGATAGTCCTGCCGCAGCGACCGTTCCGTGCGGGTGAAAGCGGCCCCGGTGGGGTCCTCCCACGCCTCGTGATAGATCGCTTCCAAGAGCTCGAAGGCATAGAGAAGGAAGTGTCCGCTGCCGCAGGCCGGGTCGCAGATGCGCAGGTCCCGCGGATCCCGCGCGCCGAGCCCTGCGCGTTCTGAACCGCTGCCCTCCCCTGCAGGGGCGTTCAACCCCAGCGCTTCCGGCGGTAGCAGGTAGCGGCAGCGATCCACCAGCGTGGTCTGACCGCCGCGCATCCCATACCACAGCCGCCCTAGGGTGTTTTGCGTCAGGAACTCCACGACGTAGCGGGGAGTATAGAACTGGTTGAGGAAGGCGAGTTCGTAGCTGTCTTGCGGCGCGGGATTGGCCTGGCGAGCCGCATCGCGCTGCTCCTTCGGCGTGAAGTACTGGTAGATCCAGCCGACGGTCTCCTCTTCCGCCCAGGCGGGTGCAACCTCCGGTGCGTTGATCTGGGCGAGGATGTCGTCCAGAACGGGCAGGGGTGGCACGAAGCGGTTGGCTGGCGATTCGGGCGCGAAGAGATCGGCGACCTGTCCCGCCAGCGCCTGGCCCTGCCAGAGGAGAAAGCCTCGGTAGGCGGCCTCCTGCTGTCCCGACTCCCACAGCGCCTCGGCTTCGGGATGGTCGGCCCGATAAAAGCGGAAGCCGTTGCTCTGCACCCCGTGCCCAATCGCCTCGCGGACCAACCTGCGGCTTGGGTGTTCGGCCATCTTCAACGCCACCAAGCGATTGAGGTGGGTGAACGCAATCTCGCGGACCAGTTGCGTGCAGGCCTTGGCCGCCGCCGCTTTTGCACCGTGGGCGATCGCCTGCAGGTGCCGGAGGTAGGCGACCAGCTCGTCGCGGGCCTGGAGTTCACCGCTGTCCAGGGCGAGCCGAGCGGGAGGTTCCACGGAGCCGTCCGGGCGAATGCCAAACCGGGACTCCAAGCCCTCCCGCACCGATGTCTCCAGCTGTCGGCGCACGGCATCCACCGTTGCGTGGAGCGCCCTGCGCGTCGCATCGTCCATTCTCTAGGTGCCCCCTACTCCAGCACGATCTGCACGCCGGTCTCGATCAGGCGGAGCAACTGTTCGCGCAGCCGACCTATCGCGACGTCCACGTCCTCGGCGGTGGTGAGAGCACCGCGGACGACTTCACCCACGCGCACCCGCTCCACGCGCACGTCGGGCCGCAGGAGTTCCTGGAGCTTGGCGACCGCGTCCGCTTGGAGGCGGGGCAGTAGCGCCATGTCGTCCTGCAGGGTACGCAGGCTCGCGCGACACGTCGTACAGGCCGTATCTGTGGCGCCCCGCTCGAACGCGTCGCAACTGTGGGTCCGCAGGGGCGCACTGGCCTGGTCGCGGGCGGCCGCTTCGAGTTCGAGCCATTCAGGGCGGCCCTGCAACGCATCTAGGGCCTCCGCCAACGCCGCCGCCCGCGCCCGGTGTGCCTTCTCGTAGCACCGTGCGTAGGCGTCCTGCAGCGCGGTCGCCGCGGCCTGTAACTCTGGCAGGCGGTCGGCCAACTCCGGGTCGGCCAAGAGCTCGGTGATCCGCCGGGCCAGGGCCTCTTCCTGTTCCGCCTCGCCCCATCGTTGCAACTCCGGCCACAGCGCCTGCGCGGTGTGGCGTGCATCCTCTATCCGGACCAGGGCCTCTTCGGTCAGCGCCGCGGAGATGCGTTGGACGCGGTTGCGCGCCGCCTTCAGGGAGTGCCCCTCGCTCAGGAAACGCCGGACGATCTCTTCGGCGTCAGATGCGCCTTCGCCCGCCCGCAAGGGGGCCAGGCTGTCGTGGTAGTCCCGTAGGATCTCCGCGACCGGGAGATGGTGTGCTGCAGCGGCGGCAAGGTGCGGTTGCAGGAGTTCCCACTCCCGGCTCGCCCACGATCGTACCGCCGTGGCGAGGGCGTTGACGTTGACGTCGACCTCC
>JAJZXK010000108.1 GCA_021806565.1 Bacillota bacterium | reverse complement strand
CTCCTTGGAATAGGGGGGCTTCGTCTTCGGCATATGAACTCTCCTCCCATGGACACAGCCTTCCATCGGTGGACCGTCCATATAACCGGGTTACCCTCACTGGTCCTTGCGAAGGACTCAGGCGTCGTGGCCGAGGCGGCTCGAACGCTCACCGGCCGTCCCTTCGTCAGCCGCGCCAGCGATGCCGCAGACTCCACGGCCTACGACGCCGGGTATGTGGCGGGCCGCCACATGGAGACGACCGCAGGATTCAAGCGGGTCGCCCCGTAAACAGGGGTGTGCGCGACGGGATGAACACCAGTACTTGACAGGCCTCGCGCGTTTGGCTACACTGCGGTTGAGGTGACTCAAATGGCTGCTGTTGAGGAGGCGCTGCGTCCGTCCCTGCGCGATCTGGACCTGTGCCGCCGTGCCAAAGCAGGCGATCCCTCGGCGCAAAAGGCGCTGTGCGATGCGGGCCTCGGTTTGGTGCGCTGGCGGATTCACCACGTGATCGGATCCGGTCGGTTCCCTCCGAACGTCACCCCAGAGGACGCCGAGCAAGAAGGCATGCTTGCCCTCTGGCGTGCGCTGCAAACATGGGATGGTGTCCGCGCCTTCACCACGCTGGCCGTCTTGTGCATCGACCGTCACATCCGCCGGTGGCGCTCCTCCGTCTTCCCGGCCCTCCACACTTCCCGCGCCGCCTACGCCGCCGCCCACGGGCACACACCCAGCACCGTCGCCCTGGACGCACCCACCCTTGATCGGCCCATCTACGATCTCCTGCCAGACCCGTCTCTGGCCGGGTGCAACCCGCTTGATTGGGTCGAAGCCCTCGACGCCGTACATGAGTACGTCGCTCGCCCGGCGCGCGCCCGCAGTCGTCGTCGGCGCGGCACGCGGCGCCCTCTCCTGCCGGTTACGCTGGCGGTGGTGCCGCTCAAGGGCACGGACTGGAACACCCTGTGCATCGCGTTTCCTGGAACACCCGAGCCCGTGGCTCCGCGTCCTCGTGCTCCCCGGCGGCCGCGCCAGACGCCTGTCGCCTACGCCGTGCCGCTCTTTGACGTGAACTTGATGACCGCTTGACCGTACCGATCACCGGGCCGTGACTCCTAGGGGCTCACTCGTCTGTGTGCCTAGATGCGCAAACGCTACCCGCCGTTCCGTTTCTTGCGCTGCCGGCGATCCCACCACAGGGCCACAGGCAGGCTCAATACGATCAATAGGAGTGCCACAGCATTCGTGGCGCTCATGCCACCGGCACCCTCTCGCGTTCACGTCCGATGATCGTTCGTACGGTCGGACGTTACGCGCGCCCAGCCAACCCTCGATGAAGACCCCGCGGTATCCGTAGCCACTCCTGTTGCCATCCGCGACGGTGCGCCGAACGGCGGTGGGAGCCCCCAAGTCCCTCCAAGAGGTCATCCCCTGAGCATGCGGCACTTCGACCGCCCAGGAAACTTGAACAAAGTGGAGCCGCCGGTCACTGCCCGGCGGCTCCATGACTTGTCGACTCTCTTGTCACGACCGTCGTCAATTACTCTGGATGCACCGCCTCCTTTAGGCCCCGCGCCGGCCGAAACTTGACCACACGGGTGGCCGGCACGTCGATCGTCTCACCGGTTGCCGGGTTGCGGCCCTTGCGCGCCGCCCGCTCGGCGGTCACGAATACCCCCAAGCCACCCACCTCCGCGCGCTCCCCACGACTCAATGCACTGCCGATCACATTGACCACCGTCGCCACCGCCAGGCTCGCCTTCGTCTTCGGGAGCCCGAGAGTCTCCGCCACTGCTGCCACCAGGTCGCCCCGCTTCATATCGCAGCCCCTTTCCCGGTGCGGGGCATGAACCTTGCCCCGTCTGCCGAGTACTATAGCCAAGCGCTCCACCGCTGCCGGCGGAAATGCAAACCTTAGTCCCCCGACTGCAAGCGAGCCAGTAACGCATATACCCCTTGGGGCGCTCGCGGGCTTTGGGGGACAGGGGCTGGCGGGTACAGCTGGGGAGGGCGGGTCGGGTCACAAAAAACGCTGTTCGAGTACCCTCTCCCAAGGTGATTCGGTGGACCTTGGGAGACAAAGGGTGTATACTTAGGTGGTTGCAGGGTTTTCATGCGTTGGGGCTTGCAAGATCGCCTTCCTGTGGGCAGAAATGCCGCCAGGAGTCCGATCCAAGTGGCCCTGGTAGTCGAGGGTAGGCGCCAGATGTGGATTTTTCTACCGTCGCGAACATGCCGCATCTAGTATTTGCATCGCGGACCAAGCCTTTTTGCTGCAAACTCTCAGAACTAGAGTACTCGCAAGGAGGGGAAGCCCCCGTGAACGAGGCCGTTACGGAACGGGGCCATAAGCACTCCTTCCTTTTGCAGGTTGTGCAGCCTGGCCTAGCGGGCTTGATGGACGGATCGGTGTCGACGCTGGCTCCGATCTTCGCGATAGCCTTCGCAACGGGCAGTTCCCGCACGGCATTCTTGGTCGGCGCAGCCTCGGCCGTCGGCGCCGCGATTAGCATGGCGTTTGCAGAGGGTCTGTCGGACGACGGAATTCTGACCGGACGCGGGTCGCCGATTGGCCGCGGGTTGATCATCGGGTTGATGACTTTCATCGGGGGCATCGGGCATTCCCTGCCGTTCCTCATCCACAACATCCACGCAGCGCTGTTGCTGGCTTACCTCGTCGTCGGACTCGAATTGATTGTGATCGCCATCATCCGTAATCGATACTTCGGGACGAAGATGATCCTGTCGGTCGTGCAGGTCATCGTCGGCGGGGCACTGGTGTTTGCAGCGGGAGTCGTAATTGGGAGTAGCTGATAGCAGGGTGCCGCGAGACAAAGCCCCTGCCATGTCTACGATGTGCTGACCGCACGAAGTAAACCGATCGACTGCAAGACTCTGTGGGACAGAGAGAAGGGTCAGAAAGTCGCATAGAGGGCGTTGCGAGCACAACAGGGCCCATCGGACGCCTATGTGGGTCGAGATCAACCGGGAGCCGTTGGCGCTGTGCCGTGCGCCATACAGCCGCCCCCACGTACACTGGGGCCGAGGTGCTCTGGCCCTATCGCTTCTGGTCGCCCACGCGGTTATCTGCCGTTACCGTTTGCAGGCCGACTGCGCTGGCGCCGCTGCAGATGGCCACCATCTTCGGCTGCCCAATCCTCCACTAGGCCGACACCTGACCACAGCCCGCCTGGCACTTCAATGATCCCGTCGACGCGCTTTAGCGCATCCGCGAAGTCCGCCGCCCCCATGGACCCACCACTTGCTCTGTACGCCCGATACAACCGGTCGGCCTCGCACCAGACCCGCGGCCCCCGGCAGCAGCGCCGTGCAAGGAATGCGTCCACGACCGTCGCCTCCGCCTTCATCTTAAAGGTATGTACGTGCCGACCAAGCCCGGTCCGCGCCTCATGTGGGCGCCCGCCACGTGCCCGGTGATTCCGATGCATTCCAGGACCAGATCACGGCCCCGCGCGCAAATACGACGTTCAGCGCAGCCGTGAACGGTATGCCGTACTTCCCGTACACCGCCAGCGCCTCCAAGACCTCGGCGGCTACGTCCAACGCCGGCTGCGCCAATAGGGACGACAGGTCCGCGGCCACTCGGGCACGAGAATCACCCACGCTCCCAGTTCTCGCCTCCAGGGTGGCCACCATGTCCATTATGGTCCACACGTGGACACGCAGCGAAGTCCGCTCCTGTGCGTGCCGCCGCAGCAAGGCACATCCCGCGTCCGCGCGAGGGCCGTCCTGAAGGACCGCCAGCAAGACGGATGCGTCCACTGTCTCCAAAGCGTCTAACCCCCTGTGTTCACCATCGTCACTATCTCTAGAACCCTAGCCGTTTCGATCTCGATCGCGAACTCGCCCCGCGGCGCGTCCCTACCCACAGGTGCGATTCCCCCGTGCACCGTGCACCGGGCGCCGGTACACGGGGTGCCAGGCCAAGTTCGGCAGCGTGTCCCGTGGGTCTCGCCCGGTCCGCGCCGCCACGCAGATCACCTCTACCGCCACTGGCCCCGCCATGGGCACGCGGTAGTGCCCCCCGGGATCCTCCAAGATCCACCCTTGGTGTTGCCGGCGGACTTGCAGCCTGTGCACCGCGCCGCTATTCAAGAGGTGCATCCTCTTCGTCAGGTGCGGCGCCGGACGCGGTTTCGTTCGCCTCGGACGGATCCTTCTCGTCCAGCGGATTCGGCGCGTACCGCCCGCGCAAGGCATCCAGCGATTCGACCGGCGGCAGGGGCGTCAGGACGATGGTTTGACCCACCACCTCGACAAGGAGACGGTCGCCGTCGGATAGGCCCAGGGCGCGCCGAATCTCCGCTGGCACACGCACGTTCCCCTTCGGTTTCACACGTACCACTGGCACGGCTGTTTCCTCCATTCTGGGGGATTGTAGCCAGGTGGCGCCACCACACCGGTCGCACGTGCAGACGTCACCTTGCCCACGACTGATCCCTCCTGAGCGCAGGTGTGTCGCTCCGATCAGGGCCTTCCATGTTGGCAAAGGTGGCACTTGCCTCCACCGTGCGCATTCAGCCGCAATCCGACCCCCGGCGGCCATCCCGACCACTTGTGCGGCATCGTAACGATCTATCGGCTGGTGCGCCCAATCCTTGCGACTACCGCATCCTTCGGCCGAGTGGTCCCTTGAAGGGAAGAGTGTGCAGATTCCGCTGCGTGGTCACTTTTCGCCAGACCGGCCCCCGGGTGGCCAGGAGTAACCCATTTTCTGCCCCTGAGCCCACCAGAACCTGGCATTCCAGTACTTCCGACAAGAACGCCTGTCGGAACTGGCTGAATCCGGAGCCCACATCCTGGCTCCCGCCGCGATCACCCCGACCGGGGGGCCAGCGCCTTCGTGCGGCGTCCTTTTCGCCAGACTTGGCCCCTTCCGCCCAAAGGGACGCATCGCCTCCAAGAGAACACCTCTCCGCCTCTGTGGACTACCCACGGCGCCTCTGCGCCACTTTCCGCGCCGCGCCACCTTCGCGCACAAAGTGACCACTCGGCCCTAGTGTGCGACTTCCCTCGTCAAGGGTCACTCCGAGACTAAAGAAGTCAGCGCGGATCAAGGGATGCCATCCCCCGACAACTTGCACAGGCCAATCCACCCGATCCCGCCCGCGACCTGGCTACACTCCTTCCAGGGGGTGGCGTCGTGCTGTTCACGTGCTCCGTTGCGGATCTGCCCCGCTACCGGCACACCACCTGTTGGCTCATCACCCGCTTCGCCGGCCGCGTCCCTCGCGCCAGCTACGACGAGTGGGTGCCCGACCTCGCGCCCAGTCGCGACCTGCATCACCGCTGGTCCCACGACTGGCGTCCGCTGAAGAGCCCCTCCCTCTGGTGGACATCGCGCTACCTCCCCGCCTGGGCAAGGTCAAAGACCCTCGACCCCGCCTACAAGACCGCCATCCAGCGCGCGGCCGAACTCAGTCTCACGGGTGATCTCACGTTGGCCTGCTGGTGTCGGGATGAAACCCACTGCCACCGATCCCTGGTCGCACACGCGGTTCGCACTCACCTGGGCACGCCCTCAGACCCCGCCCACCCGCTTCCGGAGCGGCAGATCATCACCACGGTCCTCACTCATCGGCCGCTTGCGCGCCTTCTTGCGGTGCTCTCCGTCTCCCCCCCTCTCACCACAACTGAAATCCAGCCCCCTCCTGAAACGCGAACCCGGACCCTCCGTACATTGCGAACCCTTGAACAACTCGGCCTGGTCGTGCGCGACCAGACGCTACAACCGCACTGGAGCATCACCGAACTGGGGTCCGCGGTGTGGGCTAACATACTCCTACGGGGGAATCATCCGTCATGAACGCACTGCCGCCGCCGATGTCGAACGGCTCCCTCGACAGACGCGCGAGCCACGACGAGGACGTACTCGCCATGTTCCTGGCCCGCAAGGCCCTGCGCTCAGCACGTACGGCCCAACTATATGGTCGCGAACTTGACCGCTTCCGTACCGCTGTACAAAAACCGCTGGCCGCGATCACCCTGGGCGACCTCATGGAGTACGTCGAATCCCGGCGCGAAGCCGGTGCCGTTGCGCCTGCATCTCAGTCCCTGGTCATTACGACACTGCGCAGCTTCTTTCACTTCTGTCACGTACTGGGCTATCTGTCACTGAATCCGGCCACACTCCTTGAAGCGCCTCGCGTTCCTTCCACAACCGACCTCCGCTGGTGTAACGCACAGGAACTTGAATCACTCCTTCGTGCTGCAGAACGGGTCAATCCCGTTGCCGCACTCCTGTGCCCCTTCCTCGCCCTCACCGGCCTGCGCATCGCCGAAGCCGCCTCTGTGCGATGGTCTTCCTTTATAGAAGACCCCCAGCGCAACATTGGCATCCTGGTCGCCGGCAAGGGCAACAAGGTTCGCACCGTCAAGATTCGCAACGACCTGTGGCAACTCATTCTCGCCGACCGGCGCGCTCGCAACCTGCCTACCGAACTGGACGGATCCGACGCTCCGCTCTTCCCCAACCGTTGGGGCGAGCCGTGCAGTGCCCGCTACTTGCGCCACACCCTAGCTGAGGCGGTCAAGCAGTCGGGCATCAAGAAGGCCGTTTCGCCCCATTGGCTGCGTCATTCCAACGCCACCCTCGCGCTCGCCGGGGGCGCCCCACTTCTACGCGTTCAACAGGATCTTGGCCATGGCTCCCTCGCCGTCACTCAACGCTACCTGCACATAGCCGCAGGGTTGAAGGAGGGCTCCACTGATTTTGTTGGTATCTCGCTGAAGGACGACGATCCCGTCGAACCTCCCGACGACACCGTATAATGGCCGCAGGTGGTCACTATGATCAGAGCATTTCCAGGCGCCATCGTATGCCCCGGCGTTCTCGTCCGGGTCACGGACGCTGAACTTGTCGTAGAGCCGTTGCTCACATCGCTACCACGCTGGACCGCATCACGATCTGTCTTCACGGGCGCGCACGCACCCGGGCTGTCCGGCGACACCATCACTCAGATACGCCGCATCAGCGCCTCCGGCCGGGAAGCCCTGCGTCACTCCGCAGATGAGGATTCGTGAGATGCTTCGTCGTCACCGACCTGCCACTCCACCATATTCAAGGGCGGAAGATAAAGGCTTACGTATGCGCAGGGTATCGTGGTCCTGGATGGACACAACCGCTCTTCGTGCTCGAAGCCGACGAAGACGATGCCCTCGCAATCATCACGTTCGCATACCGCGGAAGCCATTCTGTCCGGTTGTGTACCGACGAGGAGGGGGCGCGCTCTTTCGCGCTCTCTGTGACCATGACCGGGGACTGGGGCGAGTGATGCGGCGCCTCCACCCTTGGGCGACCCTCGCAGCGGTCGCCATTTCCACTTGGCGTTTATGCCTAGAATAATGCCCCGTTAGTGCAGGCTGTCCCGTCCTCCGCGGCACCAGGTGTCTCACTGGCAGATGAACCGGCCCCAACGCCGCCCCGATCCAGCCGCTGCCTCACGCCGCAGCATCATCCACGACCCCTCCCAGGGTTCTCTCATAAGACCGATGCCACAAATCCGCCGCGCGCGCCACCTTGCAATCAAGCAACCTCTTTCGTACGCTATGGTCAGTCTACTTTTTGGGAGGCCGTACATTGGCACAAGAAGAATCGTCCGTCGTTGCCGACTCCGATCCATCCGCCCGCATCCTCGCTGAACTCCTCCAACGACTCGAAGACGCGGGCGAACCCATTACCATCAGCGCATCCAAACTCGCTGTCTCCATGGGCATCCCTGTCGCCGCCTTCCGCCAACACGTCCGCGGCTTCTTCTCTGATGGCCGCTTGATCAAGCTCGGCGCCGGCTTTGACGGTACGCGCATCGCCGCACCGGGCTCGTCCACGCCTACCCAGGCACCCGAATCCGCTGAGGGCATCCGCGTCCCCGTCACGAATCCCTCAGCGTCACCGGAACGCCCAGTGGCACCAGAACCGTCGCAAGGCGGCAGCGAAGAAGACCGGCCTGCGAAACGCCGTTCCGTGAAACGCATTCCGCCAGACATCGTGCGTGAAAAGGTCCACACCTACATCAAGGAGGCCATTGACCCCAACAGCGGCAAGCTGGCCATCACAACGACGCGGCTCGCCATGGCCGTCGACGCTTCTGTGCTCGCCGTGACCAAGCAGGTCCAATCACTCGTCGATCGCGGCCACATCCTCACCGAGCGTGGTGGGCGCACCGGCACGATCTACCGGTTGGGCACCGGCGCTCGCTCGCGCACGCCGCGATCCCAGCCCGCCACGGCACCGCAGCCAAAGGCGGCACGGGCCGCAACTGGGTTCTGTCCTTGGTGTGGGAGCAAGATCAACCAGGCAGGCTGGAAGTATTGCCAATCCTGTGGGGAAAGGCTCTCGCGGTAGTCCATCGCCCGCATCCACCACCGAGGTGGATCGCTGCCGTCAACCGGGGGCGGTCCGCCCGCTCCCGGCCTTCAGCCGCCTTCACATTGGCGGGCATCCACGACCGTTCGCACCGCAGCCACGATTCCCCGCGCTGTTTCCACCGCGTTCTTCGCTTGCGCCGCGGGCACAACCACATCAAAGCGCGGCCCGCCCGCAAACTCGGTCAATCGCGCGCCGGCATTGCCGTGTTCGAGTAGCAGTTTGGTTCCAAGGCGCTTATCCATCGCGTACACGGAAAGCAATAGGTCCAGAATGTTGTGTGTATGATCCGGATGTCCGCCAAGGCCGCAGATCAACGCCTTTACTGCCTTCTCCGCGGCCTGCTGCGCATAATGCGCGGAGATACGCGGATCGCGCGATGCCCGGGCTTCCTCCAAGTCTTCGTGGGCACGCCCCAACCATTCACTCACGTCCACGTCGTTCATGGCGCCCGCGCCCCTTCCGGCCCCACCAGTATAGCGCCGAGCATCATGTCCCGCGCGTTTAGGACCTTGGACAAGCAGGGTGTGGGCGAAACGTGTCGAATCGGCGGTCGGTGCCTGCCAGAACCCGAAACCTTCATACGATGGGATGCGTGCCATGCCTGAGATCGTGGTCGAGTTTGTAAAAGAGCGCGAGACGAAGAACACCGTGCGCTTTCAGGAGGTGGAGAACCCGGATGGCGAACCGCCCGCGGTGGGCACACTCTACATCCAAAAATGGGTTCTCAAACGCTTGGACAACCCGGAGCGCCTTGCGGTGGCGATCCGGCCAAGCACGTCGACGCCGTCGGCATGAACCGGCTCGGACACCCGCAGAAAGTGCATTGGGCGCTCCGCGTGGGACAACCGCGGGGCGGTTACTCTACCCGTCATCGCGGCGGTCAAGGATCTGGCGCGGCCGACGCCGCAATCGTGCCACCCTCTGCGACACCTCCCGTTCCTCCCGGTTCAAGAACACGCCAATCGCCTTGGCCGACCACCTGCGAACTCCAACCAGCCGTCGCAGCATCACGTCGTCGGCTTCCCCCCAAGGACGCTCCACTCGATGTGCGTGCGGTCCCACGCCGACGGCCAACAACACACTTCGCGTCGCGTCGCTCAACTCCGCCTTGTCGCTCACGGCTTCCAATGCTACCGTCTTCTCCGCGTTCGTGATCGGCTTGGCGTCCTGCCATTCCGCAACATCCGCGCCAGTGTCGTCCTGTAGCGCCCCGTTGGCTTCCTCGCCCCGCCACCGGATCACATCCGCACGATCGATCCCTTCCTGTGCCAACGCCTGCGCCCACTCGTCCGAACGTTTGGTGCGCAACACATCCAGGATCCGCGCCTCTTCATCCGCCGCGAATGCCCCCTCCCTGGCGCTTGCCGGCGGTGCTCGTCGCGCGCCCTCCTCCAACACCTACCACCCCCTTTATCGCCCCCTACTCCGCCAGCCCAATTCATGGGCCTTGTTCTGCAACACCGCCAAGAAATACGCGCGTGGGTAGCGCACATCGCCCGCATCCACTCGCTGCTTCACCGCCCAAGCTGCATCCGTTAGCGCATCCAGCGACAGATACCGCATCCAGTCCCCCAGATGCTCCGGCATCAGATCGTCCCGCCCCACCGCGATCCGATACGCTGCCCCGACGTGCTGCGGGGTGACCCGTTGTGGGCTCACAGGCGATGCCTTCCCCGGTGCCACAAACGGCAGGACTACGCCGCCCGGCTTGCCGCTTGGCCCCAGTTTCCCCAGACGGGTGATCCCCACGTGCCCTGGCGGTGCGGCCGGGATCTTGTCCAGACGTTCCACGCCCGCGTTGTTAGCATCGCACAAAACATACCGCGCCACGTCGGACCCGCGCGTTGCCAGAAACACCTTCAAGTTCGGCGCCATCGCCGATTCGTAGGGCCTCGTTGTCGCAAAGACTACATACAGGTAAGACGTGACCGTATCCTTGGCGTCGTAGCCCGCACAGGTCAAGACCAAACCCAACCGCGACAACCTGCGCAGGCTGTGCCGCACCGAGCGGGCACTGATCCCACACACCTCCGCGATCTCCTCGGGGGGCGATGGCTCCACATACCACCAGCCGTCCCGCACCGCGCACGTGCACAAGCACACGTACACTTGGCGCATTGCACCTTTGATCTTGTCCGCCCACTGTGGGGCCGCAAGATCCTGCTTCCGCAACAAGACCTGTCGATCCACCAGGCTCACCACGTTACTGGTGGCAGGCCCCGCCTTCCCGTCTGGCATATCCCCTCCCCCTCAAAGAGGTTGTCCTGTCATCGCAGCGATTCCGCCCGGCCTCGCCAAATACCTCCACCTTTTCTGGGGTCCGCCGCCGTTTCATGCCAGCTTGCAACGAATCAACGCCTCATCCCGATGCAGGAACACCGCGATGGCCCTGGGCGACCAGCCGCGCACCTGCGCCAGCCGCCGCACCACCGTATCATCCGCCTCCCCCCAGTCTCGCGGTATCGACTTCGGCATCTCCCGTGGACTCATCCCCGCCGCCCACAATGCCGTCTTGATTTCTGCCGTAAGAGGCCCCTTCCCTTTCCTTCCCAGACGCCAGTAGTCGTCCAGCACCTCCAATGCTTCTGACTTGGCCGAATCCAGCACGTCGCTTACCCTGCCCCCCACGTACCGTCGCTCCCTTGCCCCCTACTTTCCTAGACACCTAGCGCCGTAGGCATCTCGTGCCACAGTCGCCCATCCAGAACAGCTTCCTCGTGGCCTCGTTTACCCGCCGACCCGCCGTACTGCTTGAAGAAGAACGCCGCGCCGGCAGTCATGCACTGGTCGCGCAAGGACCGCACCCAGTCCGGATCACACGGCCGCGCATCCGGACCCGACTCGCCTCCCGCAATCACCCACTGCAACCGCGGGCCAAAGAAGGCCCCGAGGTTGACAGGCCCCAAGAGCGGCTCGCAGGACAGAAACCGCATCGTGGCCGGGCAGCCGAGCAGCTTCGGGATCCGGCTGTCCGCCGCCGTCTGGTCCTCCGCCGACACACCCAACCATACGTTCGGCAGTGGCCACGGCGAGTCCTGGGGGATGCCTGGGACGCGACCCGTGCCGGTCTGGCACAACAGCGCGGCCCGCAGTGCGTGGCGCATGCGCCAGTCGTCGTTGTCCCCAGGGAAGATCTCGGCCAGGGACTGGGCCCGGCGTTCCATTGAGGCAAACCAGGCCGCCATCCGCTCCGGTCGCTTGGTGAGCACCTGAAAGACGTGCCGTGGCGCCGCTGCCATCGCCCCAAAGACTGCGGCAATGTACTCGTCCGGCACGTCGCAATGGAACAGGTCCGACATCGAGTCCACGAAGATTCGCCTCGGTCGGGTCCACAGCACCGGCACCAGCAGCCGACCGGGATGGAGGGTTAGCCGAAAAGGCTCGTCGGCCGGGTAGCCGCCGCGACCCGCTAGTACTGCGTCCCAGAAGTTCGTTCCCCCGGGGTGAAGTGCGGATCATGTCTGCGCCGCCTCAATAGTCAGTAAAGGTCAGAACCAGGAGTCCGTCAAGAGCCGCA
>JAJZXK010000013.1 GCA_021806565.1 Bacillota bacterium | reverse complement strand
TGTAGTTGACGGCGGTGACGTGTGCCCAGGTGAAGCTCGAAAGGTCGGTGTACTGGTAGAACTTCGGGTAGGTCAGCCAGATGTGGCGGGCCAGCAGGGCCATATCGCCGGCGGTGCTGTACTGGCCCTTGGCATACAGGCCGTGCGGGTTGACGAAGTGGGTGTGGTCCATACCCAGGCGCGCGGCCTCGCGGTTCATCATGGCGACGAAGTTGGCCTGGCTGCCGCCGAGGTAGTCGGCCAACGCGATCGAAGCGTCGGCCCCGGAGGAGATCATCAGGCCCTTGAGCAGGTCGGCCGCCGAGACCGGCGCGCCCTTGCCCAGATACATGTTGGACGCATTGCAACTGGTACAAAGCGACATGCGGACGGCGGCGCGGCTGATCGGGACCATGGTCGCCGAGGTGAGGCGGTGCTGGGCCATGGCCCGCAGTGCTAGGTCGAAGGTCATCATCTTGGCGAGCGAGGCCGGTTGGACCTCGCGTTGCGCGTTCCGGGCCAGCAGCACGGCCCCGGTGCGAGCGTCCATCACCTCGACGCCCAACGCCCGAAAGCTGGGGGCCGACGGCGCGGAACCCGCCACCGGCGACACCCCCACCCCAGGCGCGGACGACGACGAGGAGGGACGGCCGGCGGCCGGCGAAGTCGGTGCGTGGGTCGGCGGCGGCGCGGCCGCGGGCTGGCGCGCCGCAAGGACACGATAGCCGACGGCGGCCGCTCCGATCACAACGACCAGACCCAGCAGGCGCATCGGACGCACGCGGCGGCGGGGGGCGAACGGCGAACGCTGTGGCACGCGAGGAGCCTCCCAAATGCGGAACCTCGAAAACGGCGGACGATTCAGGCTAGCCGAGGCGATTCGGCTGCCGCAACCGCCTGCCGGCGGTGGATGGATGGAGCGGCGGGTAGAAAGCACCAGCGGCGGGGGCGGGCAGCAACCCGCCCCCGCTCGCCTTCAGGCATCGACGCTGCGGCCGGCCTCGGCCGATCGATAGATCGCCTCGATGATGCGCTGCAGGCGGATGGCTTCCTCCGGGGTGGACAACGGGGCGACCTGCCCCCGCACGGCCTGGACGAAGTGGGCGATCTCGCGGTGATGGTTGTTGCCGGACGGCTGCCAGGCCGCCTGTTCGTTGACGATCGTGCCATGCTCTTCCCGGAATACCGAAAACGGGAAGAGCTTCACGCCGGCCTTGGTTCCAGAAAGCCGGACGTTCATCTCCTCCATCGGCTCGATGTTGGCGATGAAGCTGGTCTCCAGCAGCAGGGCGGCGCCGTTGGTGAACCGGATGAGGGCGTTGCACACGTCCTCGACGGTGTAGTCCTGGTGTTTCCACGCACCCCAGGGCGCAACCCCCGGCGGCTGGTTACCGAGCCGGGTGTGGGTGACCCCGCTGACGCTCGCCGGCTCCGGGTAGCCCATCACGAACAGGGCCGCATCCAGCATGTGCACGCCGATGTCGATCAGCGGCCCCCCACCCTGCAACTCCTTGCTCGTGAACACCCCCCAGGCCGGGATACCGCGCCGCCGCACGGCGGTGACGCGGCCGGTGTAGATCTCGCCCAGCGCACCGGCCGTCTGATACCGCTTGGCGGCCTGAACCTCCGGGCTGAAGCGGAACATGAAACCGAAGGTCAGGATCCGGCCGGCCTTTTCGGCCTCGGCCGCCATCTCTCGCGCCTCGGCCGCCGTGATGGCCGGGGGTTTTTCGCACAGCACGTGGCAGCCGGCCCTTAGGGCGGCAATCACGGCCGGGGCATGGAACTTGTTGGGCGTGCAGATCGAGACGGCGTCGAGCCGTTCCCGCTGCAGCATGTCGTCGTAGGATTCATAGACGCCGCGGATCCCGTGCTGGGCGGCCGTGCGCTCCGCCGTCGCCCGGTTGACATCGGCGCAGGCCGCGATTTCAACCGCCGCGCCCTGCGCCTTATAGCCGGGAATATGCGCGCCGTTTGCAATGCCACCGGCGCCAATAATACCGATCCGTACCGGTTCCGCCACCTGGTCGCCGCCCCCTTCAGACTTGCGCCCGCCGCTAGTTGTTCTTGGCCCCGTCCTTGATCCAATTGGCGATGGTACCGATCTGGGCCTTGCTCAGCGGAGCAGCGCCGAGCGGCATCTGGACCCCCGGCAGCTTCTTGGACTTCTTCTCCAGCAGGTGGATGAGCAGGCTGCTATTCGGATGGCCGGGGACCACCGACTTGCCGTACTGCCCGCCGCGCATGATACCGGAATACGATGTCACGTGGAAGTTGGCCAGATACGGGGACGTCGTGTGGCAGGGCGCGCAGTCGGCGCTGAAGATCGGCAGGAGGTTCTTCGAATAGCTCGGATGAGCGATGGCCTTGGTGAGGACCGGCGCCGCCTGTTCCGACTTCCAGCCCGCATAGGTGGTGTAGAGGACGCCAAAGGCGAAGATGCCGGCCACCGTCAGGGCGATCGGACGGTCCTTGGCGCGGTGCGACGGGTTCTTGTCGATGAAGGGCAGCAGCACCAACACCGCACCGATCACCATCGGCAGGCCCAACACCATCAGATGGTCCTCGAGGCTCCCATGGGCCGCCTTCAGGATCTGATAGAAGTTGAGGAAGTACCACACCGGTAGCGGCCGATAGTAGGTGGTGACGGCGGGCGGCACGTTGACGTAGTTGGCCATGGCCTGCAGCGGCGCCGGGATCGTCGCCGCCAGGATCACCAGGATGACCGCCACGGCCGCCGAGTACAGGGTCATGTTGGCGATCGTGTCCGGCCAGAACGGGACGTAACCCTTGGGGAAGTCCGAGACCTGGCCCAGACGGTGCTTCTCCTTGTATCCCTTCGGGAGACGCGCCTCGACGTCCACCTGGCCGTGGATGATGACCAGCAGCACGTGCACCCCGATGGTGAGCACCAGGATCAGCGGCAGCAGCACCACGTGCATCGCGAAAAACAGTGTCAATGTGGAGCCGCAGGTGTAGCGGCAGCCACGCAGGAAAAACAACAGGTCGTGGCCGATGAACGGCACATACTTGACCATGGCCGTCGCGACCTCGGTCGCCCAGTAGGCCTGCTGATCCCAGGGCAGCAGGTAGCCGCTGAGCGCCAGACCGATGGTGCAGCCGAGCAGCACCAAACCAGAAAGCCACTGGAACTCGCGCGGCGGCTTATAGGCGCCGAGGTAGAACACCCTGGCCATGTGCACCGCGACGGCGACGACCATGGCGTTGGCGCCCCAGAAGTGCATGTCGCGCACGAAGGCCAGCCAGAAGCTGTGCGTCATGTTGAGCGTGCTCTGATAAGCCGGGAAGGGGTTGCCCATGGCGGATCCGTTGTAGTGGGTCATCAGCAGCAGCCCGGTGATGACCTGGTTCATAAAGAGGAACATCAGGATGTCGCCCATGTAATCGAGGGGATTCATGAAACGCGGGTGTGGTGCGTTCATGGCCTCGAGGACCAGGGGCTTCAGCCCGGCCTTCTCGAGTCCGAGCCGCCGGTTGACGTACTTCCAGACCGGACTGCGCTCGGTCTCCGGGTCGAGCACTTCCGTCGAGGTCTCGGCATCAGGCTGCGTCTTGCGGGGTTCGCGAGGCTGACTCATACCTTGCTCGACCACCTGACGGTGCCCGGAGTCCGTCCAGGCACGAACTTCCCGACCGCGCCCATGGCCTGGGCCATCTTGGTCCACTCGGGCGTGCCCCACGCCACGATCCCGCCGACGTAGACCTCACCCGAGTGTTCCACGATGCGGTGGTAGTTGAGCGGGTGCGGCGCCGGTCCGCCCACGTTCTTGCCATATACGTTGTATACCGAGCCATGGCAGGGGCAGTTGAATGTGAGGGTCGCCTGGGACCACTGTACCGGACACTGCAGATGGGCGCAGTGTTCATCGTACGCCGCCAGCCCCTTGGCCAGCCGGACGATGTAAACTCCGTCGGGAAACCCCCCGTCACCCGTGTAGACCACAAGTTTGGCCGTGTTCGTCGGAAAGTCCGAGGACTTGCCGACCTTCTGCAGCGCTGCCGCACTCTCTGGCGGCGGCAACATGAAACGCTCCGCAACAAAGGCGTACCCGAGGGCGATCAGAGAACCCACCGCGCCCATCACGCCCTTGATGAAGCCCCTGCGCCCCGATTCCGGCACGAGCCCCACCACCCCTTTTCCACCGCCCGCTACCCCGCCATCCCGGAAACGGCTGCACCGCTTGACGGTCAGGATGCGCAAAACACGGCAAGTCTAGCGCGAGCGCCCAACCCTTCGTGTGGTCTGGACCACACAAGCGCGGGGCACTATGATCGCCCCAAGGGGTTGATCACTCTGGACCCGTCGCCTCCGGCCGTCCGGACCACCGTGGCCCCCGCCCGGACGCGCCTACCTCTGACGCACGCACCTGGCGAGTCCTGGGTGTATCTGGTCGAAGAGGGTCTGCTGCGACCGGTCGCCATCACACCTGACGGGCGCGAGTTCGTCCTCGGGCTCCTCGGCCCCGGGGAGGTTTTCTTGCACCACGAACCGAGCGGTCAGCCCGGAATCGGCTTTTATGTCGAAGCCGTCGAGGACACGCGATGCCTGGCGCTGGCACGCAGCGGCCTCGACGCGCTCGCCGAACGTGACCCAGCCCTGGCGGCGCGCCTCCTGCCGGCCTTCGCGCAGTGTGTCGCCGACCTGAGCGAGTCCTGCGCCTCGCTGGCGCTGGACGCGGTGGCCGAGCGCTTACTGCGCCTGCTGCGCCGGTTGGCGGAGCGCCACGGGGCCCCCGACGGCGGGGCGTGCCGACTGCGCCTGCGCCAACAGGACGTGGCCGCCATGGCCGGAGTCTGCCGCGAGACCGCCAACGCCGCCCTGCGGTCCCTCGCGGCGCGGGGTCAGTTGCGCTGCGGCCGGCAGACGATCTGGGTGCGGACGGCCGCTGGACCGCTGCGGCGCGTGCGGCCGTAAGACGGTCTGGCGCGCGCCAAGCCCGTGCGAAAGGATGGTGGCGGTGGCGGGTCACATCTTGGTGGTCGATGACGAAGCCCACGTGCGGCGGTTGCTGCAGATGTATCTTGAGCGCGCCGGACACCAGGTGCGGTGCTGCGGAGACGGAAGCGAAGCCCTGCGGCTGATCGCCGCCGACCCTCCGGCCCTGGTGGTGCTGGACCTCATGCTGCCGGGAACCGACGGATGGGAGGTCTGCCGCCAACTGCGCCAGACAACCGACCTGCCCGTGATCCTTCTGACCGCGCGCACCACGGAACAGGATCGCCTGCGTGGTCTGCGCGACGGCGCCGACGACTACGTCACCAAGCCGTTCAGCCCCGCCGAAGTGGTCCTGCGGGTCGACGCCGTCTTACGGCGGGCGGGCAGCCAGCCGTCGCGCTCGGCGGTCCTCCGTTGCGGGGTCGTGGAGGTGGATCCCGACGCGCACCGCACCACGATCGCCGGCGAGGAGATCGCACTGACGCCCACCGAGTTCCGGCTGTTGCAGACGCTGATCGCGGAACCGGGACGGACCTTCACCCGCCAGCAGTTGCTTGACCATATCGCGGGCCCCGACTTCACGGGCTTTGACCGAAACGTCGACGTCCATGTCGCCAACCTGCGGCGCAAGCTGGGCCTGCGGCCGAGCCCGGTGGCGACGGTGTACGGGGTCGGTTACCGCTACCACGACCGCACGGCGGCGGCGACATGAACCAAAGCGGGCCGCCACCGCCCCGCCGCCGCATCGGCGTCTGGCCGCATCTGCTGCTGGTCGCCGCCGTTGGCATCTCGGTGGCCATCGGCATCCTGGGGTATACCGCCCACCAGGCGGTTCGAGCCCAGTTCGCGGTGGTCGTCCGCCGGACGTACGCGGCCACGGCGCGCCAAATGCAGGTGGCCATGGACGGGGTACTGGCCGCGGGGGGTATGCCCGCCCTGGCCCAGATCCTGCCGGTCCTTGCGCATCAGGTGGATGGCCGGATCACCATCGTCGACGCCCAGGGCCACATCGTGGCCGACACCGCCGCGGGATCGCCGTCAATCTGCCATGGACTCTCCTACAACCTGCCGCTGACCGACGTGTCGGGCCGGACGGTGTTGCTGGCCCACCTCTGCCTGCCCGATCCGACCACGAGCGTGGTCGGCATCGCGGATGCCCGCATCCTGCGGGCGCTGGCTATCCCCGGGTTGTGGGGGTTCGCCGTAGCGCTGGCGCTCAGCCTGCTGTTGGGCCGGCGCATCGTGATCCCGCTGCGCACCATCGTCCGGGCAGCCCGCCGCTTCGGCTCCGGCGACCTGGAGACGCGCGTACCGGTCCGCGGACCGACGGAGATCGCGGCGCTCGCCTGGGAGTTCAACCGCATGGCCGAAGGGCTGCAGGACGCCCAACACCAGCGTCAGGCACTTGTAGCGGACGTCGCCCACGAACTGCGCACCCCGCTGACCGTTCTGCGCGGCTACCTGGAGGCGATGCGCGACGGGATCACGGACCCGGACCGCGACACGCTGGGCGTGGTGCACGAAGAGGCGGTTCACCTGCAGCGGCTGGTCGACGACCTGCAGGACCTAGCCCAGGCCGACGCCGCCGAACTCGTCCTGGACGTGGATCTGTTGCAGGTGAGCGAGGTCCTGCAGGCGGCCGCGGCCGGGTTCGCCCTGCAGGCCAGTGACGCCTCGGTACGCATCGAGGTGGAGGCCGGACTCGGCTTGCCTCCGGTGCGCGCCGATCGCCGCCGGGTCGCGCAGGTGGTGCATAACCTTGTCGCCAACGCCCTGAGGTATACCCCTGCCGGCGGGCGGATCACCCTGCGCGCCAGCGAACGGCCGGAAGGAGGCGTCGCCGTCGAGGTGGAGGATACCGGCTGGGGTATCCCGGCGGAACACCTGCCCCATATCTTCGATCGCTTCTACCGCGTCGATCCTTCGCGCACCCGCGGGACGGGAGGATCTGGCCTGGGCCTGACCATCGCCAAACGCATCGTCGAGGCGCATGGCGGGTCGTTGGACGTCGAGTCGGAACCAGGCCGCGGCAGCCGCTTCCGCTTCACCCTACCGCCGGCGGCCTGAACCCGCCCGCAGGCGGCTCAATCCGCACCTTCGCCCGCCTCCTCGTACTGTTCCTTCAAGCTCTGGACCACCGCCGGATCCGCAAGCGTGGTCGTGTCCCCCAGCGCCCGCCCCTCGGCGATATCGCGCAACAGACGCCGCATGATCTTGCCGCTACGGGTCTTGGGCAACTCCGCCGTGAAGAAGATGTCGTCCGGGCGGGCGATGGGGCCGATCTTCCGCCCCACGTGCTGCTTGAGGTCGGCCTTCAGCCCGTCGGTCCCGGCGCCGCCCACGCCGCCCGAGCCCGTCTCCTTCAACGTGACGAACGCGGCGATCGCCTGCCCTTTCACCGCGTCGAAGCGACCGATCACGGCCGCCTCGGCGACCGAGGCATGGTCCACCAGGGCGGACTCGATTTCATACGTCGACAGCCGGTGCCCCGAAACGTTCATCACGTCATCGACGCGTCCCAAGAGCCAGAAGTAGCCGTCGGCATCGACCCGCGCGCCGTCCCCCGTAAGGTACTTGCCGGAATAGCGCGACCAGTACTGCCGTACAAAGCGCTCGTCATCGCCGAAAATGGTGCGCGCCATCGCCGGCCAGGGCTGTGTCAGCACGAGGTTGCCTCCCGCGCCCGGACCGACCGGCAGGCCCCGCTCATCGAGCACCTCAGCCCCCACCGCAGGAAAGGGACGGGTGGCCGAGCCCGGTTTGGTGGGGACGATGCCGGGCAAGGGCGTGATCATGATCATCCCGGTCTCCGTCTGCCACCACGTATCCACGATCGGGCAGCGGCCGCCGCCGATGTGCTCGTGGTACCACATCCAGGCCTCAGGATTGATGGGCTCACCGACGCTTCCCAGGAGGCGCAGGCTGCTGAGGTCGGCGTGGGCCGGTTCTTGCGGACCCCAGCGCATGAAGGTACGGATGGTCGTCGGGGCCGTATAGTAGACGTTGACCCCCAGTTCCTCGACGATCCGCCAGTGGCGGTCGCGCCCCGGATAGTCGGGCGTACCCTCGTACAGCACCGTGGTGGCGCCGTTGCACAGCGGACCGTACAGTACATACGAATGGCCGGTGACCCAGCCGATGTCGGCCGTGCACCAGTACACGTCGTCTTCCTTGAGATCAAAGATCCAACGGTGGGTCGTCGCCACTCCCAGCAGATAGCCGGCGGTGGTGTGGACGATCCCCTTGGGCTTACCGGTGGTGCCCGACGTGTACAGGATATACAGCACGTCCTCGGAATCCATCGGCTCACACGGGCAATCCGTCGACGCGTCCGCCATCGCCTGCTGCCAGTCCACCTGCATACCGGCCGGCAACTCCGCCGCCAGGGCGGGCGCGCCGATGCGCCGCAGCACCAACACCCGCTCCACCGGCGGCGCACCCCGCACGGCGCTGGCCGCGTTCTGCAACAATGCCACCACGTTGCCGCGGCGGTAGGCGCCATCCTGCGTGATCAATACTTTGCACTGCGCGTCCACCAGCCGTTCCCGTAGCGCTTCGGCCGAAAACCCGCCGAAAACCACGGTATGCGGCGCGCCGATCCGGGCGCAGGCCAGCATCGCCACGACGGCCTCCGGCACCATCCCCATATAGATTCCGACCCGGTCCCCGCGCCGCACCCCCAGCGAGCGCAGCACATTGGCGCAACGCGCCACCTCGCGCTGCAACTGCTGGTACGTGATGGTGCGGGTCTCCCCCGACTCAGCCACCCAGAGCAACGCGGCCTTGTTACGCCTCGGCCCCTCACAATGGCGGTCCACACAGTTGTCCGCCACATTCAGCCGCCCGCCGGCAAACCAGCGCACATGCGGCACGGCACCGGCCAGCACGTCGGTATACGGCCGCATCCACCGCAGGCCTGCGGCCTGCTCGGCCCAAAAGGCGGCCGGATCGGCCGCCGCCCGCTCATACACTTCGGGGTCGCGGACGTTCGCCGCAGCGGCGAACGCGGCCGGCGGCGCAAAGACGCGGGTCTCCTCCAACAGCGCGTCCAGTCGGTCCTCTCTGGAATCCCCCGTCGCCATCCGGCACGCCCCCCGTCTTCACCTGACCGGCCCGATTCTCCCAAGCGGCGGAGCCGGCACCCGCGACCCGTGCGGCCCCGCGGCAGATGAACTTTGAACTGCACGTGCAGCTTCGCAGCCCTAACCCAGCGCTCCTGCCGCGAGCCGGCGCAGGACGCGCACGCTCGGACCGGCCAGGGGCAGATCCTGGAGTTCCGCCGGCGCCACCCAATGCAGCGGCCCGTCGCCCTCGGCGGTGAACGGTCGAACCTCCCACACTCGGTGGGTGAAGACGTGCCGGAATGGCTCCATGGCTTCGACGGCCCGGAGGTGAAGCCCCCGATCGGCCGCCAGGGCCAACGGCCCGGCGTCAGCGCCCTCCACGGTTGGAAAGCCCCACATACCGGCCAACAGCCCGGTCTCCGGCCGGCGCTCCAACCCGAACCGGCCGGAGGCGTCCCGTATCGCCAGCAACAGCACGGGCACGCTTGGACGGACGCGCCTCGGCCGGCGGAGCGGTAACTCGGCGGCACGCCCGCTCGCCTGAGCACGACAGACGCCCAGCAGCGGACAATGCGCACAGCGCGGGGTGCGCGGCAGGCAGATCAGCGCCCCCAGGTCCATCACCGCCTCGTTCCATGCCGGTCCCCGACCGAGCGGCACGAACGCCCGGGCGACCTTATCGTCCAAGTCCGGCATGCCGGCGACGCGTGACAGCACCCGACGGGCGTTGGCGTCCACGGCCGCTTCATCGCGGCCGAAGGCGAAGCTCGCCACCGCGGCCGCCACATAGGGGCCCACCCCCGGCAACCGCCTCAGATCCGCGGGGGCACAGGGAACGCTACCCCCGTGCTCACGCACGATCCGCACCGCCGCCGCATGCAGGTAGCGCGCGCGCCGGTAATAGCCGAGGCCCTGCCATTGGGCGAGCACTTCCTGCAAAGGTGCCGCCGCCAGCGCCGCCGGGGTCGGAAAGCGCGCACAGAAGCGATCAAGATACGGCCCGACCGTCGCCGCCTGGGTCTGCTGCAGCATCACCTCGGCGACCAGGACGCGGTATGGACTTCGATCATGGCGAAACGGCAGGTCGCGCGCATGTCCCTCAAACCACGCCAGCAGGCGCCGCTGAATCTCCGCAAGCTGCTCCGGCACCGCCCGGGCCACACCCTTTCCTCGTCCCGCTTCGCGCCGCGCCCGGCGCCACCTGCCCCCCGCCCGGTCTTGCCTTGACCCTCCGCGCGTTCGTATACTCAGGGTCAGACGCGGACGCCACGCGGCGGCCGATACGGAGGTGGCGTCGTTGGTCACGTTGACGCCGAAGGCGGCCAGCAAGGTACGGGACCTGCTGGAACAGAAGAAGCGTGACGATTTGGGGCTGCGCATCTACATCACGTCCGGCGGTTGCCGTGGCTACAGCTATGGTATGGCCTGGGACCGCGCTGCGGAGGAAGACCAGGTCTTCGAACAGGGCGGGGTGCGCGTCCTGATCGATCCCATGAGCATGGAGCAGATGGAGGGTGCCGAGGTGGACTACTCCGAAGCCCTGATGGGCGGCGGCTTCACCATCACGAACCCGAACGCCTCATCCACCTGCGGCTGCGGCCAGTCCTTCCGCGGCAAGGACGGCGGGGGTGCGCCCCACGCCTGCGGCTGCGGTCACTAAACCACATTCGCCCACGACGGACGGCGGTGGGGCGTGAGCGGCGGCGCACATGCCCCACAGGGGGCTACCGTCTCTCCCGCCTACCCGCGGCCGATCCGGTATCCTGGCCGGCTGATCGCCGTTGAAGGCATCGACGGCTCAGGAAAGAGCACCCAATTGCGACTGTTAGCGCAATGGTTGGAAGCGCGCGGCCACGCCGTCCACCTGACGGCGTGGAACTCTTCGGGGTTGGTGCACACCGCCCTGAAGCGCGCGAAGCGAAACCGCGCCCTGACACCGACCACCTTCTCGTTGCTGCACGCGGCCGACCTCGCCGTGCGCCTGGAATGCGACATCCTGCCCCGGTTGCGAGCCGGCCAGCTTGTGCTTGCGGACCGCTGGGCACCGACGGCCTTCGCCCGCGACCAAGCACGGGCGCTGGATGCGCGCTGGCTGCGCCAAACCTATGCCTTCGCGCCACGACCGCACCTGGCCGTGTACTTTCGCGTCCCGGTCGACGAGGCGGTCTCCCGCATCCTCTCCGGCCGCCACCAGTTGAAATACTACGAGGCGGGCAGCGACCTGCAACTCGACCCGGATCCGCAGGTCAGCTTCCACGTGTTTCAGCGCCGGGTACAACTGCACTACGAGGCGATGGTTCAAGCGGGGGAACTCGCCGTCCTGGACGGACTCGCGCCGGTCGCGGTCCAGCAGGCGGATTTGCGCGGACTGCTGACGGAAATCCTGGAACGACAGCCGCGAACTTCCGACGTCGTCCTGCCGCGGCCGTGATGCGGTGAGGTCTGGACCAGACCCAGAAGGGGGGGACGCCGGTGCGCCCGCACGCCCGGCGGCCATAGCAACGGAACCTGAAGGACAGACCCGCAAGGGACGCTTCATCGTCATCGAAGGCGGTGACGCCGCCGGCCGTTCCACCCAGGTACGGCGGCTGCTGCCCTGGCTGGAAGAACTCGGGTGGCCGGCCGTGCATGTCGGCATCGGTCGGTCCAAGCTGGCCGAACGGCCGCTGCGGGACTGGCAGGCCGCGCCGGAATCGGGGGTACACGCCCTGGCGCTCCTGTACGCGGCGGACCTGCACGACCAGGTGGAGCAGCGGATCACAGCCGCATTGGACGCCGGCTTCGCGGTGGTCGCCGACCGCTGGGTGGGCACGGTGATGGCGCGCTGCAGCCTGCGCGGCGCCAATCCCGACTGGCTGCGCGCGATCCTACCGTTGACGCCGGAGCCCGACTGCACACTCTACCTACAGGCGTCACCCCGGGTGCGCCTGGCCCGCGCCATCGCCAAGCGGGGCCTGCCGTCCTTTATCGAATCCGGCCGGGACCTGGGCATCGGCGGCGACCCCTTGCGCAGTTTTCTGCGCTACCAGGACATGCTGGACCGCAACCAGCGACAACTCGGCGCCACCTTCGGCGGCCGCTGGCAATCCGTCACCGCCGACGACACCGCCGACAACGTGCAGGACGTCCTGCGTCAAGCCCTGGCTCACCTGCTGGTAGCTCCGGCGGTCGATACGGATGGCTGACCCCCGGCCGCTTCGCTCCGCCCGCGCGATCCCGGCGGAACGCCCCCCCGAGTTGACGGACTTAACCGCGAACGTACGCGCCGTCGGCGAAAAGTACGGGTATGACGCGGCCCACGCCGAACAGGTGGCCAAACTGTCCCAGGGCCTGTTCACCACCCTCCAGCGTCTCCACGGTCTGGACCCGGCCTGGTCCGTCCTGCTTGAGCACGCCGCGCTCCTGCACGACATCGGCTACTTCGTCCAGGCGCGGCGCCACCACCGCCACAGCCGCTACCTCATCCTCCACGACGACCTGCTGCGCCCCTATCCAGAGCCGTGGCGGCGCTTTCTGGCCCTGGTCGCCGGCAACCACCGCAAGCGGCCCCGGCGGGCCCCGCGCGACTGGCCGCGCAGCCGGGCCCGCAACGCTCAGATCCTCGCCGCCCTGCTGCGCGTCGCCGACGGCCTGGACTACAGCCACGACGGCGGCGCTCGCTTGGCCAAGGTCCAACTCTCTGGAGGACGCGTCCACTTGCGCGTGGCGGGACTCGCACTGCGACCCGGTGGGCGCACGCTTGAGCGCAAGGCCCGGTTGTTCACACGCGTCTTTGCCGTACCGCTCGTTTTTTCGGCCGGCGCATGACGCCCCATACGCCCGCAGGGGGGGGAGGACCCACGCTCGGCATCATCGATCTGGGGAGCAACACGGTCCGCCTCTCCATTGTGGAGTTGGGCCGGGACGGCGCCTATCGCGTGCGCCACGAGGAGAAGGCCGCCCTGCGTCTGGCGGCGCGCCTGCACAGCGACGGCAGCCTGGGCCCCGACACCACCGACGCCACGGTGGCGGTCGTGCGCGGCTTCGCGGCCATCGGTGCCGATTGGGGCGTGCACGACTGGCTGGCCGTGGGCACCGCGGCCGTGCGCGCCGCCACGGACGGGGCCGCCCTCTTGGCCGAAGTACAGCGGCAAACCGGCATCCGGGTCGCCCTGCTCAGCGGTACAGAGGAAGCGGAACTCGGGCTGATCGGCGCGCTCAACACGTTGGCGGAAGGCGACGGCTGGCTCGTGGACATCGGCGGCGCCAGCACGGAGTTGACCCGCTTTGTGGGGCGGAGATCCACAGGCAGCGTCAGCCTGCCCCTGGGAGCGGTCAACGCCGCCCGCCGCTTCGACCTGGAAGACCGCGCCCCTGTGGGAGCGGTGCGTGAGTTGGAACGGACGTTGGCCACGACCCTCGACGGCGTTGCACCCACCGCCGACTGGAATGCGCCCGCACCCGGGGCCACCCTCGTCGGCCTGGGCGGCACGGTGCGCGCACTGGCCAAACTCGATCGGCGCGAGCGCCGCTACCCCCTCAACCTCACCCACCACTACACCCTTGAGCCGGTCCGCGTCAGCGGCATGGCGGAACGCCTGGCGGGCATGACCACCCGGGAGCGCCTGCGGCTGCCGGGCGTCTCGTCCGACCGCGCCGACCTCATGGCCGCCGGCGCGGCGATCCTGGCCTGGGTGACCAGGCACCTACGACCGCAGCGGCTGGTCGTGAGCGGTAGCGGCCTGCGGGAAGGGCTCTTCTACCGGCACCTGTTGCGCGAACTCCCCGGCCACCTCTTTTCCGACGTGCTCCAGGCCAGCGCGCGCAATCTGGAACGCCTGCACGGCATCCCGTCGACCCGCGCGGACCGGCTCGCCGCCCTGGCCGAGGCGCTGTGGTCCGACCTGGCACCACTGGTCGCCGCACCGGCCGATCTGGCGCGGTTGGCGCCCGTCGCCGCGCGCCTACGCGAAACCGGCACGGCCATGGGCTATTACGACTGGCCGCGCCATACCTTCTACCTCTTGCGCGAAGGCCGCATCTTTGGACTCGACCACCGCGAGCGCCTCATCCTGGCCGCCGCCGCAGGCTTTGAGAGCATCGGCCGCCTGCGCGCCGCCCTCGCTCCGTATGCGGGGCTGCTTGCGCCACAGGACGTTCGCCTGGCCGAGGCGCTGGGGGTGACGGCGGCCCTTGCCCATGCCCTGGATCGCGACTGCCTGTGCGCCGCCCTCCCGATGCAACTCACGGTGCTGCCGTCCGCCGTCCGCATCGTCCCCCACCGCTCCAGCCAGGGACTCGAAGTGGGGACACTCGCATCCGACTTCCGCAAATGCTTCTCGCGCGCGCTGGCCGTGGCGGCGGACGCCCCGGCATAGGCCCGCCGCGGCCGCTTGGCGCGAAGCGGCGCGGATAGGATGGCCACGCACCTGCAGCGCGGCAACGCGCCTCACACCGCACGGCCACTGCCCGCCGGACCGTCCTTTGGCCCTGGGCGACCGCGTCACGGCACCTGCGCCTTGCCGCGGTAACAGAGCCCGCGGCGCGCGTCGACCGTCAGGATCTCACCGTGGCGCACCCGTCCGGTCGCGCCGGCAACCCCGACCACCAGCGGCACGCCCAGCGCCAGGCTGCGCAATACGACCGGGGACGTCTGGCTGACGTCTTCCGTAATCACGGCGCCGGCGCGCTCAACCAGTGGAAGCCACATTTCGCCGCCGTCCGCCAGCACCAGGATGTCGCCGGGTTGGGCCGCGCCAAGGTCCGCCTCGCTGCGCACCAGGGCGGCGGGCGCGGTGACCGCCCGGGCGCCCATACCCGTACCGCGCAGGACGACATCCCCGACGGTGAGCACCTTCAGCATGTTGGTGCTCCCGTGCACCGCGCCCGGGGCCCCGGCGGTGATCACCACCAGATCCCCTTGCTGGATCACCCCGCGATCCAGTGCGGCGCCCACAGCTCCTTCCACGGTCAAGTCCGTGGTGGCATGCCGCGGGGAGGCCATCGGCAGCACGCCCCAGACGACGCTCAGGTGCCGGACCACCTCCGGCCGCGAGGTCATGGCCAACACGGGATTGCGCGGCCGGTATTTCGCCACCGCGCGGGCCGTCAGGCCGGTCTCCGTCACCGTCAGGATGGCGGCCGCCGCCAGATTCTGCGCCGCCACGGCGGTCGCGTAGCTGATGGCGTCGGTGACCGTGGTGCCGGAGGCGGCCGCCCGTCGCGCCAGCATCTCGCGGAACGGCAGCGCCTGTTCGGTGCGCTCCGCGATGCGCGCCATGGTGCGTACCGCGTCGAGCGGGTAGCGCCCGACGGCGGTCTCCGCCGACAGCATGACGGCATCGGAGCCGTCGAAGATCGCGTTCGCGACATCGGAGGCCTCGGCGCGCGTCGGCCGATTGTGGCTCACCATGGACTCGAGCATCTGCGTGGCGGTGATCACCGGCTTACCGGCTTCCAGGCACTTGCGGATAAGCTCCTTTTGGACCAGCGGCACCTCTTCGGCCGGCATCTCAACCCCGAGATCGCCGCGCGCGACCATCAGGCCGTCGGAGGCGCGCAGGATCTCCTCCGCATGCGCGACGCCCTGTTGCGTCTCGATCTTGCTGATCACCTGGATGCGGCCGTCGCCGCAACCGCACTCCTCCAGCAGGCGCCGCACCGCAAAGACATCCTCCACGCTGCGCACGAAGGAGGCGGCCACAAAATCCGCCCCGAGTCGTGCCGCCAGACGGATGTCTTCCACGTCATCCGGTTGCAGCGCCGGCATATCCAGTTCGATGCCGGGTAGGTTGACCTTCTTGCCCGACAACAGCAACCCGCCGACCTCGACCTCACACGCGAGGGCGCCGTCACGCACCTCGACGCAGCGCAGGGTGAGGTTGCCGTCGTCCAGCAGCACCTGCTGGCCGGGGCGCACATCCCGCGCCAGGCCGGGATCGTTGACCCCCACCCCCTGCGCGTCCCCAGGGCGCAGCGTGGGATACAGGCAGAATGGCTGCCCGGCCTCCAACTGGACGTTGCCGTCCGGAAAGGATCCGATGCGCACCTCGGGGCCGCGGGTATCGACCAGCACCCCGAGCGGGCGGTCCACGGCCGCGTCGCGGACCGCCAGAACGGTGCGCAGCCGCCGTTCGAACGCCGACCTTCCGCCATGAGACAGGTTGAGGCGCGCCACATCCATGCCGGCCGCGCAAAGCGCCGTCAGCATGCCGGGGCTCTCACTCGCCGGTCCGATAGTCGCCACGATCTTCGTCCGCCGCAAACGTCCGCCCTGGTGCATGCCGCGCCCCGGTCCACCCGCAAGCGCGTCCGCCCGACCAGGTTCCGCCCCTTCCAGCCTTCGGATTTGCCCTCGCGGGCCCAGGCACGGGCGGGCTCCTGGGGGCCGCCGCCCCGTGCGACCGGCGGCCCACCGCGGTATCTCGCCGGCGGGACGCCGGCCGCCTCACGCCGAAAGGATGCGCGCCAGTTCGTGCAACGAAGGATCCAGGTGTCGCCGGCTCGCCGTAACCGAACGCAACGGCACCCCCACCTGCACGTTGCCCTGTACCGCAGCCATCAGGCCGTGGTGCCCCTCCATCAAGAACTCTACCGCGGCGGCGCCCAGCTGGCTCGCCAGATTGCGGTCGACCGCCGTCGGCGAACCACCCCGCTGCACGTGCCCCAGGATCGTCACGCGCGTCTCCAGCCCGGTGGCCTGTTCGATCTGGGCCCCGAGGTCGACGGCTCGAGCGGCGCCTTCGGCGACAATGACGATGTTCTGGCGCAATCCCCGTTCCAACCCGCGCCGCAGGCCCCGGCAGACTACGTCCACGTTCCATGGAATCTCCGGCACGAGGATGGTCTCAGCGCCACAGGCCAACCCGGCCGCCAGAGCCAGGAAACCGGAATGGCGCCCCATCACCTCGACGACAAAGGTGCGCTCGTGGGCGGTCGCCGTGTCCCGCACCCGATCGACGGCATCCACCGCCGTATTCAACGCCGTGTCGAAGCCGATCGTCGCCTCAGTGCCGGCCAGATCGTTATCGATCGTTCCCGGGATGCCCACCACCGGCAGCCCGAGGGACTCCAACGCGGCACAACCTCGCAGGCTGCCGTCCCCGCCGACACACACCAACCCCTCAATCCCCCGGCCGCGCAGGCTGGCCAGCCCGGCCGCCTGGCCCTGCGGCGCAAGGAACTCCGCGCAGCGAGCCGTCAGGAGTATCGTGCCACCACGGTGGATGATGTCGTGGACCGATTCGGTCCCAAGCGGCTCGAACTCCTCGCGCAGGAGTCCATAGAAACCGCGGCGGATCCCGATCACCTCGACACCGAAGGCCACAGCGCGACGGACCACGGCCCGTACCGCCGCATTCATCCCGGGGGCGTCGCCCCCGCTGGTCATCACCGCGATCCGACGCACGGCAACCCCCTTCCCACGCCCCCAGGACCGCGACACCGAGGGCAGTTTCGGCAAGAGATTCGCGACCCCCGCGGCGGGTCCTCCGTCCTAGCCGTCCCGGGCGGTCCGCGATGCGCCAGACGCGCGACAATATCGGCCGGGACGCGTTTCGGCTATGCTCGCACGGGGCTACCGCTCCGGGAGGGACCGATGACGCGTGTCTGTGGCCGCGCCCGACCCATCCATGCCTGCGGTACATCTCGTGGTCCAAGACGGCCTACCGACCAGCGCGGGCAATCGCATCACCGCCGAGCGGCTGCGCCGGGCCCTGTCGGCCAGGGGATCGACCGTCCTCGTGCATGAGGTGGCCGATCTGCGTACCCAGCCGGGCCCCGGACCGGGAAGCGTCGTACACGCCCTGCACGCCATCCGGGCCGGCCTACCCGCCCTGGACTGGGCCGGCGCGGCGCCCGTCGTCTGGACGTTCACGGGCACCGACCTTGATCCCGACCAGTGCCGTCTGCTGCGCGGTCCGGCGCCGGACGCCGTCGCCGCCTGCGTAGCGTATCATGAAGCGGCCAGGGACGATATCGCCTCCTGTCTGCCCGAACTCACAACCCGCTTGCACATCATCCCCCCCGGGGTCGTCGCGCCTCCGCTGCCGGTGGCCGTCGCCGCGGATCCGTCCGCCGAGGTCGTGCTGCTGCTGCCGGCCGGTCTGCGGCCGGTCAAGGAACCCGACCGGGCGCTGGCGGTGACCGAAGCGCTGGTCCGGCACGGCGTCGCGGCGCGATTGCTGGTCGCCGGTCCGTCCCGAGACCTGGAGTTCACGGACGCATTCCTGAAGCGCGCCGCGGCCACCGGACGCACGACCTACCTCGGCGAGGTTCCGCACACCGAGATGGGCAGTCTCTATGCGCAGGCGACCCTGGTCCTCAACACCTCCCGCATCGAGGGACTCTCCAATGCGGTGCTGGAGGCCATGGCGGCCGGATGCGCCGTGCTCGCCACGGATATCCCAGGAAACCGGGCAGCCATCCGGCACGATGTGGACGGGTGGCTCTGCGCGCCGGAGGATCTGGCGGCGGCCGCGCGACGGCTGTGCGGCGACGCCGGCCTGCGCGCACGGCTGGCCGCGGCCGCGCGGCGGTCGGTCACGGACCGCTTCTCTGTGGCGGCGGAAGCCGATGCGCACCTGAGGTTGTATCGGACCCTGGTCGGCACCGGGGATCTGTGCGGCAGGGGCGGCGACCGCCACCCCTGAGGCCGCCTGGCCCCGGCAGGGTGGCGCACAAGAGGGAGGTGCGGCCCGGGCGTCGCAGACGCGCGGGCGAGCGAACGATGGCAACGGCCGAGGTGGCGCTGCGCCTGGACACCGAAGACTTCCTGACCCCGGAGAGCGACGACGCCCTGCGGGCGATCCTGGATGCGCTGGAGTCCCACGACGCCACCGCGACCTTTCCGCTGGTGGCGCGCAAGTTGGACACATGGCGGCAACGACCGGGCGGCGGCGAGTTGGTCGCGAGGCTGTCGCGCCACACCGTCGGCTACCACTCGGCGACCCACAGCCTCCATCCCACGATCGCCGAAGAGGCGGCGGGCCAGACGTGGTTGGGAGCCCAGGCCGCCTTCGCCGCCCGGGAACTCGCAGGCTTCCGCCAGGTCCGCGACGCATTCGGACCTCCCGCCTGCTACACCCAGCCGGGCGGGAACTGGACCGCATCCGCCCTGCCCGTGCTGCGCCGCTGGGGCGTCCCCTGTGAATACAGCGAAGACTGGAACAGCTATATCGACTGCGGCGCCACCCCGGTGCACTATGCCGGACTGCTGCACTGGTCCGCGCCGGTGGCCGCGCCCAAGCCCCTGCTGAGCGCTCTGCCCGCGGCACTCGAACCCGCCCTGGCACAGGTCCGCGCCGCGCTGGCCGCACAGACCGGCGGAAGCGCCCCGGTGAACGTGGTGGCCCACCCGACGGAGCTGTGTACCACGGCCTTCTGGGACGCGGTGAACTTCGGGCGCGGGCGCATGCCGCCGGAAACGGCCTGGCGCCCCGCCCCCACGCGCCCGCCGGAAGAGGTCGCCGCCGCGGCCGCGGCCTTCGACCGGTACATCCAGCGGTTGCGCCAGGACGGGGTGCGGTTCGTGACGATCCGCGACGTGGTGGCCCGCCACCCCGACCGCACGACGGGCCTGCACCTGGACGCGGCCGAAGTGGAAGCGCTCGCTCCGCAGTTGTGCGACGCCGCAGTGCCGCTGCAGCGCGGCGACACCGCCCTGTCGGCCGCCGAGGCGCTGAACCTTCTCTGCCGGCGACTCATCGCGGGGCAGACCGGTCCGTTCCAAGTCGCCCCGTGTGACGGCCCGGACGGACCACCACCGCCCACACCGGACGGAACCGTGGGACGCCCGGCCATCACCGCTGCCGCCGCCGATCTGGAACGGTTCGTCCAGGAGCGCGGCCGGCTTCCCGCCGCCGTGACGGTGGGCCGCACGCCCGTCGGGCCGGAAGACCTGCTGGGGACCGTGGCCCGGGCCGTGGCCGACCCGCGGGCCACCGAGATCCCCTGGCGGCCCTGCCCGCTTCTGGCGGCCGAATGCGTCAAGTCGCCCGACCGCCTGCACTGGGATTGGGCGGTTTTCCCGGCGAACTTCCGCCCGCTGGGGCTGTGGGAGACGGCCCGCCTTCAGACCTGGACCCTCCGTCCCGCCCTGGCCGCGACGGCCCGGCACAGCGGAGCCTGGAGGCGCTGGCTTCCCGCGGGGGCCGCCGGGCCCTCCGGCATCAGGTGAGCAGAGCCCGCCGCTCCGCATCGGTGCGAAAGACCGCGTGTTGGCGGATCAACTCCATCAAGCGCTTCTTTCCCTTGATCGAACCGATCATCACAGCGCCGACCAAGCGGTCTTCGCTGAAAAACAGCCTGCGGTAACTGCGGGATTCCATGTCGCAGTGTGTCACCGTCTCGGCGTCCGGCAGCGTCTCGGGGGTGACGCCCAGCACGGAGATGATGGTGTCGAACAACCCGCTTTGGTAGGTCGGCACGTCAACATACGGCGTCTGGGCTCCCAAAAGGTTCAGGGCGGCGGTGCGCCCGTGGGCCAGGGCGTTGTCCCACGTCCCCATGAGGTGATGCGCCCCGGTGACCTGGTCGGCATACTCCGCGATGTCCCCGGCGGCAAAGATGCCCGGGACGTTGGTGCGCAGGCAGGCGTCCGTAACGATGCCCTTGCGGACCTCGACCCCGCTACCCGTGAGGAAGTCGGTGTTCATCGTCAAACCGAGCCCAGAGCCGATCAACTCGCAGTCGATCGTCTCGCCCGCGGTCGTCACCAGGCCCGTGGCGACCCCCGCCGCCACCCGGACGCTCGCCACCTCCTGGCCGTGCACCACCTGCACCCCGTGCGACGCCGCGATGCGGTCCACGAGTTCACCGCCCTGCTCATCCAGCACGCGGCGCAGCCAGCGGGGGCCCCGGATCAGCCACACGACCTCCAGACCACGCACGCGGAAGGCCTCGGCGAGTTCGTACGAGATGAAGGACCCTCCGACGGAGACAGCGCGGCGGCTCCGTTCGATCTGGCGGCTCAGGGCGACGGTCTCATCAAAGTATTGGAAATTCAGGCTGTTGGGCGCATCGCCACCGGCGGCCGGCAGGGGGTTGGGGCGGCCGCCGGTGGCCAGCAGCAGCCCGTCCCACGGCAGTTCCTGGCCATGGTTGGTCGTCACCGTCCTGCCGTGGGGATCGATCGCCGTCACCCTGGTTTCCCGCAGGAGGCGGATACCCGCATCGGCGTGCCACTGCACCGAGCGCAGGAAGACCTTGGCCTCCGGCACCTCGGCCTTCAGGAGCCGGGGCAGGGCAACGCGGTTGTACAGCGGATGTGGCTCGTCCGTGATCAGCGTCACGGAACAGGCTGGATCCTGTTTGCGTAACACCTCGGCACAGGTCGTGCCGGCCGCGCCATTACCGATGATGACAAAACGTTTCACGCCGGATTGTTCCAAAACCGTCCTCCCTGGCTTGGCGCGCGGCCGGCCGGCCGGAACCCGCCAGGTCCACACCCCTTTCGTCCTCGAATACGCACCGGAACCGGCGACCGGCAGCCCGGCGGAGAAACGGCGGCAGGCACCCGCCGCGACCGCAGCGAACCGCCAGTCGTTCGTAGTAGGCCAACACGGAGGGATCGTCCATGCCGGAAAACGGAGCCGACCCGACCGCAGACCGCAGGGACGTCACCGACGGTTTCACCGTCGCAGCCGCCAACCGCCTGCTACCGTACCTTCGCACCACGCTGGCCGAGGTGCGTGCCCACGTCCAGGAGATGCAGCGGCTGCACACGGAAATCGAACGCCTGCAAGCCGTCGGATGCCGACCCTCCGGGGAACCGATCTTGGCCGCCGACACCCGGGCCTGCAGCCGCCAACTGGACGCGCATCGCGCCACCGGTGAGCAGTTGCTGCGCGACATCGCCGCCCGCGGCTGCCTGGTCAAGGACATCCAGACCGGGCTCTGCGACTTCCCGGCAACGCTGCGCGGCGAACCCGTGTTGCTGTGCTGGCGCGTCGGCGAACCGACCGTCGCCCACTACCATGGCTACCAGGACGGCTTCGCCGGCCGGCGCCCGCTGCCACCCGGCACCCCCTGAGCACCACCCACCTTTGCTCCCCGTTTATACCATGGGACGCGCCACCGCGCGGCACCCGCTTCCGCTCATGGGCCGCGCCGCAGCCGGAAGTCGATGCTGGCCGCCTGACTCCGCAGCCAGGCCCGCCCGGCGGGCGGCAGTAGCGCCTCCAACCGCGTCAATCCGCTCCTGCCCTGCCCCAACACCTGGTAATCGTAGTATGCCCCGGCCAACGCCGGGCCGGCGCAGGACGCCAGTGCCGCGTGGCACGGCAGCACCTGGCGGAGTTCGGCCCGCCGCCGGGCCAGGTCCGCGCGCAGCACCGAGGGGTACTGCGCCGACGCCGCCTCGTACAGGCTCACCGCCCCCTGGCGGGCATACGCCCAGACGGACGGGACCAGGACCGGCAGACCCCGAATGTAGGCGGCGGTCCGCCGCGCCACCAGGACCCGCGGATACAGCCCTCCCACCGCCTGCGGCATCGGGTAGCGCAGGTCGGAACCGCGAGTCGGCAGTTGGCCCAGCAACCGGCCGCCGTGGCGGCCGAGTTGGAACGCGAACGCCTCGCCCTGCCGCAGGGGCCCGGGGCCGTTGTAGTAAGCGACAAGGACGATCGCGGTGCCGTGCCCCAACAGATCGCCGCAGTACGTCGGATAGGTTCCGAACGTGAACGGGGGCAACGGCAGCGGCGGCAGCGTCCCGCCGCCCGCGGCCGTGATGGTCAGGGTGGTGTGGTCTCCAGCATAGGTACCGACCGGCCGAGACCGATGCGCCGGCAGCACCGACCAGCGGATACGATAGGTGCCGCACCGCCCCTGACCCCGCTGCACACCCGCACCGCCCTGTCCCATGGTCGCCTGCAGGTCCGTCATCGCCGGCGGTCGCAGCATCCCCCCATCCGCCAGGCGGGCGGCCCCACCCTGTGCGACCACGATGAAACCGGCCCGTCCAGTGCGCGGGCTTAGCGTGCCCGGAACCGTCACCGCCACCGGCACGTAGAGACCGCCGGCCTGGGGGTGCATGCCGCTGGCTTCAACGGCCGCCCGGGCACCCGCCGGCAGGGGCGTGGAGGCCCGCCAGGCGGGTTCGGCATGCCCCCTGCGCCATTGAGGGGACCAGAGCGCGTACGCCTCGGACCAGCGGCCCGCCGCCGCCAAATCAAAGTAACGGCGGACCACCTGCGTCGCAGCCGCTGCGGTCGGCGCGGCGGACGTGCGGGCGGCACCGACGGAGGATGCCACGGTGGCGGGTCGACCCGTGCCGATCGCGCTGCAACCGGCCAGCACCAACCCTCCGAGCACGGCCAGCCACACCCTGCCCACCCGCACGTCAGGCCTGCCGACCGGCTGGTCCGGAGACCAGGGTGGCATCCACCACAAGGCGCCGTTGCGCGAGCAGCCCTGAGCAGGTCACCAGTTGCAGCGTCTCTGGGCCGTGGTGCCGCGGTGCCACGGCGGCGAAATCGGTCGGGGCGATGTGTTCGCTGCCGGTGACCCGGTAGGTGAACGTCCCCTGGGAGGTACGCAGGGTGACGGTGGCTCCAGGCCGGAGCCGGTCCAGGTGGAGAAAGACGGCGCCCCAGATGTTCAGGTGTCCGAAAATGACCACATTGCCGGGTTGGCCGGGAAGGGCGCTCGCCTGGAGGTGGGCCGGCCCGTCCCGCAGCAACCGCGACCAATTGTCCGGCGCATAGGTGAGCCCCTGCAAAACGAAACTGTCCACCGAAATGGCCGGGATACGCAGGTCGGCCAGGACTCCCCCCGGCGGCACCGCCGGCGCGCCGCCGGCGGCGTGCGCCGGCCGCGGCGGCTGAGACGTGGACTTGGCGGTGGCCGACGCCGACACGCCCACCGCATGGTGGTGGGCGGTGGACCGCGGCGGACGGGCGGTGAGGACGTGGTGGAAATAGCCGGCCTCCGCGCTCTGCACCCGGGCAGTCCACCAGCCCGACCACACCGGAACGGTGAGTGCGGCGATGCCACCCAAGATGCAGGCAACGGCCAAGGGGACGCGGACCGCCTCCCAGGAAAGGCGCCGTGCCTGCCGCGACCAGCGCCCGAGGAACGCGCCCAAGCCCCGCTCCTCCATCCACCCGTAAGCTTGCGCCGTCGACCCTGAGGCGAGCCTAGCACATCCGGGACCCGCCGCACAGGCACACTCAGACCAGGATCGCCTCCAAGGCCGCCGCGTCCAGGCGGCGCAACACCGCCAACACCAAGCGCACCGCCGCCTCCAAATCCTGGCGGTGCACCACCGCCGCCGCGCTGTGGATGTAGCGAGTGGCGAATCCCAGGGCGATCGAGGGCACTCCCTGGCCCGCAAACTGCATGCGCCCGGCGTCGGTTCCCCCGCCGGCCATGACCTCCCACTGCAGCGGGATACCTGCCGCCGCCGCCGCGTCCGCCACCAAGTCCCGCAGACGAGGATGCGGCAGCAGCGACGCGTCGTAGGCCAAAAGCAGCGGCCCCTTGCCGAGCTTGCCGCGCGCCTCCTGCGGCGTCATCCCGGGGGTATCGCCCGCCACGCCCACATCGAGCGCGATAGCGATGTCGGGAAGCACCTGCCGGGCCGCCACATCGGCGCCACGCAGCCCAACCTCCTCCTGCACGGTCGCCACGCCGCAAACGGTGTTCGGATGCTCCGCCCCGGCTGCCAGGCGGCGCATCACCTCCGCGAGCACCGCGCACCCGGCGCGGTCGTCGATCGCCTTGCCCATCAGGTACTCGGGATTGCGCAACCGCGTAAACGGACACACCGGCAGGACCGGATCGCCGGGGCGCACCCCGAACGATTCCGCCTCCGCCCGGTCGGCGGCGCCGACATCGATGAACATATCCTTGCGGTCCACAGGCTTGCCGCGATCAGCGGCAGGCAGGACGTGCGGCGGTTTGCTGCCGACCACCCCGGACAGCACCCCGTGCCGGGCGTGGACCGTGACGCGCTGGGCCAGCATCACCTGTTCCCACCAGCCGCCCACGGTTTGGAAGCGCAGGAAGCCCTCGTCGGTGATGTCTGAAACGACAAAACCGATCTCGTCCATGTGCGCCGCCAGCATGACCCGCGGCCGCTCGGCGCCGCCCCGGCGCGTGCAGGAGAGATTACCCAAACCATCGCGCGTCAGTGCGCCGCACGGGCCCAGCAGGCGCGCCATGATGGCGCGCACCGCCCCCTCCTGCCCCGATACGCCGCAGGCCTCGCTCAACTCCTCCAGATCCGCCACCAAGCGATCGCCGCCATCCGAACCCGCCAACCGCACCGCCCCCTCTACGCGCGCCGCCGCACTCCGGATGCCCCGGCCTCAGCCGTGGGACCGCGCCGCGGGCATGCCCACCGCCGCCATCGCCGCCAACAGGTCATGCGCCCCACGGGCGATCCACTCGGCCCCGCCGGTTGCGAACCGGTCCGCGGCGGCGTCCCCGGGCGCCCCGCCCAGGATCCCCGCAAACACGACCGGCGGCCGGCCAGCGCCAGACCCGGCCCGGTAGCGCTGCACCGTGCGCAGATCGTCGGGCATGTCACCCGCAAACAGCCCACAGCGCGCCCCGGAGTCCGAAAGCAGCGCACGCAGCCCCCCTGGATCCGGCTTGCGCCACGGCCCGCTGGAGGTGTGCCGCCAGACCTCCGGAAAGAGCTCCTCCAGCCCGGCGGTCCGCAACCCCAGACGCGTCTCGGCGTCGTTGCGCCCCGTGTATAGCCCGAGCCGCCCGCGCCACGGCCGGAGGCTGCCGGCATCGACCAAAGGCGACTCCAGCCGCCACAGACCGGGCCCGTGAGTGAACCGCGGCCGCACGCCGAACAGGTCCTCACAGGCCTCGTCGCCGCCATAGCGCTCGGCACACACCTGGGTGACCCAGTCCGGGTGCCAGGGTGCCGGCTCGCCGCACAGCGAACGGACGGCGGCGAGTCCACCGCCCATCAGCTCCACCTGGCGGCAGAACTCCCCCAGGTCCGGCGGATGGGGCAGGTCCCGCCCCCAGGCGCTGAACAGGCAGACCGCCTGCGCGAGTTCCCAGTCGTCGTTGAACCCACCGGCGGCCTTCCAGAGGGCGAGTTGATCGGCGCGCACCGGAGCCGCCGCCAACCCCAACTGCGTCCTGCAGTACCAATCGACGGCGGCCTCCACCGCCGCGGGGTAGCTGCGGCTGGCATCGAGCAGTACGCCGTCAACGTCGAAGACGAGAAAGTCCACATCCGAAAACGATCCGACGCCGCCGCGGGCCCAGAGGCCGGGCGCCGCCTCCACGTATCCGTCCGGCATCCGCACCCGGCCGCCCCCCGTCCCCCGATCGCGCGGCGGCGGCGCCGGCCGCACGTTCGCACTCCCGCCCTATTCCCGCGCCGCCGGCGCTTTCCTCCGACGACCGCCGGTCCGGGCGCTGGGTTCCGCGAACCGGCGGCCCACCCACTTTCCACCCACTTTACGAAGATTCGGGGTTGAAGTCCCCGGAACCCCGTGCTAGCATGTCCGCGATTCCCGATCCGCTTCACCACCACAGCGTGGCGAGGGCCGGCGGTGCCGAGCCCGAGGACCGCAGTACGGAAGGGGTAGGCACCGGATGATCTTCGTCATCACCGAGCCCTGCATCGGAACCAAGGACGCTTCCTGCGTGGAAGTCTGCCCGGTCAACTGCATCCACGAGGGCGAGGACCAGTACTACATCGACCCCGATGAGTGCATCGGGTGCAGCGCCTGTGCCACCGTCTGCCCGGTCAACGCAATCTTCGACGAAGACGAGGTTCCGGAGCAGTGGGCCAGCTACACTCAGAAGAACGCCGAATTCTTCAAGAAGGACAAGTAGCCAGCCGTCGACACGGGGGCCCGCCGCGGTCGGACGCGAAACGAGGGGGGCGGGGCCGAAGCCACCGCCCCCTCGCCATACCGGCGGCCGGTGTCAGGCGACGCCGGCCGCTTGAGCGAGGTCCTTCTGCACCAGCCATTGCAGGCGGCCGTCGACGGGGCGCACCACCTGCGCCGGATAGCGATCCGGCTGCAGTTGCCCGTGTAACACGGCCCCGAGCGCGGCGGCCTTGCTCACCCCGCCGACCGCGAACACGACCTGGGCGGCGGCATTGAGTACCGCCGGCGTCAGCGTCAGGCGGCGCATGCCCAGGGCCGGTACGAACGGCGAGGCCACCCAGGCCCGCGAGGCAAGCACCGGCGAGGCCGGAAATAACGAAGCGGTGTGCCCCTCCGCCCCCATGCCGAGCAGGACGAGATCGAAGCGGGGCGGTGGGCCGTCCGCCGGAATGCCGAAGGCGTCCGCCAACTCCAACGCATACTCCGCAGCGGCGCCTGAGAGATCCTGCGCTTCACCCCGCAGCCGGTGGACCTGCGCCGGCGGCACCGGCACATGGGCCAGCAACGCCTCGTGGGCCATGCGGTAGTTGCTGTCGGGGTGGTCCGGCGGCACCGGCCGCTCATCGCCCCAAAAGACGTGCACGTGCCCCCAGGGCAGCGGATCCGGCCAAGCCGCCAGCAACGCGTACGCCTGCGCGGGCGTCGTGCCACCGGCCAGTGCGACTCGAAACGTACCCTGCCGCCGCACGGACGCGACACAGGCGTCCGCGAACCGGTGCGCCAAGGCCTGGGCCAGGGCTTGGGCATCCCCCAGCACCTCGACGTCGGGACCTCGGGACGCGGGTAAGCCGGTCGAGTGCGCATCGGCTCCCTTCAAGGCTTACGCCAACTCCGCCCGTCTCGCTGCAACAGCTGGTCCGCCTCCGAAGGGCCCCAGCTACCCGCCGGGTAGGTGGCCAGCGGGACATCGCGGTTACCTGCGGCGCCGCCCACCATGCCCGCCTCGGTATCCACCCGTCCCCAGGCGTTCAGCAACGGGGAGACGACGGCCCATGCCGCTTCCGCCTCGTCGCGCCGAGTGAACAGGGTCGAATCGCCCAGCGCGCTGTCCAGCAGCAGGCGCTCATACGCCTCGGGCTGTTCCCCGCCGAACGAGCCATAGGGGAAGTCCATGGCCACATCCTGGATGCGGATGTCCGGACCGGGTACCTTGGCGCCGAAACGCAGGCCGATGCCCTCGTCCGGCTGGATCCGCAGCACCAGTTCGTTGGCCTCCAGGTCGCCGGCGCCCGTATTGCGAAACGGCGAATGCGGCGCCGGCCGGAAGACGACCGCCACCTCCGTCGCCCGCCGCGGCAGGCGCTTGCCGGTGCGGATGTAGAACGGGACGCCCGCCCAGCGCCAGTTGTCGATCAAAAGCTTCATGGCCACATAAGTCTCGGTCTGCGATTCGGGCGCGACCCCGGCCTCCTCGCGGTAGCCAGGCACCGGCTTGCCGGCCACGCGCCCGGCCACATACTGGGCCCGCACGACGTCCTCGCGCACGCTGCGGGCGTCGAACGGCCGGATAGCGTGCAGCAGCTTCACCTTTTCGTCCCGCACCGCATCGGCCTCGAAGCTCGCAGGCGGCTCCATCGCGATCAGAGACAGCAGTTGCAGCACGTGGTTTTGGATCATGTCCCGCAGGGCGCCGGATTCCTCGTAATAGAGGCCGCGTCCCTCAAGACCGATGCTTTCCGCGATGCTGATCTGGACGTGGTCCACGTACTGGCGGTTCCACAGCGGCTCGAAGATCCCGTTGGCCAAGCGGAAGACCAGGATGTTCTGTACGGTCTCCTTGCCGAGGTAGTGGTCGATGCGAAAGATCTGCTCTTCGCGGAAGACGGCGTGCAGCCTCCGGTTCAGATCGCGCGCCGTCTCTAGATCGCGCCCGAAGGGCTTTTCGACGACGATGCGGGCGAAACCGCCCTGCCAGTCGCCCCCCAGACCGACCGCCCCAAGCCGCTCGGCGATGCCCGCATAGGCCTCCGGCGGGGTCGCCAGGTAGAAGAGGCGGTTGCCCCCCGTGCCGTGCTCATGCCCGACGCGCTCCAGCATGGCCGCCAGTTCCCGAAAGGAAGCCTCGTCGGAATAGTTGCTCTGGAAGTAAAAAACCTGATTGCGCAGCCGATCCCAGGTCCAACCGTCACCGGCGCCAGAAAACTGCCGCAGTCCTTCCTGGAGGCCGCTGCGAAAGGCCTCGTCCCCCAGAGGACGGCGTGCGACGCCGACGAGGGCAAAGTGCTCCGGCAGCAACCCCTTGCGGTCCAGGCTGTACAGCGCCGGGATCAGCTTGCGCCTGGTCAGGTCACCGCTTGCGCCAAATACGACCAGGGTAAAGGGCGCCGGCCGGCGCTCCGCCTGCCCGGGCGCGGCGGTCTCCTCCGGCCGCACCCCCACCTCGACGATCACCGCATGCCACCCCTTCCGATCACCTCAGCCCGCCAATTGGCGGGCCTTGGCGTCGAGCTCGTCCAGCATCTTCTGAAACGCGTCCGCAAACAGCCCGACACCGTCGCGCTGCAACCGCTCGCCGACCGCCTCCAGGTCGACGCCCGCCGCCGCAAGCCCGGAAACCGTCTGGCGGGCGTCCTCAACACCGACATCGACGGTCCGCGCTACCACGCCATGGTCGCGAAACGCCACCAGGGTCTGGGGCGGCATGGTGTCCACCGTATCCGGGCCGATGAGTTGCTCCGCGTAAAGGACATCCCGGTAAGCCGGGTTCTTGGTGCTCGTGCTGGCCCACAGCGGGCGCTGCAACTGGGCGCCGCGGGCCTGGAGGGCTTCCCAGCGGGACCCGGCGAAGGTGTCGCGGAAGCGCTGGTAGGTCAGCCGGGCGTTGGCCAGCGCCGCCTTGCCCCGTAGCGCTTCCAGATTCCGCTGCCCGGTGGCGATGCGGGATTCCAGTTCCTTGTCCACCAGGGAATCGAATCGGCTGACGAACACCGACGCCACCGAATGCACCCGGTGCACGTCGCCGCCCTCGGCCAACCGACGCTCCAACCCGCGCATGTAGGCGTCGGCGACCGCATCATAGTGGCGCAGGGCGAACATCATGGTGACGTTGATACAGAGCCCCTTGGCCGTGCAGGCTTCGATCGCGGCCACCCCAGCCTTGGTCGCCGGGATCTTGATCATCACGTTGGGCCTGTCCAGGAGCCCATGCAGCCGCACCGCGTCGCGCACCGTGGCCTCCGCGTCGTCCGCCAGCCCCGGCGCCACCTCGAGGCTGATGTAGCCGTCGGCGCCGCCGGTGCGGTCGAAGACCGGCCGCAGCAGGTCGGCGCCGGCGCGAATATCCGCCACCGCCAGCGCCTCGTAGATCTCCACCGTGCTGGCACCCGCCTGCTTGAGCCTGCGGATGTCCGCGTCGTACGCCCGGCCCCCGCCGATCGCCTTTTCAAAGATCGCGGGGTTACTCGTCACCCCGCGCACCTCATCCGCACGCACGAGCGCCGCCAGAGTGTCGTCGGTAAGGATCTCGCGGCTGATGTTGTCGTACCAAACGCTCTGGCCCATCGCCGCCAGTTGCTGTAACGGATTCGCCACGGCCACCATCCCCCCCGCCACTGCGTCCGTCCGGGTCCGCCCTAGCCCAGCAGGCGCCGCGCGCGCTCGGCGACCGCCTCCGGCGTGAAGCCGTAACGGGCGAAGAGGCGCTCTGCGGGGCCCGACGCCCCGAAGTGCTCAAGGGACACCACGTCCCCGTCCAATCCGACCCACTCCCACCACGGTTGGCCCACCGCGGCCTCGATGGCCAAGCGGCGCCGGCAGCCCCGCGGCAGCACACTTTCACGATACTCCTTCGGTTGGGCCTTGAACAGTTCAAGGCTGGGCGCACTGACCACGCGCACACGCAGGCCCTCGCCACCTAGGGCCCGCGCCGCCGCCACCGCCAACTGCACCTCGGAACCGCTGGCCATCAGGATCAGGTCCGGATCCGCACCCCCGTCCTGACCCAGGACGTACGCGCCGCGCGCCACGCGCTCGGCGGCGCCCTCGGCCGAGGTCAACCCCGGGAGCTTCTGGCGCGACAGGATCAACGCGGACGGCCCGCCGCGGCGCTCCAGCGCCACCACCCAGGCACCCGCTGTCTCATTGCCGTCCGCGGGCCGCAGCACCGCCAGGTTGGGCATCGCCCGCAACGCGGCCAGGTGCTCGATCGGCTGGTGGGTGGGACCGTCTTCACCAAGGCCAATGCTGTCGTGTGTGAAGACATAGATGACGGGTAGATCCTGCAGCGCCGCCAGACGGATGCTGCCGCGCATGTAGTCCGAAAACGTCAGGAAGGTACCGCCGAAGGGACGGCAGCCGCCGAAGAGGGCGATGCCGTTCATGGCCGCCCCCATAGCGTGTTCCCGCACCCCGTAATAGAGGTTTCGCCCGCCGCGCTCGGCGGCCGAAAACACCCCGGCGCCCTTGATCGTCGTCTCGTTGCTGCCCGAAAGGTCCGCAGAGCCGCCCAGCAGGGTCGGCACGGGCCCGGCCACGGCGTTGAGCACCGTGCCGAAGGCGGCGCGCGTGGCGACGGCCTCCTGGCCGAACGCCGGCACCGCCTGCAGCCAGCCTTGCGGCAACTCCCCGGAGAGGGCCGACCGCAGCGCAGCCGCCGCCTCGGGATGCGCCTGGCCGTAGCGCTTCAAGCCTTCCTCCCACTCCGCCTGCCACTGCCGCCCGCGCTGCAGAACGGTGCGGAAGTGCGCCCGCGCCTCGGGCGGCACCAGGAAATCCGGCTCCGCCGGCCAGCCGTAAGCCTGCTTGGTGAGCCGCACCTCATCCGCACCGAGGGGCTGGCCGTGCGCCTTCGCCGAATCCTGGCGGTTGGGACTGCCAAAGCCGATGTGCGTGCGCACCGCGATCAGTGACGGGCGGCCCGTCTCGGCGACCGCCGCAGAGATGGCCCGGTCGACGGCCTCCAGGTCGTTGCCGTCCGCGACCGCCTGGGTGTGCCACCCGTACGACTCGAAACGCGCCACCACGTCCTCGCTGAACGAGAGATCGGTCGGGCCGTCCAGGGAGATGTGGTTGTCGTCGTATAAATACACCAACCGGCCCAGCTTCAGATGGCCGGCCAGGGACGCCGCCTCGGACGCGATCCCTTCCATAAGATCGCCGTCACTTACCAGAGCGAAGATGCGCGACGGAATCAGATCGAAGCCCGGCCTGCCGAAGCGGGCCTCCAGGGCCTCGGCGGCGATGGCCATGCCGACACCGGTGGCAAAGCCCTGTCCGAGCGGGCCGGTCGTCGCCTCCACTCCAGAGGTGATCCCGTGTTCCGGATGCCCCGGCGTCTTGGAGTCCAGTTGACGGAAATTGCGCAAATCGTCCAGCGACAGGTCGTACCCGGTCAGGTGCAGCAGGCTGTACAGCAGCATGCTCCCGTGGCCCGCCGACAACACGAATCGGTCGCGGCCGGGCCACTGCGGATCCGCGGGGTTATGCCGCAGGTGGCGTGTCCAGAGCACATACGCCATCGCCGCCGCGCCCATCGGTAACCCCGGATGGCCGGAATTCGCCTTCTCCACGCCATCAATCGAGAGGGTACGGATCGTGTTGATGCACACCTCGTCCAACGCCGCCACACCCACCGTCTGCATCGCCGTCTCCCTCACTCCCCCGCGGGATTCACCCGCTCCACCACAAAACCGATCACATCGTCGCTGCGCAGGATCTCATACAAACGGCTCTGGCGTTCCCAACTGCGGCGGTGGGCGGCCTGTCGCTTGGGATCCGCCCGAACCGCGTCCCCCAGCGGTGGATCCAGCCCCTCGAGCGGCCCCACGACCCCCATGCTCTCCAATGCCAAAAGGGCGGCGCCGCGACTGGACGCCTCAGCCTCCGCCGAACGGTAGATGTCCCGCCCGAGGGCGTCGGCGAGCATCCGGGCCCACGCCGGCGAGTGCCACACGCCCCCGCCCGAGCCGATCACCTGGCCGTCCGCACCGATATCGCGCACCAGGGCCGCGAAGCCCTGGGCGACTGCTTCCATGCCGGCCTGCAAAAGGTCCAGCGCGGTGGTGGCCTCCCGCAACCCGAGCACGCCGCCCCAGGCGCTGGGGGCCCAACCCGGACTGCGTTCGCCCGCCAGCAACGGCAGGAAGGTCAAACCATGGACCCCGGGCTCCCTGGCCAGCAGGGCCGCCTCGATCTCGCCGTCCAGCCGCAGCCGGTCCTGCAGCCATTGATGCAGGTTACCACCGTTGCTCAGCGCGCCTCCGACGAGCCCCCGCCTGCGGTCCAAGCGATATTGCCACAGGGAGCCAGGCACCGTCCACGGCCCGCCGACCTGGCAGCGCCGCACCGCCCCGGATGAACCGATCATCAGGGCGATGCGCCCAGGTCCCATGCAGCCGCTGCCCACGTTGTTGCACGCCCCGTCGCCGGCCGGCAACAGCAGGCGGGCGCCGTCCAAGTTCGGCCAGCGACCACCCGAACGCACCCGCAGATCGGCCTCGGACAGATCGGCCACCGTCGGCAGGGCACCCACCGCGACGCCGGCGGCCGCGCAGACGTCCGGGTCCCAGATCGCACGCCGTTGATCATACAAACCGGAGCCGGAAGCGAGTGAGACGCTGGCGACCAGCTCTCCACCCAGACGTTGGGCGAGGTATTCGCCAAACGACACCCAGTGTGCGGCGGCCCCCCACCAATCGCGTCGATTCTCCCGCACCCAACGCAACTTGGCCGGCGGATAGCTCGGATGAAACCGGCAGCCGGTACGGGCCCGGACCAGCTCGGCGTCCAGTTCCGCGGCCAGGGCCTCGGCCTGTGCGGCGCTACGGGTGTCGGCCCAAACCAACACGGGGGTGCAGGGGTGGAGGGACGCATCCAGACCCATCAGGCTATGCCAGAAGCACGAGATCCCGACCGCCGCCACCGCGCCGGGGCACGCGGCCAGGCAGTGGTCGATCGCGTTGGTCAGCCGCTCGTAGAGCGCGTCCGCGTCCGTCTCCACGCCGCCGTCCGCAAGGTAGGACACCTGGTGGACGATGCGGATGGCGCTCCCGGGGATAAGCCGACCGTCCTCCCCATACAGGGAGGCACGCACAGAAGAGGTCCCGACGTCGAGGGCCAGCACACGGCTTGTCACCCTGCCAATGTTGCACAGCGGGGGACGCATCGCAAGCGCGCGGGCCGCATGGCGGCGCGGCTTGGGCCGTTCACCGCCCCGACCACGTCCGATTCTCCGGCAACGGCCCCCCGGATGGCGGCCGCGCAATCGTCCGGACGCGCATGGACCACCACCACCCTCGTCCCGTGGCTATCGCTGCCAACTCGCCTCCCGTCCCCCGGAGTCCGTGCGCACGTAGTCGCGAAAGACGTATCCCCGCGTGCCTCCGGGCACCTGCACCTGAGCCCAATAGCCGTTCCACTCGATGACCAGCACCGGGGTGCCGGCCCGCAACTCCCCGCGCTGCGGGTGGCTGCCGCCGGGCCCCTCGCGCAACTTGACCGCATCCGAAGTGATGCTGCCCACGCCCACGAACTGGGGCGGAAGCTCCTCACAGAGCAACTGCAGGTAGCTCACCTGGGCCAGTTGCGCGTCCTGGACCGCCGCCGACAGCGCCTGTTCGGCACGCGTGACCGCCGCACCACGCAGGTCTTTGTAGCCCTGCAACAAGGGACCCTCGGTCGACAGCAGGTTCTGTGCCACGTCCTTGATCGCGGCCATCACGCGACCTCCCCCCAGCCCCGGCCGAACGGCGGCCCGGGCCGACACTCGACGGCGCCCGTCCGCAAGCGGAACGCCGCACCGCCGATGTATGCCGCGCGGCGGATCGCAATACCGCCTCTTTCAGGGGGTGCGCCAGGAGCGTCCGTCGCGCGCCAGCAACTCCGCGGCGGCGGCCGGCCCCCATGTGCCGGCGGCATAAGGCCGCACCGCACAGCCGTCCACACCCGCCGTCCAGGCGGCGCGGATCGGGTCCACCACCCTCCAGGCCGCCTCGGTTTCGTCGGCACGCGTGAACAGCGTCGCGTCACCGCGCAGGGCGTCCAGCAGCAACCGCCCGTACGCGTCCAACTCGGCGGCGCCGAAGTGGCCGCCGTAGGAAAAGTCCATCTCCACCGGGACCACCTCGATGTCCTGCCCTGGACGCTTGGCGCCGAACCGCAGAAAGATGCCTTCCTGCGGTTGGATGCGCAGCACCAGCACGTTGGACTCCAACTCCGCGGCGTCCGTCTCCGCAAACAGCAGTTGCGGCGGCCGCTGGAAGGTCACCGCGATCTCCGCCGCCCGCCGTGGCAGGCGCTTGCCGGTGCGCAGGTAGAAAGGGACGCCGCCCCAGCGCCAGTTGTCGATCTGCAGGCGCATCGCCACATACGTCTCGGTCTTAGAATCGGGAGCCACCGCGCGCTCGGCGCGGTATCCGGGAACCGCCGTATCGTCGGCCGTACCCGCCTCGTACTGTCCCCGAACCACGCCAGCGGCCACCGCATCCGGCCCCATCGGGTGGACCGAGCGCAGGACGTCGACCTTGCGGTCGCGGACCGCGTCGGCGCGGAAGGTGATCGGCGGCTCCATCGCCACCAGCGACAGCAACTGCAACAGGTGGTTTTGCACCATGTCCCGCAGGGCGCCGGACTTCTCGTAGTAACCGCCTCGCTCCTCCACGCCCAGGGCTTCCGAGACCGTCACCTGCACGTTGTCGACAAACTGGCGGTTCCAGACGGGCTCGAACAGGCCGTTGGCGAAGCGGAACACCAGGATGTTCTGCACCGTCTCCTTGCCCAGGTAGTGGTCGATGCGGTAAATCTGGGCTTCCTGAAAGGCTTGGTGCAGGCGGCGGTTGAGCGCCACGGCCGAAGGGAGGTCGGACCCGAAGGGCTTTTCCACGATGATGCGCGTCCAGTGGTCTGCGTCGATCGGCCGGCAGAGGCCGGCACGCCGCAGCCGATCGGTGATCGGTCCATAGAAGGACGGCGCCGTCGCCAGGTAGTAGAGCCGGTTTCCGGGCAGGTCGGCGGCGCCCAGCCGCTGGGCCAGCGCCTCATAGCCGGCGGCCGCATCGAACTCCGACTGCAGGTAGTCGACGCCCTCCAGGAAGGCGGACCGGGCGGCGTCATCCCCCTGGCCGGCCAGCGCCTCCGCCACCACACCGCGGAAGTCCGTCTGGGAGTACGCCTCATGCGCCACCCCGAGAATCCGCAGGCCGTGCGCCGCCGATTGATGACGGGACAACCCGAACAGGGCTGGAAACAGCTTGCGGCGCGCCAGGTCGCCACTGGCGCCGAACAGGACCATCGTCACCGCATCCGTAGGTCTCATCGCCACAATGCCATCCCGGCACGGCCGGCCCGCGGACGCGATCCGGCCGCCGCGGGCCACCCCCTTCGCAGATCCAGATCAAAGACGACCCGCGCGGAGTCCCGTTCAGCCCACCTCGTGACCGGCCGCCCGCCGGGCCAAGTCCGCAAGGCGGCGGGTGGCCTCCGCGCCGAGGCCTTCGTCCACCGCAACGTCGCCGTCCGCACCGATGCCATAGGCCAGCGGCCCGTGCAGGTGGAGCGAGGAGCGGCCGGCCGCGGCGCGCGTCTCCAACCGCACCGCTCCGGTGCGATCCTTGAGCAGGCCCTGCACGTAGGACACAGCCGCCGCCTCCGACCCGGACCGTCCGGTGCGGATCGTCAGCAGGGCCCGGCCACCCGGGTCCCGCACGTCCAGGCCCTCTGGACCCGCCGCGACCTGGCACCCCTTGGGATTGAAGGTCGGGCGGTTGAACTCCAGGACCAACAACCGGCGCCCGAATGGATCGAGCAGATTGGCGCAGACCAGCGGCCGGCCGGCGGCCGGACCCGTCGTCGGCGGCTCGAGGGCCGCAAGCCAGAGATCGTCCTCCGATCCGATCGGCCCCAGGGCGAACGCGTTCACCAGCCCGCCGGCCAACTCGTAGTTGTGATGCGGCGACGGCCGCGCCTTGGCGAAGGGCACCTTGAGGTCGAACAGCAGGGGCGCGTTCGGGTTGAACAGCATGAAACCCTCGGCCTCCTCGCGCCAGAGGTGAACCCGGCGGGCCGACGGCTCGGACCCGTCCGGGTGGAGGGCGATTCCGTCGGACGCCGCGCCTTTCCTGCCGCGGATCCGGTTTAGCCCCTCCGACGCAGTCGATCCCACCAAGTGGCGCGCGGCGCGACCGGATGCGCCGCTGGCGCCGCAGCGACCACCTCACGCCGCTGGCGCGCCTCGGTCCGCTCCCGGGCTTGACGCTGGCGCTCGCGCTCGCGCCGAATGCGGCGCGGCACCGCGTGCCGCCCGTGCGTGGCAGAAGGGGGCTTGGTCGGTGGCGCGGGCTTTCCGGCCCCCGGCATGCGGCGGCGGAACAGGGAACCGAAAACAATTCCGAGGCCGGCCGCCATGGCCAGAGGTAACCAAAAGGGCACCGTACGGATGTGCAGCCACCGCTCCACCGGACTCGACGCCGTGCCGGCCAGAAACTGCAACACCATCACGGCCACCACGGAGACCGCCAGCAGCGTCCAGATCGATGGCCCGCCCCTGCCCGACCGTCCCGGGCCCTTCACGTCCGCCACCTACTTCACTCCCCCACCGACGACCGAGTTCGCTACGGCGCCGCCCACCCGCACCCGCTGCAGCCGCGGCATCAGCGGCGGATCCAAAAAGAGGCGGAAGTCCGCCGGATGCACCCAGGGCTGCACGAGCACCGCCGCGCTCGTGTAGAACTCCGGCAACAGCGGTAGGTGCCGGTAGGCCTGGACATTCAGCGCTCGGTAGGCCGCCGCCGCCGCCGTCCCCTGGGTTGTCGCCGCCCGGGCCAGTGCGGCATCGAAGCCTGGGTTGCGGTAGAAACTGGCGTTACCCGCACCCACCGTCTGGGGTGACAGCAGGTTGAAGAAGAAGTCCTGCGGCGAGCGGTAGTCCGCCAGCCAGACGGCCTGAAACAGGTTCGCCTGACCGGACCGCAGTCCCTGGTAATACTGGGACCAACTGTCCTGGCGCACCACCACCCTGAATCCGATCGCGTCCAGTTCACGGGCGATCTCCTGGGCCACCGCGTCGGTCATGCCGGCCTGCTGCGTACCGCCGGCCGCGATGGTCAGCAACTGCACGGTCAGCGGGCGCTGCACCCCGGCAGAGCGCAGCAGGGCGCGGGCCGCGCCGGGGTCGTACGGATACGGCCGCAGGGCGGGATCGTAACCGGAAATCCCGGGCGGCAACAGGCCCGCGGCCACCCGGCCGGCCCCGCCGGAGGCCGCCAGCAGTCGCCGCTTATGCAGGGCGAGCGCCACGGCGCGTCGCAGCAACGGGTTCGAAAAAGGCGGTTTGGCGGTGTTGAACCCGAGGTAGGCGACCCCGAGATCCGGCCCGACCAGCACGCGGCTACCGGCCGGCAACCGGGCCGACAGGAGCGTCCGCGTGGCCGGCGCCGGCAGGATGGCGACGCGGCCGGCGTCAAAGGCGCTCAACTGCTGGGCCGGCGCGCTCATGATCTCGAAACGGACCGGGAGCCGGGGCGGCGGCGCCCGCCAGTAGCGGACGTTGGGCATCAGGGTCAGCGACTGGCCGGGCACCGCCTTACCCAGTATGTACGGCCCGCTGCCGGCGGAGTGCTGAAACCACCAAGCCGGGCCCGTCGCCACCATCGCCCGCCGCCGCTCCACCACTGAGGTGCTGGGCAGGGCCAAAAGGGCCCGGAAGTCCGCCACCGGGTGCCGCAGACGGAACACGACGCTTTGCTGGCCGGACGCGACGATACCCGCGGCGGGTTTGCCGGCGCGCAGGGCGGCGTAGCCGCGCAGCGCGGCGAAAGCCCGCGCCTCCGGTGCGTGCGCTCCCTTGCGCAGCATGCGCCCCAACGAATACACGACGTCGGTCGCGACCACCGGCCGGCCATCGGCAAACCGGGCTCCGGCCACAAGATGGACGGTCAGCGTCGTCCGGGTGCGGTTCCACGACCAGCCGCCAGCAAGCAGGCCGCGCAGCTTCCCGCCCGCCCCGTAGCTGAACAGCGGCTGGTACAGGAGCTGCACCGCCGAGATCGATTCCGTGTCCTGGGCTACGGCCGGATTCAGGGTGGGAAAGTCCCCCGGCACCGCCACCGTGAGCGCGCCGGGCCGTCCGCGGCTCGCCAGGTGCGTTACCGCGACCGGAACCGGATCCGCGCCAGGCCGCGCGCACCCACCCGAAAGCCCGAGGACGAGCCCGAGTGCGAGCGCCAGTCCTGCCACCCGCCGAAGCGACCGCGTTCCAACCACCAACCCCTGGTTAGAGAATGCGTACCGACCGATCACTCAGCCTTCCACACCGTCCGCCCGACCAGGCTTTCGCCCCCTCCGGCCTCAAACTTGCCCCAGTTGGGGCGGTGGACCACAGGGGACTCGATTCGCGCGGCAACCGCCGCGCGCGGCAGGCCGGCCGCGCGGTTGGAGCGGCGCACCGAAGCCGCACCCCGCGCGCACGCCGCCCCCTGGCGGCCCCCCATCCCGGCCGGCCCGGGCCTTGGGGATGCAAGCCGCCGGCTTCGGCCCACGGCGCTGGTCGACTCCCGCCCCACCACGGTAACACCGCGCGGGCGGACGGCAACCCATCGTCGGACCCACGGCCGTTCCACCTTGAGCAAGCGCGTCCCTACTCGGCGGCACCCCGGCGCAATCGCCCGCGACGCAGGCGCTCTCCCTGCGGTTGGCCGCCCTGGCGAGCACAGGCGATCACGCCACAGCGCGCCCGCATCCCCACGAACTGCCTCGATTGACGCCCTGAGCCCCCAGGCTACAATAACCGTTGGCGCCTCGTTGGCCCACCGCGGAACCGCTCTCAAGGACACGGCCCGGGCGTCCGCATGATGCCACAATGGCCGGCCGAGGCCGCGGTCCGCCGGCCGGGGACCGACAGAGCATTAGGAAGGGCGCGAACGCAATGCGGCGTCGATTGCACACCGACTGGCAACTGCAGGTGCGCATGACGTTCACGATGCTGATGCTTGCCCTGCTCTACCTGTTTTTTGCCAACGTGCTCCTGCACTCGGGCGTCGGCCTGCCGGCGATCGGCGTGCTGGTCGGCAGCCTCGCCCTGACCCAGTATTACTTCTCGGACCGCCTCGTTCTGGCCGCCACCGGGGCACGGCTGGTCCGACCCGGAGAGCTGCCGGCGGTCGAGGACATGTTGACGCGGCTGTCGGCCATCGCCGACCTGCCCAGGCCGCGCCTGGCGGTCGTCGACTCCCCCGCGCCGAACGCCTTCGCCACCGGCCGCAACCCCAGCCACGCCGTCGTCGCCGTGACGACCGGCCTGCTGCGCCAGCTGCCGCCGGCCGAGATCGAGGCGGTGTTGGGTCACGAACTGACGCATGTCCACCATCGCGACGTGGCCGTCATGGCCATGGCGACCTTCTTTGCCACCATCGCCGGGTGGATCGTCCAGAACGCCTTCTGGCTCGGTATGTTCGGTGGTGGTTTCGGCGGCGGCAGGCGCAACCGCAACGGCGATTCCTTCGGGATCATCTTCCTGGTTTCGGCTCTGGTGGCCGTCGTCAGCTTCTTTTTGATCTCGGCGCTCTCCCGCTACCGGGAGTATGCCGCCGACCGCGGTTCGGCCCTGCTGACGGGTCAGCCAGGCAGCCTCGCCTCCGCCCTGGTGCGCATCAGCGGGGCCGACCAGCGCATCCCCAGCGAGGATCTGCGGCAGATGCACCCGGCGGCCGCCCTCTGCATCAGCCCCGTACGCCGCGCTGCCTTCTCCGAGTTGCTCATGACCCACCCGAGTCTGGAGCACCGCCTGGCGCACCTGCGGCGGATCGAGCAGGAACTCGCCGGAGCGGGTGCGCGCCCGCGTCGCTGAGGATGCCCGCAACGCAGAGGAGGCCGGTCCGGTGGCGCTATGGGACGATCTGCTAGCGTCGGTCTTCGGCCGCACACGCCTGCCGCGACCGGACATGGACCGCATCTTCGCCCTCGCTGCAGCCGCCCCCTCGCTCCCGGACGCGGAACTCCAATTTGACGAACGCGCCGCCGTCTGCCTCAAGCCGGTGGAGGGCGCTGACTTCACGGCGGTCGACCGGGAGATCCAGGCATTGATCCAACTGTCCGCCAACAGCCAGGACTTCCACAGCCAGGTGCGCAGCGAGCGCGACAACCTCGGCTACCGCTGGATCCTCTTTCGCGACGGCGACCTCGGCGAGTGCGTCACCCTCACCCACCTGGCCGGCAGCACCCTGCAGGAGAAGGGATACGGCGAGCAACTGCTGGTCGCGGGCTTCCGCTTCCGCCTCGGGCCTGAGGCGACGCCCGGCTATCTCCTGTACAACTACAAGCGCGGTCGGTTCTATCCCTTCGTGCCCTCCGGCGACGCCGGTCAGCGCATCCGGAACCACGCGGCAGAGTTTCGCGCCAGCGGTGCACTGGGATCGCTCTTGCCCATGGAGCAGGACATCTCGCGATGGTTTCCGCTCTGGGACGCCCCGCTCTGAGCCCTGAACCCATCCAATGAAGAGGCGCCCGGCCACCCCCGCGGGGATGACCGGGCGCTGACGACGGACGCCGACGCTTCAGGTGCTCGGTGATTGGATGAAGAGCCGCCGCGCCTCGGCCAGCGAGGTGTCCGAGGCGGGCAGGACAAGGTCCGATTCCACCAGTCGCTCGGCGGGCAGATGTGAGCCACGCTCACGCACCAAGCGCAGCACGTCGTGGAACCGCTGGTGGAACACCGCCTCGTCCCCGGCCGCCACCGCCTCGAAAAGGTGGCCGTCGGCGACCTTGAGCGCATGCAGCGCCTCGCCTTCAAGGTCATACTGACCCTCACCCTGGATGCGCACGATCACGCCGGATCCACCTCCTACTGACCGGACGACATCTCCGCCTTCAACCGCGCCAAGTCACTTTCCACACCAGCCTTGGCCGAAATCTTGCCCAACTCCGCCGCCACCGGATCGGACGGCTGCAGGCTGTCCTGCAACGTTCCCTGGTTCACCAGTTCATCGATGGCGGAGGCACGCGCCCGCATCGCGTCCGTGCGGTCCTGGGCCCGCTGCATCGTCAGCCCGACATCGGCCATCTCCTCGGACAGGCCGGTGGCGGCCTCGCCGATCTTGACGCTGGCCTGGGCCGCGCTGTATTGGGCCTTGATGACCTCCTTCTGGTTGCGGAAGGAGTCGACCTTCGCGACCAGCCGCTGCTCCGCCTGGGTCAGCTTATCCTGTTCACCCTGCAGCCCGGTCACCTGTTGCTGGAGGCCGTCGAGCTGTTGGACCAGACCCTGCTTGCGCTCCAACGCCGTCTTGGCGAGGTCCTCCCGCCCGGCGGCCAGGGCCTGTTTGGCCTCTTTCTCCAAGGCGTCCGCCTGCTGCCGCAGGGTGTCGGCCTGTAACTCCAAGCGCTTCTTGCTCGCGACCACGTCCGCCAGGCCCCGCTTGACGTTCTGCAGCAGTTCGAGCTGCTTCTGATACGAATACTCCAGTGTCTGGCGCGGGTCTTCCATTTGATCCAGCGTCTGGTTCATCTTGGACTTGAAAATCGTCGACATCCGCGACAGGATGCCCACTGCCTCATCCCCCCGCTCTCCCCGTATCGCACCGGATTATACCACCGCCCTCGCGTACCCCCCCCTTGCGGCGCTGGTCGTTTCGCTTTCGTACATCCTCAAAGCAGTACGGCACCGCGCGACGCCGAGGTCACGGACCGGACATAGCGCCCGAGCCATCCCCGTGTCACCCGCGGCGCCGGTGGCTGCCAGGCGGCACGCCGCCGCGCCCACTCCTCATCCGGTACCCTCGCATCGATGCGCCGCGCGGGGATATCGATGCGCACCACATCACCCGGCTGCAGTAACGCGATCGGCCCGCCCTCGGCCGCCTCCGGGGAGATGTGGCCCAGGCAGATGCCGCGCGTGCCACCCGAGAAACGGCCGTCGGTGATCAGCGCCACACGCTTACCCAATCCCTGGCCCTGGATGGCCGCCGTCGGGCCCAGCATCTCCGGCATGCCGGGACCACCGCGCGGCCCCTCGTGCCGAATCACCACCACGTGGCCGGCACGCACCCGGCCGGCGGCGATGCCGTCGGCCGCCTCTTCCTGCGACTCGAAGATGACGCACGGGCCCTCGTGGACCTGAATGCTCGGATCCACCGCACCCGTCTTGAGTAGCGCGCCGTCCGGCGCCAGATTCCCGTAGAGGACCGCCAAGCCCCCGCGGGCGCTGTGGGGATCCTCCAACGGCCGTATCACCTCGCGGTTTCGGACCGCCGCCGCCGCCAGATTCTCGCCCAGGGTGTGTCCGGTCACCGTCGGGCGGTCCAGATCGAGCAGACCCGGCCGGCCGGCGAGCTCTTTGAGGATGGCGTGGACGCCGCCAGCCTCGTGCACGTCCTGGATGTGCCAGTTCGAGGCCGGACTGACCTTGCAGATGTATGGCACCCGGTCAGAGACCTCGCCGATCCGCGACAGCGGATAATCAATCTCCGCCTCGTGCGCCAGGGCCATGCCGTGCAGGATGGTGTTGGTGCTGCCGCCCATCGCCACGTCCAGCGCGAATGCGTTGTCCAGGCTGCTCTGATTCACGATGTCGCGCGGCCGCAGGTTGTGTTCGACCAGCCACAGGATCTGGCGGGCGGCCTGCCCGGCCAGTTCCTCACGCTCGGGCGTCTGGGCCAGAATGGTGCCGTTACCGGGGAGCGCGAGCCCCAGCGCCTCGGAGAGACAGTTCATCGAGTTGGCGGTGAACATGCCGGAGCACGAACCACATGAAGGACAGGCGGAACGCTCCAGGGCCTCCAACTCGGCGGCCGAACTCGTCCCGGCCTGAACGGCGCCAACCCCTTCGAAGACGGAGATCAGGTCGATGGCCACACCGCTCGGACCGACGCCCGCCCGCATCGGACCGCCGCTGATGAAGATCGTCGGGATGTTGACGCGCAACGCGCCCATCAGCATGCCCGGGGTGATCTTGTCACAGTTGGGGATGCAGACCAGACCGTCGAACCAATGCGCCATCACCATGGTTTCCAGGGAATCCGCGATCAGTTCACGACTGGGGAGTGAATAACGCATGCCGATGTGGCCCATGGCGATGCCGTCGTCGACGCCGATGGTGTTGAATTCAAATGGTACCCCACCGGCCGCGCGGACGGCTTCTTTGACCACCCGCCCGAAGTCCTGCAGGTGGCGGTGTCCAGGAGAGATGTGGACAGACGAATTGCAAATGCCGATAAACGGCTTTCCGAAGTCCTCATCCGTCAACCCGGTGGCCCTCAAAAGGCTGCGGTGCGGAGCCCGATCCACCCCGCGCTTGATCATGTCGCTGCGCAACCCATACGCCTCCCACAGACAGCCCATCAGGGCCTGTCCCTGTAGCGTTCGCCCCGGGCAAACACGCCTCCTGCCAGCCCCGCACACGGCTACGGCGGTGCGCGGTGGGGGCCGGAGGCCCGCGCGTCGGGCGGGCCGCGATCCCGCGGCGCGACATTGCGCAACGGCCCAGGGGCCGGCGGCCGGAGGGGCGAATCCCCGCGTCCGGTCGAGCGGCCGGCGTGCTGCCCACGCGTGACCGGCCACCCGGAGGAGGATAGGGAATGCCATTGCCATGGATGCGCATCTCGGCGGCACTGCTGCTGAGCCAACTCGCGTTCTACGGTGCCGCGTACCTGCTGCTGCGCGTTCCGGTCGGACTCTACCGCTACATGCTCCTGGTCTCGCCGCTACTGGCCCTGGGCGCCTGGGGGCCCTTCTGGGCCCTGCGCTTCGCCGCCGCCCGCCATTGGAACCTCTGGCCCGTCCAACTCTCCCAGTTCGCCTTCGCCGTCGTGGCCTCCGCCCTCGGACTGATGGTGATCGGGCGCCAGTTGCCCACCGGGCGGACCCTGTTCGGAATGACCCTGGTCATCGCTGGGGTCGTCGTCAGCGGTTGGCAGCCGCGCTGAGCGGCTACCGCCTGCCTCAGCGCGGTTCGGGCCGCCGCACCGCGTGCCCACCGAATTGATTGCGCAACGCGGCGATGAACCGGTCGCTCCAGGCGTCCTCCTGGCGGCTGCGAAAGCGCTCGAACAGAGAGAAGGCCAGGGCCGGCAGGGGAACGCCGAGGCGGATCGCCTCCTCGACGGTCCAACGCCCCTCGCCGGAGTCCTCCACGTAGCCGCGAATACCTTCCAGGCGTGGATCCTCGGCGAGGGCGCGGCCCGCAAGCTCAAGCAGCCAGGAGCGCACCACGCTGCCGTGCTGCCACAGCGTGGCGATGGCGTGCAGGTCCAGATCGTACTCGTGGGCCGCCATGAGTTCGAACCCTTCGGCGTAGGCCTCCAACATGCCGTATTCGATGCCGTTGTGGATCATTTTCACGTAATGGCCGGATCCGGCCGGTCCAGTCCGCAGGTATCCCGACTCCGGCGCCAGCGAGGTGAAGATGGGCTCCAGCCGCCGGCAGGCCGCCTCATCGCCGCCGACCATGAGGCAATAGCCTTCACTCAGACCCCAGATCCCGCCGCTGGTACCGGCGTCCAGCAGCGTCAGCCCGGACTCCGCCAGCACCGCCGCCCGCCTCTGGGTATCGCTGTATCGAGAGTTGCCGCCGTCGATCACGACGTCCCCCGGCTGAAGCAGTCCGGCAAGCGCATCCAGGGTTGCCTGCGTCGGGTCCCCCGCCGGAACCATCACCCAGACAGCGCGGGGTGGTGCCAGGCGGGCCACCAGATCCTCAAGGTCGCGGGCCGCATCCGCGCCCCTGTCCGCGACGGACTGGCTGGTCTTGGCGTCGCGGTCGTAGACCACGACGCGGTGCCCGCCCCCGAGCAGCCGCAGCGTCATGTTGCCGCCCATCCGGCCGAGCCCGACCATCCCCAACTCCACGGCGCATCCCCCCCGGGCTACGTACGCCCAGCGCCGTCCGCCTCCTGCCCCCTGCTCAACGCGCCAGCAACTGTCCGACGTACTGCACCAGGTCGTGGGCGCAGTGCGCACAATAGCCCTGGTCCGACACCAGGCGGTTGCAAACCTCGCTGACCCGCTTGAGTTGGTCCGCGTCCGGGGTCTTGCTGCTGGTCGTCAGCTTGACCACATTGCGCAGGTCCGCAAACAGCTTCTTTTCCAACGCCTCCCGCAGCCGGTCGTGGCTGCGATAGTCGAAGCGCTCCCCCCGGCGGGCCATCGCCGAGATGCGGATGAGAATCTCCTCGCGGAAGGCCCGCTTGGCATTTTCGGCGATGCCGATCTGCTCCTCGATGGCCCGCATCAGCCGCTCGTCCGGCTCGACCTCCTCTCCGGTGATGGGATCGCGCAGCCGGGTGCGGTTCCACGCCGCCAGGGCGTTATCCAGGTAGTTGTCGAACAGGGTGCGGGCGGCCTCCTCGAAGGAATACACAAAGGCGCGATGGACCTCCGTCTTGACCCGCTCGTCGTAATCCTGCCGCACCTCGTAGATCAGATTCAGATAGTGCTCCCGCTGGGCACGGTCCAGCGCGGTGTGCTGGTCCAACCCCTCTTTGAGGCTGCGCAGCGTCTCCAGCGGCGTCAGGCAGGTGCAGTTCGGGCGCGCGACGACGGCGGAAAGGCGGTTGATGATGTAGCGGGGAGAGATGCCGGCCATGCCCTCCGCCCACTCGCCGCGATCCGCGACGTCCGCGCCCTCCTTCTGCAACTCGCGCACGTCCTCCGGACCGAAACCCTCAACGGTCTCACCGTTGTATAGTCGGAGCTTTTTCATGAGGCTCATGCCGGCCTTCTTGCTCTCGCGCAGGCGGGTCAGCACGGCGAAGCTTGCCGCCGCCTCGAGGCTGCCAGGCGCCAGATGCACGTCGCCGATGCCGCTGTCGGCCAGCAGCTTCTGGTAGATGCGCACCTCGTCCCGCACCCGAAGATTGTAGGGGACGCGCACAAGGATCATCCGATCCCTCAGGGCTTCATTGCGCGGATTGGCTACGAAAGCCTGGTATTCGGACTCGTTGGTGTGGGCGATCACCACAAGATCCGCATGGATCATCGCAAAGCGCGACGTCTTGATGACCTGCTCCTGGGACAACGTCAGCAGACCGTACAGGAACTCGTCCTGGCACTTGAGCATCTCGACGAACTCCATCAGACCACGGTTGGCGATGTTGAACTCGCCGTCAAAGCGATAGGCGCGCGGATCGGACTCGGCGCCGTACTGACCCACCGTGGACAGGTCCACCGAGCCCACCAATTCACTGATGTCCTGCGATTTCTCATCCGAGGGGGTGAAGGTCCCGATCCCCAGCCGTTCCCGCTCGGACAACAGGAGGCGTTCCACCCGGGACCGCATGGGGTCGCCATCCCACTCCCGCTCCAACCGCCAGCGGCACACCGGACAGAGGTCCCCCTCCACATGGATGCCGGCCTGCTCTCGCAGGGTGTGCCGGACCGAGACCGGCAGCAGGTGCAGTGGCTCTTCATGCATGGGACAGCCTTCGATCCCGTACAGCGCCCCGGTCTCGGTGCGGCTGTATGCCTCCAGGCCGCGCTTGAGCAGGGTGACGATGGTGGACTTGCCGCCGCCGACCGGCCCCATCAACAGGAGGATGCGCTTACGGACCTCAAGCCGGCGGGCCGCCGAAGCGAAATACTCGTAGATCTGCTCCAGCGTGTGCTGCAACCCGAACAGGTCGCGTTCGAAAAACGGAAACCGCCTGTCGCCCTCTGCCGGCGAGTGAGGCGATCCGGCCGCCTGCAGCATGGCGAACACCCGGGCATGGCTCAGGTCGGCAAGCCCCGGGGTGCGGCGGCACATGGCGTAATACTCCGCGAAGCTGCCCCGCCAGGTCAGCGCGGCGGCCTCCTGACGCTCCTTTTCCAGGCGGGCCAGCAAATCGGCCATCGCGGCGCCGTCGGCCGATTCGATCGCCATAAGAAATCCGCCCTTTCCTGCCCCGCATCCACCGCCCGGCCCGAGTGGGCGGCGGATGCAATCGCTGCATGGTATGTCCAACCACCGGATGCCGAGAACCACGGGCTTGCGTCGGCGCAACGCGCCTAACCGGCCCACGGGCTACACTCTTGGCGCCGCCGCAGGTTCGGTCCGGAAGGGGATCTCCGCCCCCGGTGGCGAAAGGCGCGGCCGCATTGCGCCGTGCGGGCGCTCGCGCCCACGGCTGGACGACAGCCGGTTGGACGCTGGTCGGAGGTCGCCTCCGGTGGGGCGGCCCGCCACGGTCGATGCACACCGCCAGCACGTGGAAGCGAGGCCCCAGGACCGTGCCCAGAGGACCGCGGATCGGGGGGAGCGGCCATTCCTTCGCTGCCTGAGGGCACAAGTCTCTCCGCCACACCTCTATGAAGCTCGCACCGGCCGGCGGCGGACACGCGGCGGGGCGGGCGAGGCGCGCGCACGTTCCGTTCTTCGGGCGGCGGTCCCTGCTGCGGGCGACGGCGGCCGCGGCCCTGGCTCCGGCCGCCAGATCG
>JAJZXK010000107.1 GCA_021806565.1 Bacillota bacterium | reverse complement strand
GGGGCGCAGCCGGGGCGGCCGGCTGCGGCGTCGCCGCCGCGCGCGGGGCCAGGGTGGCCGCCGGTCCCGGTAGCGGAGTCGCCGCGGGCCGTGGCGGTCGGTCTGGCTGCGGGAGCTCCGGCCACGGCTCCCCCGGCAGCGGCAGCTCGATCTTGCCGGGCCAGCCCGCGCGCGGTTCGGACACGGGCGGGCGGAAGCCTGCATGCTGCATGGCCCGCAGGCGGTCCTTCAACTCCTGCAGGCTGCCGTCGATCTGGAAGCCCTCCGTCTCCAGTTGGCGGCAGGCGGTGGTGAGTTGCTCGGCCGGGATGCGCCAGGCCGTCGGGCCGAGGCGCTCGCAGCTACGAAGGGCCGGTCCGACTGCGGCGCGTTCCGCCTGGCGGGGTTCGGGGATGGTCAGGACCACCGCCATGCCGATGTCCGCGCGGCCGACGCCGTCCGCCCACTGGGAGACGGTGAAGGCGACGTTCTGCGGGACGCCCCCTGGTGACGCGGCGAGCGCCTCCAGCAGGGGGTCGACGCCGTCGCCCCGCCGGCAGGCGGCGGTGACGGAGGCGCGCGTCAGGCGGTAGGTGGCGAAGCGGTCGAGGGAAACCCGCTCCGCAAAGCCCTCCAGGGTCCAGAGCGTCTGCGGCGCGGTGCGCGGTCCGGCCAGCACGTCGAAGGTGCCCTGCACCCGCGGGACCTCGTCGAAGGCGGGGAAGGACTGCAGCGGCGCGCCGTCCATGGCGGAAAGCGCCTCCGGCCGCACACGTACGGCGGTGCCGCCGGCACCGGACGCCGCAGCCAATTCCCGCGGTCCCGCGGGATCGCCCCGGAGCTCCGCCCACTCGAGGATGCCCAGGCGGATGCCGGTCCCAATCAGGATGGGGTGGACCAGGGCCCACAGCGTGGCCGCCGTGTCCCCGGGAAGGTGTGGGATCAGGAAGGCGGCCAGGTGGCCGGGACGGCACCAGCGGCCCTGGCGCACCAGGTTGAACAGCCCGCGGCTGTGGGGGTTGAGGCTGATGGTGTCGGTGTGTTCGCGCCAGAAGCGCACCAGCGCCCGCCACTGCTCGGCCGGTGGTGCCTGCACGAAGGCGGCGGCGCGCGGGGATGCCCGCCAGACGCTGCCGTCGCTGACCACGAGCTCATGACAGACGGCCGCGGCAAACAGGGGCGCCAGCGCATCCGGGTAGTCGCTCCACGGTACGGGGCCGCGCGGCGGTGGCGCGGCGGGCCGCGGCGGCACGAAGGCGGCGTCGACCGCCGACAGCATGCGGCGCATGTCGGCCTGGTAAGGTCGCGGTTCGTTTTGGCGGATGCGGATGCCGGAGCGCAGCACGCCCAACAGGCGCGCCATGTCCGCCACGACCGCCGCCGGGTCCCCCGCCTGGGCGACGGCATCCGCATCCGCCTGTTCCTCAGGGGTCAGGTAGAAGGCGGCCTCGTCCAACCAGGCGCCGCCGGCGAGGGCGGCCACAGCCGGCGCCACCTCTTCGGCGAGCGCGATCCCGCCGTTGAGTAACGCCGGCGGGATCAGCAGGCCGCGCGCCACCAGGGTGGCGACGGCAATCTCCGCACTCTCCACACCGCGGCCGCGCGGATAGAGGGACTGGAAGTACCAGGGGGGGAGGGCCGAGGTGCGGGCGTTGAACCACAGAATGCGCACCGCCGCCAGCGGCCCAGGTGTCAGAGCCCGCAGGGCGTGTTCCACTTGCGCCGGCTGGGTCAGCGCGGCGGCCACCTCGCCCGCCGTGGCCAGCGGCGTTCCCAGGGCCTGACGGTAGGTCTGGAGCGTCCGTTCGGACAGAGCGGCCATGGCGTCGACCAGCTTCATCGCGGTTCGTACCTGCGCATGGGGATCACGTTACGCGCCGCAGGCTCCCGCGGTTCCTGCGTCCCTTGCGCCGCGGGGCCAGAGGGCGATTCCGCGTCCGGGTCCAGCGCGACGGCGTGGCGGATGATGTAGCGGTAGCCCTGCTCGGTGAGGAACAGTTGGCGCTTGTGCGCAAAGTCCTGCTCCACCGTGTCCCGGCTGACCAGCGCGTAGAAGGTGGCCGGCCTGCCGTCCGCCTTGGGCCGCAGCACCCGGCCGAGGCGCTGGGCCTCTTCCTGACGCGACCCATACAGCCCGGAGGTCTCGATGGCCACGCCAGCCTCCGGCAGGTCGATCGCGAAGTTGGCGACCCGGCTGACGACCAGCACCGAGTGTTCCGTGGCGCGGAAGGCCGCAAACAGCCGCTCCCGCTCTCGCTGCGGGGTCGCGCCGGTGATCAGCGGCATCCGCAGGGCGGCCGCGATCTCCTCCAGCTGGTGGATGTAGTGGCCGATCACCAGGATGCGATCTTCATGGTGGCGGGCCACCAGGTCGCGGACCAGTTCGACCTTCACCGGGTTTTCGGCCGCCAGCCGGAAGCGTTCGGCCCCGTCGACGACGGCGTAGGCCGGGCGCAGCGACTCGGGCAGGTCCACCCGCAGTTCGTGGCAGACCGCGGGCGCGATCCATCCCTGGCCCTCGAGCACACGCCAGGGCACCTCGAACTTCTTCGGACCGATCAGGGCGAAGACGTCGTCCTCCCGCCCGTCTTCCCGCAGCAGCGTGGCCGTCAGTCCGAGCCGCCGCCGCGCCTGGATGTCGGCGGTGATGCGGAAGATCGGTGCCGGCAGCAGGTGGACCTCGTCATACAGGATCAGGCCCCAATCCCGTTCTTGGAACAGGCGCAGGTGGGGGAAGCTCTCGGGGTCGTCGCTCGCCGCCGCCGGCTGGTCGGCCCGGCGGCGGGCCCGGTGGGTGAGGATCTGGTAGGTCGCGACCGTGACGGGGAAGATCTCCTTGACCGCCCCGGTGTATTCGCCGATCTGATCGGCGCGCAGATTGGTGCGGGCCAGGATCTCCCGCATCCACTGATGCACCGAGGTCGTGTTGGCGCACAGCACCAGCGTTTGCGCCCGCGCGCGCGCCATCGCCCCGACGCCGACCATGGTCTTGCCCGCGCCGCACGGCAGGACGACCACGCCGCTGCCGCCGGACGGTGCACCACCGCCCCACCAGGCCTCCACCGCAGCGCCCTGGTAGTCGCGCAACCCCCAGGGGGTGCCGTCGGGTGTCTGACTCGACAGCGCCACGTCCAGCGGGGCGCCCGGGGTGTAGCCGGCGCGGTCGACGACAGGATGGCCGGCCTTGAGCAGTGCCTGCTTGACGTGGCCACGCGCGAACGGCTGCAGGCGCAACCGGTCTGGACGGTCGCGCTCGGCCAGGTGGCGCCGCACGGCCTTGTGGTTCCAAATCTCTTCGAGCAGCAACGGTTCCTTGGAAGTGAGAAACAGGTCGCGGCCGTCGGCGATCAGTTCGATGCGGCCGAAGCGGCGCGCCTGGTCGCGCACCGTCGCCGCGACGTTGTCGGGCGTGGGAAACTTTCCCCAGCGCGCCAGGGCGTCCAGGACCTGCTCGGCCCCCACGCCGGCCGCGGCGGCGTTCCACAGCGACAGCGGTGTGATGCGGTAGGTGTGGACGTGCTCCGGGCTGCGCAACAACTCGGCAAACGAGAGGAGGTCGTCCCGGGCGGCTTCGAAGTGTGCGTTTTCCACTTCAAGCAGCAGCGTGTGGTCGCTCTGCACAATGAGCGGCATTTCGGGCCGATACCCATCCCCCGGCGTCCGCGCCACCCCCCGCACGATCGACGGTCACAGCAGAAGTGTAGCACAAGCCGTCGCTCTTGACCGGCAGCCCTTCAGAGCACTTCAGGGCAGCGCGACCGGTGCCCCGCCGCCGGCCGAGGAGCGGTAGATCGCCTCCACGATACGCAGGGCGGCCAGGGCCTGTTCGCCGTCGACCGCCGGCGGCCGGCCCTCGCGCACCGCGGCGGCGAAGTCGGTGAACGCGGCGGCATGCGCCTCGTAGGAGATGGCGGCGGGGTCGGCGGCGTTGCCCTGGGCCTCGCCGCCGGCGTCCACCTGCGGTGGCTGCCCGCGCAGCCGCCATTCCAGGCGGCGGCGGCCTTCGTCGAGGCTGGCGCTGCCCAGGGTGCCGTGCAACTCGATGCGTTCGGGGAATCCCGGCCAGGTGGCCGTGCTGCCTTCGATGACGCCGAGCGCGCCGCCGGCCGTGCGCAGCACCGCGACCCCGACGTCCTCGGTCTCGATGGCGTGGCCGGCGGTGGCCACATGGCCGCTGACGCTGACCACCGGTCCCGCAAACCACTGCAGCAGATCGATGGAGTGGATCGCCTGGTTGATCAGCGCCCCGCCGCCTTCGGTCGCGCGCCGGGCCCGCCAGGTACTGCCGGAGTAATACCCGGGTTCGCGCCACCACTTGACGGCGCAGTCGGCCAGGACGATGCGGCCCAGCCGGCCCTCGGTGACCGCCTGCCGCAGGGCCTGGGCCTGGGGGATGAAGCGGTGCTGGAAGAGGCCTGCCAGGCGGATGCCGGCCCGGGCGCAGGTGGCGACGATCGCCTCGCCCTCGGCGACGGTGCGCGCCAGGGGCTTGTCGATCAACAGGTGGCGTCCGGCCGCGGCGACCCGCGCCGCCATCTCCAGATGCGTGTGCGGCGGGGTGCACAGGTGCAGAGCCTCGACCTGCGGGTCCGACAGGGCCGCATCCAGACCGGCATAGCTGCGCGGCAGGCCCAACCGCGCCGCAAAGGCTTGCGACCGCTCCGCCGACGTGCCGACGGCTCCCAGCAGTCGTGCCACGGGAACCGTGGCCAAGGCCCTGGCGTGCATCTCGGCGGCCAGTCCGGTACCCACCACAACGATGCGTAGCGGTTCGCTCGTCGCCATGCGGCAGTCGCCTGGCCGCCGCGGGGTGTGCCGCCGGTAGCGTCCATCGTCCGGCGCGCGGTCCCCCTGGCCAGGCGTCGGCCCCCTTTCGGACTCGATGTCCCCGCGCGCCGCGCGGGGCGGGATCGGTGCGCCACGGGCTTTGGCTGCCGCGGTCCGGATGCCTGCCGGCGGGAGGCCAGGGTCGCGGTTCAGATGCCGACGCGTAGCGGAATCGAGAGATAGCCATAGATGCTCAGACCCATTAGCGTCAACCACGCCAGCCCGTACCGCCACTTGGCCGCGGGGGCGATGGCCTCGTAGGCCGGGGAGGGCGGGTTGGCGAGCCGGTTGCGGAAGTTGTAGAGAATGAAGACCAGGATGAGGATGGTGAACGGATCCACGACCAGCGAGTGCTGCAGCGGGTTGTAGAAGAGCAGCACCGCCAGGCCGATCAGCCCCGGGCCCCACGCCTTCCAGCGCAGGAAGGCGACCGCCCGGCCCCCGTCGAGCGGCACGACGGGGATGAGGTTGAAGATGTGCATCATCATGCCGAACGACGCGATCGCCGCCAGGACCGGCGAATGGGTCCTCGCCGCCAGCCACCAGCAGAAAAAGGACGCCGCCAGGCCGAAGACCGGGCCGGCCAGGCCGATATAGGCCTCCTCCGCCGCGTCGCGCGGATTCTGGCGCAAACCGATCAGGGCGCCCATGAACGGTACGAATACCGGGAGGCTCGCGGACATACCCCGCTGGCGGATGGCGACGACGTGCCCGAACTCATGGACCGCGATCAGCGCGACGAGCCCCACGCCGAAGGCCCAGCCGAAAGACAGGCCGTAGGCCAGCATGGTGATGAGCAGGCTGCCGAACAGCAGCAGCGACTTCATCTTGAGTAGCGCGGCCAGGGCGGACGACAGCCACCGCCGCCAGCCGCGCCGCCGCGGTTGCCGTTGCGGCGCTTGCGGTGGCGGCACCGTCAACGGTTCGCCCGCGGCATCGAAGACCACGTATGGCACGTCGAGCGCGTCCGGCGGAGGATGTTCCGGTTGGGTCCCCCGCGCCGGCCGCTCGTCCCAGCCCATCCCCATCGCGACGCCCCCCGGCCGGGCCGGGTCGCACGCCGCCCGGCAGGCCTTCGGCCATTGTGGCACGACGGTGCCGGTTGTGCACCCCATCGGCCGGGCAGTCCCGGGAGGCGCCCCGGATGGCGTAGAATCCCCACGGGTGGCAGGCGCGGTTCCGGGGGAGGGCGGGGTATGGAAGGGGATGCGGCCTCGGGGGCCCGCGAGGCGGGCTTCCGCCTGCGCGTGCCGGCGACGTCGCTTTGGTTCAACGTGGATGCGGGCGGTTGGCGGCGCGTCTGTGCCGCACTGGAAGCGGTCGGGGCGGAGGCGTCCAGCGGAGGGATGGAGGGGGAGGAACTCCGTGGAATCCCCGGCCTTCTGGTGACCTACCGACCGGACGGCGAGCGCCTGCAATCCGACCTGGGACCGGAGGGCGGCAACGCGGTCGCCGCCTGCCTGGCCGCCCTGCGCGCCGCGGTGCCGCTGCCCGCCGCCGAGGCGAGCCGGTTGTGGCTCTGGGCCCCCGCACCGTTCGGCATCGACGGCCGGCAGGCGGAGCCGGCCTTTCGCGTGCTGCGCGCCGCCCGCTGGCTCCTGGCCCGCGACCGGGCCGAGGTGGTGCTTGCCGCCGTGGCCGCCGCCGCCGGCCGGCTGCGGGTCCAGGACGCCCTGCGTTTTGCGTGGGGTGAGGGGTGTGAACTCGAGGTGGTCACCCCGCCGGACGTGGCTGACGCCGCGGACCTGGAGCGGCGGGACGCGATCTTCGGCGGCCTGCTCCAGCGGTTGGGTCCGCCGACCTGGAACGAGCACGCGACCTTCGCGGCCGGGACCTGACACCCGCGGCGGGGCTGCGCGCCCTCCATCCATGCGGCGGACGGAGGGGCATCCCTGCCCCGCGTCCCGCCGCCGCGGCCGATGGCCATGCGGTCCATCCGGGCCGGCTTACTTGAAGTGTGCGATCCAGGTGAGGGACGTCGGTCCCAGACCGTCGCCTTGGAAGCCGTAGGCGTTTCCCAGCGGCTTGTAGGTGGAGAGCGTCTTATTGTTACCGGACGCGGTGCAGCCGACCAGTTGACCCTTGAAGGCCAGGGTCTCGTGGATACCCGGGCCGGTGAGCGTCACCTTCGGGCTGCCGCCCGTGAGCGAGAGCGCGACGTGGATCCAGACGTTCGGCGGCAGCGTCGTCGGGCCGCTCATGGGGCAGTCCCACTTGGTCCAGCTGGACGAGGTGGTGAAGCCTGCGTAGTTCTTGCCGCCGCGCGTGTCGATGCGGAAGAGGTAGCCCTGACCCTTGGAGTTGGCACCGAAGAAGAAATCAAAAAGGCCTTGGGTCTTGGCGTCGAACTGAAAGCTCTGTATGGCCTTGGCCGGTTTCGCCCAGACGTAGGACTTGCCGTCTCCGGGCAGCACCAGCGAGGGTGGCTTCGGATCGCCGACGGCCTTGGAGATGCCGACGTTGCCGTTGCCCTGCCAGCCTTTGAGGCTGGCGGTCGTCGGCATCGCCGTCTTGGCCGTGGCGGTGGCCGCGGTCTTGGTCTTGGCGGCGCCCGACTTATGGGCCGCGCCCGAGGCGGGTGCCGTCGCGCCGCAGCCGGCCAGGAGCATGCAGGCGGCCAGACCGAGGCCGATCAGGCCGCGCCGGAGTCCGGATCGCATGGGGTTCCGCGGATGGCTCATCTCTATCTCACCCCCCTTCCGCCGTGCGCCGTCCCCCCCGGCAGGGGATGCGGTCGAATCCTATGTCCGCGCCGGGGACTCGGTGCGCGGTCGACGCGGGAGCTTCGAGCGACCGATGGGACATCCTGCGGTCCTTCGCCACGTCTTTGGCTCACACCGGCTGGGAGCGCGAGGAACCGTGTCCGGCAGGTGGAATCCCCCTCGCGGAGGCGGCGGTCACCTTGGATGGTGGAGCGTCGCGGGGAGGGGGGCGCGGCGTGGCCGCGGAGGGTGCGGAGGGTGCGGCGGGTGGGCGGCGCCGGGGTGTGCTCCAGCGTGTCCTGGGTCTGCGCAGCGTGGTGTCGACCAGTGCCGGCCTGGCGTTTGCCGCGATCAACTTCCTTGCGGTGACCGCCATCCGCCGCCAGGCCCCGGGCTGGGAGGGACCGGTGGCGATCCTGGTTGCCGGGGGCCTGTGCCTGCTCGTCGCCGCCTGTTTCGGCGAACTCAACGGCACGTTGCCGTCGGCGGCGGGGATCCGCGTCTGGACGCTGCGCGGCATTGGCGACCCCTTCTCCCTGACCTTCACACTGCTGTATCTGCCGGCCCTGCTGTTGGTCATGGCGGCGGACGGCTTCGTCCTCGGCGCGGCCCTGCACCGGGCCCTGCCGGTGGTGCCGCCGCTTTTGTGGGTGCTGGTGCTGCTTGGGGCGGCGCTGGCCGCCAACCTGCGCGGGGTGCGGTCCGCGGCGCTGGTGCAGGACCTTACGACCTATGGGTTGCTGGCCGCGCTCGTCATCGTCAGCGCCTTGGCCCTGGGGCGCCACCCGCTGGAGACGGCCGCGCCGGCCGCCTTCAGCGGTGTCGGCGGGCTCTTCACGGGCATCGCCCTGGCGGTTTTCATCTTCACCGGGTTTGAATGGGTGACGCCGCTGGCCGAGGAGGTCCAGGACAACCGCCGCATGCCGCTTGGGCTTGGATTGGCGCTGGCCCTGCTCACGCTGGGATTCGGCCTGTTCGGTGCGGTGGCGGCCCGCCTGCCCCAGGTGCCCGGCGGGGACGTGGCGCCGCAGTTGGCCGTCGGGCGGCTCGCCCTCGGCGCCGTGGGCTTCTGGGGGATGCTGCTGGTCACCGTGGTGACGGCCGGTACCACCTTCAACGGCGGGCTGGCGGCCGCCTCCCGGCTCGTGTATGCGCTGGGGCGCAGCCGCTACCTGCCGACCGCCCTCGGCCGGCTCAACGCCCGTTTCGTACCGGCGCGGGCCCTGTGGCTGCTCGCGGCGGTGGTGGGCGTGCTGATCGCGGGCGTCTTCCTGACCCGCCAATACCTCGTGCTGATCAACATGGGCGCCGTTTTGGAAAGCTCGATGTATGTGGTGGCGGCCGTGGCGCTACTCGGCCTGCGGCGGCGCGAGCCCGCCCTGCCGCGCAGTTGGCGCGCCCCCGGTGGGCGGGTCCTGCCGGTGGCGACGGCCGTCCTCTTCGGCCTGCTCGCCGTCGGCGCCGCCGTGGCGCCCAGCGGCATCCGCTGGCCCGCGCCCTGGTTTCCCTGGCCCGTGGTGGTCCTTTTCCTGCTGGCCCTGGCCGCCTTCGGCTACGCGCGCCGCGCCCTGCGCCACCGCCTCACCGCCGTGGCTTCGGCCCGGTCGTCCCGCCGCTAGGCCGGCGGGGTTCAGCCGGCGCGGGGACCGGGAACGGCGCGCAATAGCTGCAGATAGCCGCCGACCGTGCGGGCGACGCGCATCTTGCTCGGCCCGCCCTTGCGCTCGTAGTGCAGTTCCATCGGAACCTCGGTGCAGCGCGCGCCCAGCGCGTGCAGCCGCAGGAGTAACTCGGCCATGCAGGCAAAGCCGTCGGTCACGATCAGCCCGTCTGGACCATAGCGGTCCAACGCGCGGCGCAGCATACCCAGCCGGTAGGCGCGGTAGCCGCAGGAGTAGTCCCGCACGCCCGGCACCGGGCGCAGTTGCCGCAGCAGGGTGCTGGCGCCGCGGCTCAGCAGGCGCCGGTGCCAGGACAGCCCGTACTCGCGGCCTCCAGGGGCGTAGCGCGAGGCGACCACGACGTCGGTGCCGGCCGCCAGGGCCGCGCGCATGTCCGGGACGAGCGCCGGATCGTGGGTGTTGTCCCCGTCCATCGTCACGATGACGTCGTCGTCGTGCAGGTCGCTTTTCGCCAAGTGCTGGATCGCGGTGCGCATGGCGGCGCCCAGGCCGCGGTTTCTTCCGTGCCGCACCACGGTGACCGGCGGCGGTCCGACAAAGCGGCTGGCGGCGCCGACCGTGTCGTCGGCCGAGCCGTCGTCGACGACCAGCACCTGGTCGAAGGCGGAAACCGCCGCCGCGCGCGCCAACAGTGGCGGCAGCGCCTGTTCCTCGTTGTATGCCGGGATCGCAAGCACCGTCCGCACGCCGATCACCCCCAAGACGGTATCGTGCCCCGCGCGCCAAGGCGTCATGGCGCCCGCCGCAGGTCGTAGTAGACGACGGGACCGGCGGTGCGCTTGAGGTAGTGGCTGCGCACGTAGCGGGCTACCGCCGGGATTTGCTTGGACCAGACCGGGATGTAGTAGTGCGCCCCGGCGGCCCGCCATGTTCGTAATTGCGCCATCGTCAGGCTGTTGGTGCGCCAGCCGTGGTGGCGGCTGTAAAAGAGGACGACCGGAGACTGCGTGCCGAGGATCACCGGACCGGGCCCGAGCGCGGCGCGCAGGGCCGTGCCCGCATGGTAACTATACATGTCCAGGGTGTAAAGCTCGCTCAGTGGCCGCAGCGAGAACAGCAAACTGCCGGCCAGGACGAAGGCGGCGGCCCCGAAGGCGGCCAGCCGCGTGCCGCCGCACCAGCGCACCAGTTGCTCCAGACCGGCGCCCTCGGCGATGGCCAGCCAGGGCAGAAGCGGCACGAGGTAATACTCGAAGCGGATGTGGCGCACGACCACGAGGCACCAGAGCAGCAGCCCGGCGGCCCAGCCCCAAAACCAGGAGGCGCGCCGTAGCGGCGGCACCGCCACGAGGCCGAGGGCGAGCGGTAGCGCGCCGGCACCCGTAATGCAGGTTTCGAGCAGGAAGTGGTACCAGAACTGGGGCACCGAGGCGATGCCGACGTGGTAGCTCTTGTGCTGCAGCAGTTGGAGGATGATGACCACGAAGTTGTAGCCGGGGGAGACCATGGTGCCGGCCCAGAGGGTGTAGCCGCCGGCGGCTAGGGCCGGCACCGCCAGCAGCAGCCAGGGCCGCGGGCTCAGGATGCGGTCGCGGCGCAGCGCCAGCAGGAAGACGGCGGGTGAGGCCAGCGACGCCGGCAGCTTGGCGGCGACGGCAAAGGTGAACGCCGCCACGGCCAGCAGGTAGTTGAGCCGGCCGCCCCGGTCCGCGTAGCGCGCCGTCAGCCACAGGGCCGCCATGGTGCCCGCCACCATGGCCGGTTCCGGTTGAAAGGCGCGCCCGAAGAAGATGCCGAGTGGTTGCACGGCGAAGACGGCGGCCGCCCAGAGCGCGACCTGGGGTCCGAGGACGCGCCGCACGAACAACCACAAAAAGAGCAGCGACAGCGTCGAGTATGCGGTGGCGACCCCGTGCAGCAGCCAGCTGCCAAAGGGAAAGACGTGCGAAAGCAGCGCCACCGTGAGGGGCAGGAACGGGAACTCCAACTGGACGTAGTTCGGGCCCGGCCCGTTGTAAAAGAGCTGGGGCAGGGGACCGAGGCCCTTATGGATGAAAAACCACGCCTCGCTGGCGGTGTCGACCTGGCGCCAGGCCGAATCGTCGACCAGCGGTGCCCCGCCATGGTAGAGGCGTAGCGCGACGAAGGCGCAAAAGACAGCCGCCAGGGCCAGCCAGTAGGTCGCGCGCAGGCGCGCCGGGCTCTCCGACTGCGAAACCATCACCTCCGCGCTGGCGTCACGGGGACCCGGGCGCGGCGTCGCGCCGGCCGTCCCGCCGCTCTTGCCAGCTCTGCCGGAACCAGACACCCAGTTGCCAAAGCGCCGTGGCCGCGGCGACGGCGAGCAGGGGCTCGACCGGCAGGCGGTAGCGCGGCGCGAAGAACAGGAGTGCCAGTCCCAGACTGTACCCGAAGAGTGTGACGGGCAACAGTGCGGTGCGCCGCCAGCGCAACAAGAGCACGGCGACGCCCAACAGTCCGAGGTCGCGCAGCAGGTGGAAGCCGATCAGCGGCAGGTGCAGCGCGGCGGTCAGCGGCGCCAGGCCCTGGCCGTAGTGGGCGATATCGGGGTCGCGCTCGCCCCAGAACAGCGTCAGCACCCGGCTGCCGGTGCGCAGGTCGGCACCGGGGTGGCCCAGGAAGTAGCGCATCCCGGCGTCCAGCGCGAGCCGGTTGGTCAGCGGGCGGTCGTAGCCGTCGCCGCGCAGCAGCACCGGATTGTGGTTGCCCAGGTTCATCCACTCCCCGGTGGCGCGCGGGTTGTGGGCGGTGTAGAAGTTGATCCCGCCGTTGACGTCGACGAACACCGGCGCACCGGTGACCCGCAGGTTGCGCACGGTCCAGGGCACGTTGACCGCCAGCGCCACGGCGAGGATGCCCGCGGTGGCCAGCGCCGCGAAGC
>JAJZXK010000012.1 GCA_021806565.1 Bacillota bacterium | reverse complement strand
CGTTCAAGGGGACAAGGCCGGGATGACACCCCCCGGATCTCCCGTCCCCGAGCAAGGTCTACCGACTCTCTCGGCGGGAAGCCCCGAGCCCCGACCCCGGACCCAAGCATGACTTAGCGGGGGGGGGGCAGATCGCTGGCGGTGGAACCGGTGGGATGCGTGGGACCAGTGGGAGCAGTGGGGCCAGTGGTATGGAAGAGAGGAACGGGTGCGGGCGAACCGCGGGCGGAGGGGGAGTCATCGATTGCGCGTGGCGGTGTTGGATGGGGATGCGGCCCTGGGAGAGGCGCTCTGTCATGCGCTTGGCCGCCTGGGCACCAGGGTGGTCTGCTTCGGCTCCCGACCTGTGCCGACCGCGGAGTTCGTGCCCGGTCGCCGTGAGGATCCGTCGGCGCTGGCGGAGCTGAGGGGCCGTTTCGATGCCGCGATCGATTTCGGGGCGCGGGGCTTCGACGGTCCGGCGGCGGTCGCCGCGGCCCTGCACGGGCGCGTGGGCTTGATGGTGCAGTTGGGCACTTGGCGTGTGTATGCCGGGGCCGTGGACGCCCCGGACTGCCGTGGCGGCCAGAGGCCCGGCGGGGGCATGCCGCGGCCGTGCCCAGAGGACGCCCCGCTTCGGGACGGCATCGCGCTGGCGTCCGAAGACGGGCTGTGGAACGCCCGGGCGGCGGGCGCCTTTCCGGCGACGCTGCTGCGCCTGGCGCCGCTCTATGGGCCGGGGGTCGGTCTGGCGCGCGAATGGCACGTCGTGGAACGGTTGCGGGCGGGCCGGACCCGGATCGCCCTGCCGGACGGGGGCGGTCAGTTGCTGCACCGATTGTTTGTAGACAACGCGGTGCACGCCATCGTCTGTGCCCTGGACCACCCGCGCGAGGCCGACGGACACAGCTTCAACGTCGGCGACGGCGACGTGCCTACCCTGGCCGAGTTGTGCCAGGAGTGCGCACGGGCGCTGGAGCGGCCCCTGGAAGGCGTGCCGCTGCCGCTGGAGCGCTTTGACGGCCGCCACCCGTGGGCGACGCCGGCTCCGGTCCTGCTGGATACCTTTCGGCTGCGGGCGCGGCTCGGCTATCGCGATGCGGCGCGGCCCCGGGAGGGGCTGGCGCGCACGGCGCGGTGGCTGTGGGATCTGCCGGGGGAGTCTGTGCCAACCCTCCTTGGTCCGTACCTGGCCCGCTGGGGCTGCGGCCACGACCACGCCGCGGAGGCGGCCGCGATTGCCGGCTGGTGCGCGGCGGGCGGCAGCCGCCGGCCCGCCGGGTCATAGGCCGGCGGCGGGTTGCCCGGGGGGCGTGGGACCGGCGGCACGGGGGATGCCGGATATCCACCCCGCGCCGCCGTGGCCGTGCTTGGGCGGCCTGCCCCGGCCGGCGGCGGCGCATCGCCGGGCCTTCAGGCACCGGCCTGCCAGAGAACGGCTTCCGGATGCTCGCGGCTGAGCGTGACGGTCGTCTCACCGGGTACGCCCGACGGCATGGGGCCGACCTGGTAGCTCGGACCGGTCAGAAAGAAGGCGGCCTGCGGTCCAACGATTTCCAACTCGAAGGGGTCCCTGCGCTGCGGCAGCGCCCGCACCCGGATCTCGCGCACCGCCTCCACCGCGGTGCCGGCGGGCAGCTTCACCGCCGTTGCGAACGGCTCCGCGCCGGGGATCGCCCAGCGGGCGTCGCCGAAGCTCGAGGAGAAGGGCTTGGCCTGGCCGGCCAGGGTCACCAACACCTCGACCGCGGGGGCTCGGCGCGCATCCCCCTGCGCCAGGCGCCGGTTGGCGTGCACGAAGAGGTAGTCGTGGGGGTCGGCCAGGGCCCGGCTGGCCGGGTTGCCCGGATGTTCGATCTTGGCCTCCCGCGACAGTTCCCATGCGGCGGTGCGATAGGAGACCGGAAAGACGTTCTGCATCCAGGCGAGCGGGCGGTCCTCCGGCCACTCCTCCAGCGCGGGCAGGCCCAGGCGGTATGGCGTGACCACCTTGTCGTGGAACATGCCCTCCGGTCCCGCCGCCTGCAGCACGGGATGGCCGCGCATGTCGAACCCGCCCGCGAAGCCGTGCGGGGCGCGGTTTCGGCCCTGGAAGGCCATGTTCTTGGCCACGTGGCCGGCGCTGTCCAGGCTGCCGCGGAAGCTCCACTCGATCACCGCCAGGCAGCCGGTCTGGGCCAACCGTTGCGCGGGGTCCGGACCGCGTTCCGCGTGCGAATAAATGTAGAAGTATTCGATCTCGCGCCCGGTCGGACCGCCACGCGGGTAGTGGTAAAAGGCGTACATCGGTGTGTCGGTCTTGCGCATCTCGTACGGGGCCTTCTCGGCCCGCCCATACAAGAGCGGGCTGTTGCTGGCGGGGATCGCCCGGCGGTCCTCGGTGGTGAGCACGTCGATGCTCATGGAAAGGGTGCGGATCCATTGGGCGCCCTCGGCGGATCCCTCGGGAGAGAACGTGAACATGATTTCGTGCGCGCCGATGCCGATATCCCCGAGGAAGCGCTGATAAAGGGTCTCCTCGGCTCCGCCGAAGACGACCAGGTGTTGGCTGTAGCTACCCTCGAACTCGACGCGCAGCGTCCCGGCCTCCTGGCCCGCCTTGCCCCAGTGGGTGCCGGCCGCCGCGATGTGCATGTTGAGGATTGCCTCGCCGTGGTCCGGAACCGCGAACCTCTGCCTGTAGATGCCGCCGCCGCGACCGACCACGGCCGGCCGCTCCAGGAGCTCTTTGGCCACGCTCCATACCCCCCGGACGGGCGGATTCGCCGTCGCCACCGGCCCAGCCTGCCGAATCGCGCCGGACGAGCCCGCCTGGACGGCGCGGAACCAAACGCGTGTCTCCGGCGTCGGCACGGGTGTGGGTCGTCGCGCCGCCCGTCCGCTGCCGCCCGAAGCGTGTGCGGCGATCGGCTCGGCCGGGAGTGCGCCCATAAAGGCGGCTCGGGACTCGAAAGTGTGAGGGGTGGTTTGCGCCGGACCGGTGGATGCGGCACCCACCGGTCGGCCGAAAGGGGATGGGTACCATGACCGAGCAGGGAAGCGTGTCCGTGCGCGCAACGGGGCGCCAGCGGCGCTGGATGACGGTGGCGGCCTGCGCGACGGTGTTGGTCGCGGCCGCTGGCTGCGGCCCGGCCAAGACCACCAGCGGCAGCCTTGGCCACAGCAGCGCTGCGGGCTCTGCGGGTACGAGCGGCAAGACCAAGGCGAAGGATCCCAGCTATGGCTCGGGTTCGACGGGTACGTCGACCAAGACGGCGACCAGCACGGGGACAAGCGCCGGCACCAAGGCTTCCAAGACATCGTCGTCTTCTTCCTCGTCTTCTTCTACATCCGGGTCGTCGAGCGCTTCGGCGAAGGGCGCGATGCCCAAGACGGGTTCCAGCCCGACCGCGGCGATCGTCGGCTTTGGATTGGCCGGGCTGGGTGGGTTGCTGGTCGTGCGTAACGTCCGGCGGCTGCGCGGCTCGGAGCGCTGAGGCTCGTGGCGGCGTCGGTGCGGGAGGCGGATCCCGCCCTTCCGACCCATGCGCGGCGGCGCGGTCGGCGCCGCCGCCGCCGTGCCGCCCTTTTCGGTTTGCTCCTCGGGGTGGTCTGTGCTGGGGCGGGCCTGGTCCTCATCGCGGCCCCCCTGTGGTCCGGTTGGCTGGACGCGGCCGCACAGCACACGGCCGCCCGGCACTTTGCGGCCGAGCGGGCGGCGGCGGTCGGTGGCAGTCGGGGTGCGCTCGGCCGGTCGGCCCCGGGCGGCGGCGCGACTACCGCCGCCTCGCCGCCCCGGACGGCCGCGAAGAGCGCGGCCGCGCCCGCCGCCCCAGTCGGGTTCGGCCATGTGCTGGCGCGTTTGCGGGTGCGGTCCATCGGCCTCGATGCCTATGTGCTGCAGGGGCTGACCTTCCAGACGAGCGTCTGGCAGACGCTCTTGCGCCGGGGGCCGGCCCACCTGCAGGGATCGGCCTTGCCGGGGCAGACCGGAGACGTGGTGATCTTCGGGCACGTGAACATCTGGGGATCGGTCTTCCAGCACCTGCACCGGCTGCGACCCGGGACGCGGCTGCAGGTGGAGACCCCCGCTTCTTCCTATACATACGTCGTCACCGGTACCCAGTTGGTCACTCCGACGGATACCTCCGCCCTGCGTCTGACGACCAAGCAGCACCTGTTGCAGTTGGTCACCTGCTCGGGCCTCTGGGATACCCACCGCTTGATCGTGACCGCGCGGCTGGCCGCCGCCCAGGTGCAGACGGCGGCGCTGCCCGGCGCGGTCACGACGACCGCGGCCAGATCGCTGGTCACCGGCTACGAGCGTGCCCTGGGACGTGCCGCCTGGGGGACGGCCTACGCCGCATGGGGCTACGGCTGGCAGGCCGGACACACGCTCTCCGGGTTCATTCGCGGTCAGTGGCCGCCCGTGAGCGCCCAGGTCATGGACGCTTGGCCGGTACGCGACGGTCGGGTGCGTGTGGTGGTCCGCGAGGAACTGCCGCTACGCTCCGGGGTACACGCCGCCCTCTGGCGGGCATCCCTGGCCCCGACCGGGCCCGGGTCGCGCGCGCCGGGGTACGCGCCCGGCACCCCCCTGGCGGCCCGCGTCATCGCCTTCACGGTCGGCCGTTTCGCGGGGGCGCCCCAACTGCTGGGGGCGCGCGTGGTGAGGTTCCGACCGCTGGACCGCGTCACCCTGCCGTCGTTGAGTAGCGCGAAGGCCTGGGCCGGGGGACAACTGCGTTGCGGGTCCGACGTGGTGCGGTGGCGCGTCGGATCGGTGCAGGCGCAGAAGAACGACGGGTTCACCTTTGCCGCCCGGCCGTCCAGCCTGAAGGTCGATGGCCCGTCGGGCCAGCCTTTGACCGGGATCGACCTGCCCGGTCTGTCGCAGGGCACCTATCCCGTCGCCTGCGGGGACCTGGGCGGCGACGGCGGCACCGCCCTGGTGCTGCGTACCCTGCTCTCGGCGCACCACGGCAGTTCGGACCTCGCCGTCTACCGCTTGGGCGCCACGCAGGCGTCGCTGATCGGGCAGATGGTGAGCGCCCCGGCCGGCGGTTACCCGCGCCTGACGCAACCGCAGCCGTATGCCCCGTACACCATCACGGTCGCCACCCAGAGCGGTGGCAAGGTGGTCCCGCAGGTATGGACGTTCTCCGGCGGCCGTTACCGGACGCCGCAGGGCTGAGGGCGGCCGTTAGCATCGCGGCCGCGGCGGGCCCCCGCCGCCACATCTCGTACCTGTCACAGCCTACCGTAGGTGGATGATCACGGCACCACCCACTAAAGCCGACACGCCTGGCGCCGTCCCACAGTCCGGACTTTCTGCCCATCGTGCGACAGGGTCCGAGAGGGCTTGGTGAGAACACCGATCACCCACGAGGTATAACAGCCTCTCGTTTCCAATCTCTCGGTGCTGCGGCCAAAGACGGGGAATGGATTCGCGATCTGCATCAACCGTGGCGCGTGAAAAGGGGGGAGGATGCCATGCCATCTGGCCATCTGGCCATCTGGCCATGAAGTATAGGAGGATTCTGGCGGGCGCGACGGCCGCGTGCCTGCTGCTGAGCGGCTGTGCGGCGGGCGGTGCGAACGCCGGCGGCGGTGCGGGCACCAAGCGCATCACTTGGCTGGTCCGCAGCGACCTTGGGGCGGGTTCCGCTGCGTGGGCGAAGCAAACGGCCGCGGCGTTCGCGCGCAGCCACCCCGGGACCCACGTGACGATCGTCTCGGCTCCCGTTGCGCAGTACAATGAAAAGTTCCTCACCATGTACGCGGCGGGAACACCACCGGATGTCGTGGGTACGTATGCGATGGGATTCGGTACCTTTTACGCCAAACACATGCTGGCGGATATCACCCCGCAACTGCACGCGCTCAATATCCACCTTTCCAAGTATTTTCACAAGTCGGTTGTGGACACGATGATGCGTAACGGCAAGATATATGGGCTCCCTTTCAGCGATCCACCGATGGTCGTGCTGTACAACCGCACCCTTTTCCAAAAGGCCGGCCTGACCTATCCGCCGACGTCGTGGACGGATCGCTCATGGACGATCGGCCAGATGCTGCGGGATGCCAAGCGCCTGAGTCATAGTGGGTCGACTCCTGCGCAGTCCGTGTATGGTCTGATCATGGGGCCGGGGCAGCTCGGATACACGGCTTGGCTGTGGGGCGCCGATATGTTCAGCCCGTCGGGTCCGACCCATGCGCGGCCGTACCGTACTGGACTTCCGGACCAGCCGCATGTGGACAGCGGGCAGTTCCTTGCCGCCATGACGTGGCTGGCGGACCTCATCACCAAGTGGCATGTGTCACCAACCGCGGATGAGGCGACGGCATTGGGCGTGCTGGGCAATCCCATTCTCAGCGGGCGCGTCGGCATGGAGGACACGCTGATCACCGGGCTCCACGTGTTCTCCGGCGCGCACCCGTCCTTCCGTTGGGGTATCGCCCCCGTACCGTACGGGCCCGGCGGGGACCTGAGCCCGACGGGCGTGTCCGGCTGGGCCGTGGCCGCCAAGAGCCCGCACCCGCGGACCGCTGCGGCCTTTGTCGCGTACCTCACCGTCGGGCCCGCCGCCGCAAGCTACGCCAAGATCGGTGGCTACGTGCCTTCGAACCGAGTCGACCTGTCGATCTACCTGCACCGCCTCGCGGCATTGCCGGGCAACGGGCAGACGTATGCCCAGGACGCACAGGTGGTGGGCGGCGGCATCCTGGCCAGCGATGGGTACATCTTCCCGGCTAAGGTGTTTTCAGGCGGGCCCCACTGGAGTAGCGAGTTCGTCAACGGGACGGCAAACGTCTGGAATGGGAAGGAATCGCCGCGCAAGGCGCTCACTGATCTGCAGCATTCGTTGGACGTCCTCCTGCACCAGGAGCGCGCCGCGGGGGGTTAGGAGCGACGGATTTCAGGTGTACGGGGGGCGGATGCCTGTGGATCCGGCGACACCGCTTTCGCTGCGCAGGGCGAGAAGCGTTCGACCCTCTCGACAGGCCCGCCGGGAGGCATTCTGGTTCCATGTGCTCATCAGTCCATGGATCATCGGCTTCCTCATCTTCATGCTGTATCCGATCGTCGGGTCGGCCTACTTCAGTTTCACGCGTTACGACGTGATCCATCCGCCGCACTGGGTGGGGCTCGCGAACTACGCCTATCTATTCACGCGGGACCAGCTGTTTTGGAAGTCCCTGCGCGTCACCTTCACCTATGTCGCCGTCGCGGTGCCCCTGCACCTGGCGGTCGCGCTCGCCCTGGCGTTGTTGCTGAACGTCCGCATCATCGGCATGCGCGCCCTGCGCACCATCTACTACCTCCCGACGATCATGCCGCAGGTCGCCACCGCCATGCTGTGGCTGTTCCTGTTCGCCCCCACGTACGGCGTCATCGACTGGGCGCTCAGCGCCGCCTTCGGCATCCACGGGCCGGATTGGCTCGGAAGCGCCCATTGGGTGCTGCCGGCGTTCATCCTCATGTCGCTGTGGGGCGTGGGAGGGCCGATGGTCCTGTTCCTGGCGGCTCTGCAGGGGGTGCCGAACGAGCTCTATGAGGCGGCGCAACTGGACGGGGCCTCTGCGTGGCGGCAGTTTCGCCATGTGACGGTGCCGATGATCTCGCCTCTGATCCTGTTCAACCTCATTGTCGGCCTGATCGCCGCCAGCCAGATATTCGCCACCGCTTTCGTGATGACTCAGGGTGGACCGGATTATGCGTCCTACTTCTACAACCTCGCCTTGTATAACAATGCATTCGTGTACTTCAAGATGGGCCTCGCCTCCGCCCAGGCATGGATACTGTTGGCGATTGTCATGATGCTCACGCTCTTGATATTCAAGTTCTCCGCCCGTTGGGTGTTCTACGGTTCCGAACGTTAGGCGATGGGGGGAGGGGCTGCGATGGCGGGGAGAAAGCGCCGCATGCGCCGCATTCTGGCCGCAGCTGTGCTCCTGCCCGGGGTGTTGCTCATCCTCTTTCCGTTCTACTGGATGGTCGCGTCCTCCGTGGAGCACCTGGCGCAAATCGTGCGATTCCCACCGGAACTCGTGCCGCATCCGCTCGATTTCGCAAGCTATCCCAAAGGGCTGACGTTCCTGCCGTTCGCCCGGTACTTTCTCAACACGAGTGAGATCGCCGTTCTCTCCACGCTGGGCGCGGTGCTTTCCGCCTCGGTCGTCGGCTTTGCCTTTGCTCGCCTGCACGCTCCCACGAAGAAGTTCTTCTTCGTTCTGGTCCTGTCCACCATGATGCTGCCGATGGCGGTGCTGCTCATCCCGCAGTTCGTCCTGTTCAAGACACTCGGATGGGTCAACACCTATCTGCCGCTCATCGTTCCGGCGTTTTTCGGTGGATCGGCCTTCCTCATCTTTCTCTTCAGGCAGTTCTTTTCGAGCATCCCGGAGGAGGTGTTCGATGCGGCACGCATCGATGGATGCGGCTACCCGCGTCTGTATTGGAGCATAGCGCGTCCACTCGCCGTTCCGGCGTTCACCGCCGCGGCTGTGTTCCATTTCCAGTTTTCCTGGAACGACTTTCTGGCCCCGCTCATCTACATTAACTCGAACTCGAAGTACACGCTTGCGCTCGGCATTGCGAACTTTCGCTCCGCATACGGCGCCACCCCGTGGAACCAGTTGATGGCGGTGTCTCTGATGATGGCGTTGGTGCCGATCACCATCTTCTTCTTCGCTCAGAACTACCTGCTCAGCGGCATCGTGGTGTCTTCACGCTGAGGGGTCCCGTATGGGCAGGCCCTCTAAGCCCCGTGGGGAAGGAGTGACCTCTCTTGGGGATGCGCATTGGGTCGACGGGCCGCATGTGCCTGGGAATCCTGACGCTCGGCGTGGCGATGGCGCTCACCGCCTGCGGCCACCGCGGTACCGCCGCGGGCAAGCCCGTGGTGACCCTGACGTGGCTGACGAGGTCGGACATGGGGCCCAAAGTGGTTGAGTGGGAAAAGCAGGTGGCCGGACAGTATCAGCACCTGCATCCGGACGTGCATATCTCCATCATCAGTGTTCCGTGGTCGGCGTATAACGCGAAGCTGTTGTCGCTGACCGCGGCCGGGACCCCGCCCGCCGTGTATGCGACATTTGCTGCCGGGTTTGGAACGTTTCTGGCCAAAGGAACGTTGGCGAATCTGACGCCGTACTTGCGCTCCAGCGATGTTCCCATGAAGCAATGGAACGCGTCCGCGATGACCTCCCTCACGCGTGGCGGTAAGGTCTACGGCCTTCCCATGGACAACATGCCGTCGGTCCTGTTTTACAACGCGACGCTGTTTGCCAAGGCACATCTTCCCCTGCCGCCGACCTCCTGGGCCGATCGGTCCTGGACCCTCTCCACGCTTGTACAGGATGCAAAAGCCATCAGCCGGCACACTACCCATCCCACCCAGGCGGTCTGGGGACTGAATCTTTCGCCGGGTCAATTTGGAACGGATCTCTCGTGGTTGTGGGGTTGCGATCCGTTTGCCCCAAGTGGCGGGCCGTCTGCGGCCACCGCGTACCGGACCGGGATGGTGAGCGCCACCTACTTCACGTCCGCCTGCTACACGGCTGCGATGCGCTTTGCGAAGAACCTGTCGGTCACAGACCATGTGTCCCCTTCGCCCACGGATATGACCGCGCTGACCACGCTTGGAAACGACCCGTTCATGACGGGCCGGGTCGGTGTGCAGAGCGGGATCTACATCGTGCAGCCGATGCTGGCGGTGCACCCGACGTTCCGCTGGGCCATCGCACCCTTCGCGTATGGCCCCGGAGGAAAGGATACGACCAAGCTCTGGACCGACGCGTGGGTGATGTCGCGCCACACCGCGCATCCGAAGGCGGCCTTTCAGTTCCTGCTCTATTTGACCACGGGATCACGTGCCAAGTCCTTCGCGCTGACGACCGGCTTCTTTCCGGCCCTGTCGACGCTGCAGGACAGCACGCTCCGCTTCGAGTCGAAACTTACCGGCATGACCCTCACCTACAAGCAACTCAAGTCGGTGGTCCTGGGGGGCCTGGCACCGGGTCAAGCCTTTGAGGCGCCGGGGCACACCCTGGCGGACTTCGTGCAGTTGAATACCGCTTGGTCGAACACGCTGGACCCGTTTTTCCTGGGTAAGCAGTCCACCGCATCGGCCATGCGGGCCGTTTCCAAGGCATTCGCGCCCCTGACCGCCAGCGCGGCCGCGAGTGCCGCCGGGTAGCGCACTCGACCAGCGTCCCATGCCGATCACCTGTCTCGGCCCTGCACCGCACGTGAACCGCTGTGTTCGCCCAGGTGATCGATATGACCGGATTCGGCGATCGGCATGAGCGGACTGCGCAGATGCCACCCGCGACTGGCGCTCGGTCGCGGAACGTGGCTCGCTTTTCCCGTCGGTGCTGCGGACCGTTCCCCTCAGGTGGGCTTGGGACGATCGAGATCGGTTGCCTTCGCTGCGGGGACGACGTCCTCGAACAACAGACATGCGGCCTCGCGATCGCCGGACACGCGGTGATGGGATGGCCGTTCCGATCGGCAGCGCTCCATCACGTGGGGACAGCGCTGCGCGAAGGCGCACTCGTTGGGGCCGGGCGGCGATCCGCTCTCGACGGCGGCCTCCGGCAATTCTCCGGACCAACGCTGCGTCGGATCGGGGGAAGGGATGGACGATACAAGGACCCGGGTATAGGGGTGCGCCGGCTCCTGCAGCACCTCGTCGATGCTGCCGGACTCGACCATGCGTCCGCGGTAGAGGACCAGACAGCGGCCACCGAGGTAGTAGGCGGTCTGCAGGTTGTGCGTGATGAAGAGGCAGGAGATTCCCTGGTCGCGGAAGTCCAGAAGGATATTGAGGAACATCGTCCTCAGGGCGGCGTCGATCATTGACACCGGCTCATCCGCGATAATTAGCCGTGGACGGATGAGATAGAGGCGTGCCAGCATGATGCGCTGGCGTTCGCCTCCAGACAGCTGGTGGGGAAACCGGCCCAACACATCCTGCGGCCGCAAGTCGACGGCGCGCAGGGCGCCATCGATCTTCTCGTCGGCTTCACGGCGGGAGGCCGCTAGGCGGAAGTGCCGCACGGGGCGGTCCAGCACGCGGTCCACCCGGTAGAACGGGTTATAGATGCCATACGGATCTTGGAACACGGCCTGGACCTCCCGGCGGTACTGCCACCACGCCCGGCCGCGCAACTTCGCCACGTCGACCCCATGGTACAGGACCCGACCAACCGAGGGGCGGTCCAGTCCGAGCAGGATCCGTGCCAGGGTGGACTTGCCGCTCCCACTTTCGCCGACCAGTGATACGATCTCCGGTCCGGACGCCCCCAGCGTCAGATCGATCTCGTCGTTGGCGCGCAGGGCGAGGCGCTGACCACGGTGACCGCCGGCGAAGGTCCTGGTCAGATGCTGCACCTGCAGAAGCGGGGCTTCACTCACCGTACTCGCCCCCCGCGGCGTGCTGGTCTACCGCATGTACCTCCTGAAGGCGTGCGCCCGTCGCCGCCGGACCCGCGAGCATTTCGCGCCGTGCCTGCGCCAAGCGATCGGTGAGGCCCTCCGCGTACAGATGGCAGGCCGCCCATCGCCCGGGTTCGAGCGGTTGCAGAACCGGCACGACCTCTCGGCACCGATCGAAGGCATACGGACAACGCGGATGAAAGCGGCAGCCTCCCGGCCACTCCAGGGGGCTGGGCGCAAGCCCCGGGATCCCGAAAAGCCGCCGGCGGGGTCCGCCGATGCGCACCATGGACGCGACCAACCCAAGACTGTACGGATGCCGTGGATCGCGGAACATCGGCACGACGGGACCGATCTCCATGACCTGGCCCGCATACATCACCACTAGGCGATCCACCAGTTGGGCGTGCACCGCTAGGTCGTGGCTTACAAAAATCATCGCCACCCGATGCTCGCGTCGCACGCGCAGCAGTGTCTCGAGGACCTGGCGCTGTGCATGAACGTCCAGCCCGGTGGTCGGTTCATCGGCGACGACCACCTCCGGGTTGAGGGAGATGCTGTTGGCGATAACGACCCTCTGGCGCATGCCACCCGACAACTGGTGTGGATGCATCTCGGCCGTCGACGGTGTCAGGCCGACCGCGCGCAGGAGTATGGGAATACGGTCCAGGCACTCGCTCCGGGACCGAGCCCCGTGATCCAGCATCGCATCCAACATCTGTTCGCGAACGCGCAGGACCGGATTGAGCGAGTTCATAGAACCCTGTGGGACATACGCCAACCGGGTCCAGCGGATCCGCCGCATGGCTTCCTCCGCCAGGGACAGCACGTCGACCGCTTCTGCGCGGTTGCCGTAGAGGAGGACCCTGCCGGCCTCAATGCGCCCGGGAGGCGCGACCAGACGCAGGATGCCTTCCACCACCGTGGATTTTCCGCATCCCGACTCGCCGGCGATCCCAAGGATCTCGTCCTGTTCCAACTCTAGCTGTACTCCGTCCACGACGCGGAACGGTCCGCGCGACGTGTGGTAGTACACCTTGAGTCCGTGCACAACCAGAGCAGGAGCCGCCATGCGTTCACCCCCTGGCCTGTCGCCGATAAGCCCGACAGCGCTATCTCCCGGTGGTAACACCCTGCAGCCGGGGGTTGTACATCTCCTCCAGGCCGAAGTTGATCAAGTTGAGGGAAACGAAGATGACGACCAATAACAGGCCGGGGACAACGATGATCTCCCAGAGGCCCAGAGACATGACGCCCCATGAGATGCCAAAGTTCAGGAGCGTTCCCAAAGTGATGGCGTTCGCGGCCCCGATTCCGATGATGGCTAAGCCGACCAGGGCCACGATCGCGCCGATCACGCTCGCCGCAAAGCCAACCCCCAAGTAAGGCAGCATGTTTGGCAGGATCTCGGTGAAAATAACCTCGAGGGTGCGCTCGCCGGACATTCTCGCCATGTCGATGTACGGTCGCTCTCGAAGGCTGAGCACCTGGGCCCGAATTGCCCGGGCGGCAAACGGCCAACTGAAGATGGCCAGGATGACGGAAAGCTCGGCCAGGGTCACGACTTTGACGTACGCCGCCAGGACCGCGAGCAGGGGGAAGGTGGGGATCACCAACCAGGCGTCCGTGGCGGTACGCAGGGCCGCATCGGTCCAACCGCCCAGGTAACCGGAGATGAATCCAACCACGATTCCAGCCGCGCTACCGATGACGCCGGCGATGGCCCCGACCGCCAGCGAATTGCGCAAGCCGAGTAAGACCAGCGCCAGGGTGTCGCGCCCGTAGCGATCCGTCCCGAGGGGATGGCGCCAACTCGGCTTGGCAAAGACAGAAAAGGCGCCGATGGTGGTCGGGGAGTGCGGACCGGTCCAGATATGCACCAGCCACGGCTCGGCGAGTGCCGTCCCGGTCAGGAGTGCAAGGAGGATCAGCCCGGCAATCACTTTCGCGTCCAGTTTGCGCATCCGCCATCCTCCCCCCGCAAGTCAGATCTCCTTCAGATAGGCCCCCTGGGTGGACCGTACGCGTCCGTTCAACGGTAGCCCACCCGGGCATCGACCAGCGGAAGCGTCAGATCGATCAGCAGGTTGGCGGTCAGCACCGAAAAGATCGATATCAGCACGATTCCCTGCAGCACGTTGTAATCCATCTGCCCCAGTGCGGAAACGAAGAGGTAGCCGATGCCCGGCCAATTGAAGACATATTCGACGAGGTAAGCCCCATTGACCACGAACCCCAAGGAGATCGCCAAGGCCGTCAGTTGAGGCAGCAACGCGTTGCGCAACGCATACTGCCGCAGGATCCTTCCCTGGCGCAGGCCCTTGGCCTGGGCATACGTGAGGTAATCCTCGCCCAGGATGCTGACAATCAGGGAGCGGGTGGAGATCAACCATCCGCATACGGCGATGAGGATCAGGGAGCAGGCGGGAAGGATCGCGTGGCGGGCGACGCTCATGATGAACGTAAAACTCAGCCCCGGCGTCAGAGACGCCGAGTAGGCGTCCCTGGCCGGTAGGATCGCCATCCCATAGGCGAACGTGAAGACCAGGCCCAGTGCCAGCAGGTAGTAGGGAATCTGCGAGAAGATCAGTGCCAGCGTGGCCAACCACTGCGCTGCCCGGGCTCGCCGGAACCATCCGAGCGCCATGCCCGCGAGGATTCCGATGCTCCAGGCGATGATGACCGCGACGCCGAACAGCCCGATGGTCCAGGGCAGGGCCTGCGCGATCAACCGTTGCGCCGGAGTGGGAAACGAGATGAAGGATACTCCCAGGTTGCCGCGCAGAAACACGTTTCTAAGATATAGAACATATTGATGCCACAGCGTGCCCTGGAGGCCAAACTCCTTTTCGTAATGAATGATGAGCTGGTTCGACACCGGTGCGTTGTACCCATAGTTCTCTTGCAGCGATGTTATGTACGCCTGAATAGGATTTCCTGGAATCAGATGGAAGAAGAAAAACGTGACCGTGATCGCGACGGCCAAGCTGACCAGATAGCCTGCCACTCGCCGGAGCAGGAAGGTCCAGAAGGCTCCCTGTCCCAAATGTCGTTCCCTCCTTCCCGCGCCCGGCCCCGCGGAGCGGCCGTCAGGCGCGCTTCAGGCGGAAATACACCAACGCCGACGGCGACCACCAGTTATCCGGTACGGTGTAGAGGTTGTGGTTTGTGGGCCAACCCGTCCAGACCTTGGTGCTGAGCAGAAAGGGATAAACCGTCTCGATGACCGGCGTGGCCGGGAGGTCGTGGAGGAAGCGGTCGAGCAGCTTGTTGTACAACGGCATCGCCGCGGACCCCGGTTGGGTCCGATCCAACTGATCGTCCAGGGAATCGAAGGTCGGGTCCTTGAGCCGCGCCCAGTCCGGCGTGAGCGCCCGCGCGCCCTCCGGGGTCATCTTGCTGGAGTTGAACTGGTCATAGAGCTGACTCGGATCCAGCATGGCGCCACACAACCAGTGGCTGGTCATGCTGAAATTTCCCGTTGCCGTATCGTTACCGAACGTCGGGCCGACTGAGAGCGACTTGACGTGGACCGTGACGCCCTGCTTGGCGGCGGCCTTGGCGAACATCTGCGCGATCGCGAACTCATACCCGGTGTTGGGGACGGGGGTGATGATCTCGAAGCTGAGCGGTTTGCCGTTGCGCATGCGCTGGCCAGAACCACTGCGCTTGTAACCGAGGGAGTCGAGGATCTGGCCGGCCTTGGTCGGGTTGTATGAGAGGTCGTACTTGGCGACGATCTTTTGAGCTTCGGCGTTTTCGTACTGCTTGAACCATGACCAGGAAGACCAGGGATAGCGGGCCGCGGAGGTCGCGGGGGACCAGATGACCTTTGCCGCCGTCGGTCGGTCGACGAGGTACGACATCGCCCAGCGGAAACGGCGGTCATTGAAGGGTGGCTTGCCGCAATTGAACCACATGCCCCGCGGACAGGGGTCGGTAAACGAGGTGATGAGGTCCGATCCCGGAAGCTTCTCCTTCGCGAGCTTCATCTGAGGATACTGCAGTTTGCCTGCCCAATCGATCGCGCCACGTTCGAAATCCGCCAGGTCCTCGTCCACGGGCGGGGCGGTCCGGTAAACCACGTATTTGGGGATGGGAAAGTTGCCGTGCTTCTTGCCCCAATAGGTGTCGTTACGCGCCCAGACGAACATTTTCAGGTTCGGATAAACCTTGTGGTACTTCCATGCGCCCGTCGCAACCGGCGGATTGTTGGTGAAGGTGGCAGGATCCTTCCCCTTCCAGATGTGTTCCGGCACGATGAGGGCTGGAGGGGTGACCACGGTGATGAGCGCGTTTTCCATGAAGCGCGGTTGCGGAGTCGGGAAGGTGAACTTGACCACGTTGGAACCCTGAGCCGTCGCGGACTTGATCTGTCGCGACCAGGATGAGCCGAAGACGTGGGGATTGTTGAGAAACATGTTGAACGTGAAGGCCACATCGGTTGCGCTGAAGGGATGGCCGTCACTCCAGGTCGCGTCATTGCGCAGGTACAGCGTGCCGCTCATGTGGTCCTTCGCCAGGGAAAACTTCGTCGCCAACCATGGAACGACTTTCCCGGCCGCCACGTTGCCATAGAAAAGAGGCTCGTTGCAGATCTGTAGCCATCCCGACGCCCACTGGTTGCCGTTCGGAATGAAGGGATTGAAGCTGTCGAAAACGGTGTACGGGGTCTGCTCCTGTACAACCGTTTGGTCTCGGGGCACCGGAAGTGCACCGGTCGCGACGGACGTCGATGCGGACGAGGAAGTGGATGTGTTTCCAGTCTTGGTGGGAGCCGCTTGGGGTGTACCGCACGCACTGAGGATTCCTCCAGCGGTCGCCGCGCCTGCGAGGGTCAGCACGCGCTTGCGGGTCCATGCCGCAATTTCCGCCTGTCGCGCCATCGATTCTTACCCCCCCTGCCTTCCTGCGGACACAGGCTGGTCACCGACGGGGCCGGAGTACGGTGCTGCGTCTTCCGGGTCACCCGCCGCATTCCTGTGGACGGGCTCTGGGGTTCGTCACTTTCTCCTACCACGGGTGGGCGAGCGGGGGAGCGTAGAGCACACATTCACTTTCGGTGGATTCGTTTCAATGATGTCTGAGCAGATCGAAATGGATCCGGCGCGATTCGGACCGGGCGGCGTGTCCGCGAACGGCGCAAGGGCGTGCAATGTGGGGGGTGGTGGAGGGCGGGGCAGCCGGTCGGATTCGCGACGGCGCTCCGGTGGCACAGCGGACATCGCGAGGCATACCGGAGTCGACCGGTGGAACGCCGGCGCGGGGAGGCGCGGGAATGTGGATGGTCCGGCCTGCGGCAGAGAGGACCAGGACCGAATCGCGGAGCCTAGGCGTCGTCCGCCTCGAGCTCGGACGGGACAAGGGGCGCAAGCACGGAGCCGAAGAGGATGGCGTAGACCAACTGCAGGCCGGCCGCGAGGAAGAAGGGCAGTTCCAACTCACCGGCGTCGATCATCTGTCCGGCGATGGCGGGACCGAGCGCCGAGGGCAGACCAAAGGAGGCGGCGTTGAGGCTGCTGGCCAACCCGCGGCGGCGTTCGCGCACCATCCCGACGCTGAAGGCCTGCTGGGCACCCAGGGCGCCGCGGTTGAGGATGGAGCGGACGAAATACAGCGTCGCCGCCCAGGCGTAGTCTGGGGCCAGCGGTAGCAGCGCCAGGAGCACCACGCCGGCCAGGCGCATCCAGACCACCGTGCGCACCAGCCCGTAGCGCTCGGCCGCCATGCCGTTGGCGATGCTGGCCACGCCCGTGACCAGCAGACTGATGCCAAAGACGCTTCCGATGGCGCCCGAGCCCACGCCGAAGCGCACGGCCAGCCAATAGGGGAGTAGCGGGGCGAAGAGCCCGACTCCGAGGGCGTTGATGGCGTTGATCCCAAACAGCGCCGCCAAGGCGACGTTCTCGCGCCGCTGCAGGTCTGCCGCGGCCGGGAGGTCTTCGGGCCGGGTGGGTTCCATGACGGCCGCCTCCTCGCGCAGGGAGGCGATCTGGAAGTAGTTGATCAATCCGATGAGCAGGGTGAGGGCGAACAATGGCTCGTACGCGGACGGACCGGGCAACCACCGTTGCCACAGTGGTTCGGCCGCCGCGACCAGGGACCCGACGCCCATGCCCCAAAAGCCGACGGCGCCGTTCAGGCTGAAGACCTGGGCCCGCGCCGCCCGCGGCACGGCCTGCGCGAGCCAGGCCTGCTCCGCGGGCGCGAACGGACCGGCGGCGCCGTTGAGCCCGCGGCCGTAGCCCAGCAGGGCGCTGGTCACCACCAACAGCCAGCCCGCCCGGTCGGCCATCAGCGCGCCCGTGCCCACCACCAGCGCGGCCTGGTAGACCAGCAGGAAGCGGCGGCGGCCGTAGCGGTCGCTGATGGGACCGACCAAGAGGCTGAGGGCGGCCCCGGCGAGGGTGCCCACCATCAGCAGGAGTCCGATCGCCGCGGCCGTCCAGTTCAGGTCCTTGAGGTAGAGGACGAAGGCGACCACGAGAGCCCCCTGGCCGACGCTGCGCAGCCCCCTGGCCCACAGCAGGCGGCGCGTCACGTGGTGCATGGCCGGTCGGCTGCGGCCGTCAGGCAACGGCCGCCCCACCACCCTCCGGCCGGACGCAGCCGGCCGCGGCGGGAGCCGCGGGGCGGGCGGGGCGGGGACGCGCCTGTTTCATGTCCGGACTGTACCCCTCCAGCGGACCGCCGGCAAACGGGCGGCTGTGCCCGTGACGGCAGGTGGGGGTGGCGCTCGCGGCGTAGGCCGGACCTGGATAGGGGCTCCGCGAGGCGGCACGTGGGGGGGACCGGTGCATGGCCTATTGGCTCTTGAAGACCGAACCATCGGTGTTCAGTTACGACGATCTGGTGGCCAAGGGCCGCGATATGTGGGACGGGGTGCGCAACGCGGCGGCCCTGGCGCACATGCGCCGCATGCGGCGGGGTGACCTCGCCCTCTTTTACCACACGGGCCGGGAGCGGCGCGCCGTCGCGGTGTGCCGGGTGGTTTCCGATCCATACCCCGAACCGGGGCAGGACGACCCGCGCATCCAACTGGTGGACGTGGAGCCGCTGCAGCGGCTGGCGCGCCCTGTCACCCTGGCGGAGATCAAAGCGGATCCCGCCTTTGCCCAGTGGGAACTCGTCCGTCAGGCGCGCCTGTCGGTGATGCCGGTGCCCGAACCACTTTGGCAGCGTGTTCTGGCGCTGGGGGGCGGCCCGGCACCCACCTGATTCCCGGACTTGGCCGCCATGGGTGGCTCCGTGCGGGTGCGGGGGGATGGCGGGCCTACCAGCCCCGCCATCCCTCGTGCTCGTGCTCGTGGTGATGATGGTGGTGGTGTTCGCCGTGTTCCTCGCGCTCGGCCATGGCCCGCCAGCGCTGCTGTTCGGCCTCGCGCATCTCCCGGGCTTGCAGGGCGCGCAACTCGGCCTCCAGGCCCGTGGCCGGCGGCTCGCTCCCTTGGTTGCGCTGGCCATGACCCTCCAGCACCGTGTCAATGTCGATGTCGCCGAGGATACCCGCTACGGCCCATTCCTGCAGGGAGCCCATCGCATAGGCCAGGGCGGCCCACGCGTAATCGGCGGCCTGCTGGGTACTGGCCGGGGGCAGGGCGCCCCCGTCGAGTCCACCCACCAGGTATTGGGCCGAGTCGCGGTTGGTCACGGCTTCGGCAAACAGTGCCTTGGCGCGTGCGGCCCCTGACCCGGCGGAGCGCACGTCGCCCTCGGCCAAGCCGACCACCGCGGCTGCGCCGCGCAGCATGCCCTGCAGGTGGGAGAGGGGCAGCGCGTGCCCGCGCGGTTCGACGCGGCCCTGCAGCAGGATCGGCAGGTCGACGTCGCGTGGCCCTCCTGGCGCCAACACCTCCTGACGAGCGGCCGTGATCAGGTCCGGCGTCTGACGGTACAGGGACTCGGCCTGGGAGACGGTGATCTGCGGCAGCCGTCCGGGACGGGCAGGGTCGGCGAAGGCCTCCTCCACCAAGCGGTCGGCGAACAGTTGCAGGCAACGCGCGGCATGAAAATAGGCACGGGCGCGGCCGGCGCCGGCCGGCAGTTCCTCCTGTAGATCCAGAACCTGCGCCCCCAGGCGCCGGTAACCGGCGAGCCCCGCGGCGCTTGCGTCGTGGTGTCCGAGCCATCCCGACCAATCGAAGCCAGGAGCCGCCATCCGGGCATCCCCCTTCTCGATAGACATACGGCCGGGTGGAACAGGCGGCTTCCACCCGCCTGAGAACGGTCGCACAGGGCGACGGCGGGCGGCAGGGGGTGCGGTCCAGGTACGGAAGGTGGAGGGCACGGCGGGCGGGATCGCGGCATCCAGACCCGCGCGGGTGGCGAAGATGGTTAGGGTGATTGAGGGGGATGCGTGTTGGCCTTGCGTGCCCTGCTGCTTGGCGGGATGACCCGGGCGTTCCATCAATTCTGGATCAATGGACCGGCGGCGCGCGACGTACTGGAGAGCCACGGCGTCACGACGTTCCTGAGCGAGGACCTCGAGGTGCTGGCCGCGCCGGGCCTGGGTAACTATGACCTGATCGTCAACCTGACGACGGGGCGCCAGTTGACCCCGGACCAGGAAGAGGGCTTGCTCGGTTTCCTGCGCGGTGGCAAGGGGCTGGTCGGCATCCACAACGCCGCCGACACCTTCAAGGCGAGCCCCGGTTACATCGCCGCCCTCGGGGGGGTGTTCGTGCGCCATCCGCCGCAGTTGGACATCGCCGTGGAGATCACCGACGCCGCGCATCCGATCATGGCCGGCGTCTCGCCGTTCACGGTCCACGACGAACTCTATCTCCTGGAGTGGCAGCCGGAGCGGGTGCAGCTTCTGGCGCGTACCCTCAGCCACGAGGGCACCTCGGTACCGATCGCCTGGGTGCGGGAGGAAGGGCGGGGCCGCGTCTTCTACCTGTCGCTGGGCCACAACCGGACGACGTATGACCACCCGGAGTTCGCGCGCCTGTTCGGCCAAGGGGCGCTGTGGGCGGCGAACGCCCTGGGGTGACGCATGTGGGTGTGACGGCCGCGCTTTTTCAGCCGTTCTGACCGGGGGCGTAGGCGTCGGCCGTGCTGCCGACCGTGGAGCGACGGATGCGCAGGGCGACGGGCAGGATGATCCGGCGCGGCGGCGACGGGTTGGTGCCGCGCCGGATGCTTTCCAGGAGCAGGGCGGCGGCGCGGGCCCCCATCTCGGTGGCGTTCTGATGCACCGTGGTCAGCGGGGGGGACACGAGTTCGGCGACCGGCAGGTCGTCAAAGCCGGTGACGGCGATGTCGTCGGGCACCGCAAGCCCGTGCTGGCGCAGGGCGGCCAGCGTATCCAGCGCCACGTCGTCGTTGCCGCAGAGGATGGCGGTTGGACGCTCACCCGGCGGCAGGTTCAACAGCGCATCCGCGGCCTCGCGGACCGACGGGCCCATCGCATCGAAGGGCAGGCCGCCCACGCGCACCAGTTGCAGGCTGTCCGGGTCTAGGCGCGCCTCGGTCAGCGCGCTGCGCACGCCGCGCAACCGATCCTCGGTGGAGGTCGTCGGGTGCTCGCGCGGCAGGATGTAGCCAAGGCGGCGGTGGCCCAGGCGGAGGAGGTGACGGCCGAGGTCCCGCCCGCCGGTGAAGTTGTCCGACGCCACCCAGGGGGCCGGTACGTCCCGGCAGTAGCGGTCGAAAAAGACCAGCGGCATGCCTGAGTCCAGCACGTCGCGGAAGACGGCGCTCCGGGTCGGCTGCAAGGCCGAGGGCGCCAACAGGATGCCGGAGACGCCATGGCGCATCAGTTGGCGTATGGCGGCCTCCTCGTCGCCGACGGCGGCCGACTCGATCGTCAGGGCGTGGCTTCGCTCGGTCAGCACGCGGTGGATGCCCTCCAGCACACTGCCCGTGAACGTGCCACCGAGGCGCGAGATCACCAACCCGACGGTGTGGTGGCCGGCCACCGGCGACGGGTGGCGCTGCGGTCCGGTGGTGACGAAGGTGCCACGGCCTCGGGTGCGCCGGACCAGTCCACCGTTGACCAGACTGCCCAGGGCTTGGCGCACGGTGGAACGACTGATGCCGTACGTGCGGCACAGGTCGGCCTCCGAGGGCAGCAGACCGCCGGGCGGGTATTCGCCCGCCGCGATCCTTTCCGAGAGGATCCGGGAGAGTTGTTGATGCAGCGGTTGTCCGGACACCCGTTCCATCGAGTCCCCCCTCCCTGCGTCCGCAGTTTCGCGGTCCGTCTGTGGGCGGCCTGCCGCGCTGCGTCTTGCGGCAATGGTTTCGTTCGCAGTCCGGCCGCTGCCATGCGGCGGTCGGCAGGGGCCGGGTGCTCCGGGCACGTACGTACAGCTGCGGCGCACCCCGGTGCGCTCAAGCGGGAGGGATCGCGGTGGCGGAGCTCGAGGGCAGGGTGGTCCTGGTCACCGGCAGTAGCCGTGGGCTCGGGCGGGCGTACGCGATGGCGTTGGCGGAGGCGGGCGCGGACGTCGCCATCCACGACGTGTCGGCCGACAAGCCGGCGGAGTTCGGTGAGGGCAGTTCGATCGAGGAGACCGTGGCGGCGGTGCGGGCGCTCGGGCGGCGCAGCGTCGCCGTCCTGGGGGATGTCACCGATCCCGACGCGGTGGGGCGGCTGCTGGACGAGGTGGAGGCGGGGCTCGGGCCGCTGGACGTATTGATCAACAATGCCGGTGGCGACATCGCCGCCAGCGGCGGGAGGCGGCCCGAGAACAACGACGCCATCGGCATCTCGCCCGAGGACCTGCGGGCGGTGATCGACCGCAACCTGCTCAGCACGATCTTCTGCTGCCGCGAGGCGGCGCCCCGGATGATCGCGCGCCGCCGCGGCAAACTCATCAACGTGGCTTCCATGGCCGGCGTTCTGCCCACGACCCAGGGCGTAGCCTACGCGACCGCCAAGGCGGGTATCTCCTTTTACACCGCCTGCCTGGCCATGCACCTGCGGCCGTACGATGTGACCGCCAACGCCATCGCCCCCGGGGCGACCTGGACCGCCCGCTTCGCAGCCACGCGCGCGGTGGCCGACGAGGGGGACAAGTCCCGGCTGCAGCGGGTGGCGCAACCCGGGGACCTGGCCAGCGTGGTGCGCTTCCTGGCGGGTCCCGCCTCCGACTACGTCTCCGGCCAGACGATCATGGTCAACGGCGGCGGCCGCCACTGAAGGCGGGCGTCGCAAAGCGGGGGGAATGCGGCGTGCCGCTTGGCATCAGCACATACTCGTACTGGCACTTCCAGGGAGCGCCCCATCCGCCCGAGCGGGTGCTTGAGGCGGCCGCCCGGCTCGGGGTTACCGGCGTCGAGGTCCTGGAGATGCAACTCGGGGAGGACGCTGGGACGCCGCGCCTGCACGCGCTACGGCGACAGGCGCTCACCCTCGGGCTGGACCTCTACGGCCTGGCGACCCACCAGGACTTCGTCTCACCCGATGCCCAGGCTCGGGCCGCGCAGGTGCGCCGGACGGAACGCTCGCTGCAGGTGGCGGCCGAACTCGGCGCCGGCTGCATCCGGGTCAACTCCGGACGGTGGAAGACCATCCCGGACTTCACGGCGTTCATGGCGGCCGGCGGGGTCGAGCCGCCGCTTCCGGGTTGGACGCAGGACGACGCCTTCGGGTGGGTGCAGGGGTGCCTGGAGCGGCTGCTACCCGCGGCGGAGCGGGCCGGGGTGGTGCTGGCGCTGGAAAACCACTGGGGGCTTACGGCGAACGCGTCCGGAGTGCTGCGCCTGCTGGACGCACTGCCCTCGCCCTGGCTCGCGGCGGTGGCGGACACCGGCAACTACCTGGGCGGGGCGCCCGACCGCTACGCGCAACTCGCGGCGCTGGCGGCGCGCGCCGTGCTGGTCCATGCCAAGTCCTACATCGGGGGCGGGGTGTGGTACGACCTGGAGACCGACTTCAACCGGGTCGGGCGCATCCTGAGCGCCGCCGGCTACCGCGGTTATGTCTCCCTGGAGTTCGAGGGGCGGGCCGACCCGGAGACGGCCGTGGCGCAGGCCTTGGCGGAACTGCGCCACGGTTTGGCCGGCGGGGCGTAGGCGGTCGAGGTCACGGGGTCGCCCCGTGGTCCAGGGCGGCCGCCGCCTCGCGCCACCGCTGATAGAAGGGTGAAAGGGACGGGACCCCCTGGGGCTGGGGCACCAGTCGGCCGCCCTGGCCGCGTGGGTCGCCGCGCCGCTCATCGATCTCCGCCAGGGCGTGCCGCCAGCGCTCGATCCGCCCGGAGGCCGCCGGATCGGCGCTGAGGTCGTGGCACTCACCGGGGTCCGCGACCAGATCGAAGAAGCGCTCGCGGCCGGTATGGTGGAACCAGATGTATTTCTCACGCCCGTCGGTGACGTACTGCATCCCCTCGGACTTGCGATAGCAACTGGAGTATTCGCCCTGCACGAACGGCCGCCAGGATGGATCGCCGCCGCGGGCCAGTGGCAGCAGGCTGGCGCCGTCGACCGAGGGCGGGCAGGCGACACCCGCCGCATCGAGCAGGGTGGGCATGACGTCGCGCAACTCGATCGGCTGGTCGAGCACCTGGCCGCGGGGCGCGTCCCAACCGCGCGGCCAGCGGCAGAGCAAGGGCACACGCGCCGAACCCTCATAGGCGTAGGTCTTGCGCCAGTGGTGGTGGTCGCCGAGCATGTCGCCGTGGTCCGAGGTGAAGAGGATGAAGGTGTTTTCGAGTTCGGCGCGGTCGAAGCGCCCGAACTCGTACAACAGGCGGCCGATCTGATGGTCGATGAAGGTGATGTTGCCGTAGTAGCCGGCGCGGGCACGGCGCACCTCGCGCGGCGGCCGCAGGGTGAATGGGGCGTTGACGTCGGGATCCGCGACCGCGTACGCGTCCGTCCAGTCGCCGACCAGGGGGTCTGGGATGTCGTCGCGGCCGTCGTAGAGGCGGAAGTACGGTTCAGGGGCGTCGTAGGGCGAGTGCGGCCGCGCGAACGACAACCAGAGGAAGAAGGGCCTGCTGGGGTCGCGCCGCTGCAGGAAGTGGATGCCCTCCTCCGCCGTCCAGTAGGTGGGGTGGAGGTGTTCGGGTAGGTGTGAGGGGCGGGACATCCAGCTGTTCCAGTCGATGCTGTGGTCGCGGTAGCCGTAGGGACCGGTGCGGTGCGCTTCAAACCACGTGATGTAGTCGCTGACAAATCGCCCGTATTGCCGGCCGCTCTCGTCCAGCACCATGTGGTGGAACCCATACAGTCGGCGCTGCGGATAGAAGTGCATCTTGCCGACCGCCTGGGTGTGGTAGCCGGCGCGGGCCAGTTCCCCGGGCAGGGTGGCGGGAAACTCCAGCGCGTCGGCCCCGGCCATGGCGATGCGGCCGTGGTGCCACTGGTCCATGCCGGTCAGCAGGGCGGCGCGCGCCGGGGTGCAGGCGGGTACCGAGGTGTAGGCGTGGGTGAAGCGCGCCCCCTGGGACGCGAGTTGATCGAGATACGGGGTCTCCAGCACCGGGTGTCCGGCGCAACCGAGGCAGTCCCCGCGCTGTTGGTCGGTGGTGATCAGGATCAGATTCGGGCGCTTGGGCGCCATGGCGGAACCCCCCTGCTCAGTCATGCTTGGGCCTCTTTCGACGCGTGGACCGGTGGGCTCGAACGGCTCCCCTTTCCGGCTTCGCGGCAGGGCGGCGGGCTCCTTTGGTGATGGAGCCGGCCTGACGCGGTGGGCGCTACCGCCGCGCCGCCGATGGCTGCCCACGGTGGTGACCGGGGTCATGGAGCGGGCCGCGCTCGATGACCAAGACTGCGGTTGAGCCCGTCCTGGGCGAGGGCCAGTGCCTGGGCCAGCGGTTGCGCACCGGTCGCCGCCGCGCGCAGGGCGCGGAACACCGCCACGTCCGGGTTCGTCGCCGGCGGCGCGCCGAACTGCCTCACCAAGGAGACCAGCCACATGAATCCCTTGAGCGCCCCGGCGTTAACGAAATCAAACCGGTGGCCATCGCCCGTGCTTCCTCCGAACCCCAGCGCGAAGGCCTGCCAGACCAACCGGAAGGCGGCCTCGCCGTAAACGGGTTGTCGCCGGCCGCCGGCCATGGTCAACGGGGTGCTCGCCAGCAGCGGCGGGAGTACGCCGTAGACGCCGGTGTTGCGCAGGCGGCCAGAATCCAGACCGGACCTGAGCGCCGCGCAAACGGAGACGAAGTCCGCGAAGGTCCAGGCCCGTCCGGGCACCGGAAGGCGCAGGCGCTTGAAGGCGTCCCAGCGGTACTCCACACCAAGGATCAGGGGCGATAAGGGCACCCCATACAGGCCGCGCGGGCCCAGGAAGGCGGTCAGCGCCCCGGGCAATAAGTCTGCCGCGGTGATGCCGGGCGCGCCGCACCGCGGCATCCAGCGGCGCGTAGACCGCCGGAGGGGCGTCGGCCTGGGCGCCGGCGATCGCCCAGACCGGAGCGTTGCGCGCCCGGACGAGCCGCTGAAACGCGGGGGATGACCGTGCCACCGGCGCGACGGCCGGGTCAAAGGCGCCAAACGCCTCTGCCATCGAGGGCGGTTCGGGCAGCAGCACGCAGATGCTGGGGATGCGCCGGTTCGCCGCGGCCGTCGGCGGGGGGACGGGTGATGGTCCGCAGGCCGCCATGGCCCATCCGGACGCCAGGAGCCGAAACTGCCGGCGGCCGCGCCGCGCCACCATGGTCGCCACCCCCGTCCGGCCACCGGCGGGTCAGGCCTCAAGCCCCGCGGCGCGCATGGCGCTCCAGATACCGTCGGCGCACGCGGTTGCGGCGCCGGCGGTGGTCATCCCCTGGAGGCGGGGGCCAAGGACCTCCGGGGCGATGCAGCCGTCGTAACCGGTCGCAGCGACCGCCCGCAGCCAAGCGGGCAGGTCGATGACCCCCTCGCCGGGGAGGAGGCGGTCGGCGTCTTGGATCTGGTCCAGGGGGCCGGGCTTGCAGTCGTTGATGTGGAGGTAGACCAGCCGGCTGGCGGGCGTCGCGGCGACGGCCGCGGCGGAAGTGCCCGACGCGTACCAGTGGTATGCGTCCAGTAGCAGGCCGATCTGCTCGTCGCCGGTCTCCGTGAGGAGTTCGAGGGTGGCGGCGTACGATTGCAGGAAGGGATGCGCCAGTTCCGGCCGCAGCGAGCGCACGCCGAGGAACTCGACCGCAACGCGGATGCCGGAGCCAGCCAGGCCCTGACCGATGCGCCGCAAGCGCTCGAGGATCATCGCCCGCGCCTGGGGCTCCGGCAGGTCGCTGCGGTTGGGCAGGACCATGCCCGTCATCGTCGCTCCGGCCTCGGCCGCCGCCGCCGCGCGCCGGTCAAGGCCTTGGATTCCCTGCGTGAAGGCATCCTCGGGGGCGAAGGGGCTGGCGCCGATCAGGCCGCCGACCAGGCCCGGCACCAGGCCGAGTTCCCGCCAGGGGCCGTAGGGGTTGCTTGCCGGCAGTGCGTTCAACTCCGCGTGGCCGCAGTCGACCGCGGTGTAGCCGAACCGTGCGGCCGCGCGCAGCCGGTCCTCCAGATTCAGGCGCTCGCCGCGGACCAGGGTACCGTGAAAACACAGACGCATTCGGTCACCACTCCTCTTGCAGCGGATTCGGCGCCCATGCCTCAGCCATAGACCCGGCGCAACTCCCGCAGATCGAACGGTTCGGCCCGGCAGGCGGAGAGGACCTCCACCTCGCGCCGGCTGAGGCGGGCCACGGCCGCATCCAGCCCCGGGGCCACCTCGATGGGGATACTGGTCACCCCGTGGCGGTCTCCGTGCAGCAGGTCTCCCGGCCGGACGTCCAAGCCGCCGATGCGCACCGGCCCGCCGATCTCGACCAGGCGGACGTAGGCGTGCGAGACGAGCAGGCAGGAGGCGAACAGGTGGAAACCGAGCGCGGCGACCTCCTGGACGTCGCGGACGCCGCCGTTGGTGACGGCGCCGCAGCAGTCCAGGGCGCGGTGGATGTTGGCCTGCACCTCACCCCAGTAGGATCCGACCGGGGTCGGATCCAGGTCCTGAATCACGACGATGCGCGGCGCGGGCACGGAAAGCACGTGCTGCCAGAAGGCATGGCGGTTCGGCCCGCCCGGCGCTTCGGGCCGGCCGGCCGCGGCGATCTTGGCCGTGACCGCGTATCCGACCATGGGCGGCAGGTGCGGCAGGATGCTGCGCACTTGGGCGTTCATGAATCCCTGGTCCCGCGGCCGCACGTCGAAGGCCTCGACGGCGTTGCAGATCGTCGGGGTACTGTGTGCGCGCAGGCGGGCCAGCACCTCCGGATCCAGCGGCGGTGGGGGCATCGCTTGGCATCCCTCCGCCCCGGCCCTTCGCGGCGACTCCCCGGCGCCCTGCCGGTCCGCATGCGGGCCCGGCGTGGTTGCCGGCCGGGACCCCGGCCCCGACGCGCCAGGGCACAGGTCAGAAGTATTGGATCCAGTAGGAGCCTTCGTCCACCAGTCCGAGGCGGCGGTACAGTGCGTGGGCGGCGTGGCGGTTGCTGCCCGATTCCAGCATGATGCTCCAGCACTGGCGCCGCCGTGCCTGCGCGATGCCCCGCGCAAGCAGGGCCCGGCCGACCCCCGTGCCCCGGTGCGCCGCTGTGACGATCAGGTCGGGGATCCAGGCCTGGGGGCGGGTGCGGTTGAGGCGGTCGCGGAACTCCAGCGACAGGAACCCGACCACGGCCCCGCCCACCACCGCGACGAGGGACGCCGTCTCCGTCCGCGCCAGGTGGCGTTCGTACACCACCCGCGCGGCGCCGGTGTCCCCAACGCCGACGGCGGGCCGGCCCAGTTCGGCGAGCAGGGCCGTGACCGCGGCGAAATCCCCGGCGGCGGCGTCGCGAATGCTCACGGAAGCCACCGTGCCCCCCAACGCGTGAACACGCTCCATTCCGCATCGTCCAATCGACCGCCCGGACTCCCGCGGCGCGCTCGTCCGAACGCGGTATTCGCCGGGCCGCCGCGCTCCACTTGGAACGCTCAACCATCGGCAAACAGGGCGGCCAGCCGGGCGCGCTCGCGGCGCGACTGGCGCAGCAGCACCGCGGCCGTCGGCGCTGCGCTACCGCGATCCGCCTGTTGCTGCGCGTTCACCGCGCGCGTGATCGCGGCGAAGGCGGCGGGCACCTGCAGCTGCCGGCGCCACAACGCGCCCCAGGTGCTTGCCACCAGCGAGATGGCGGTCAGGGGCTGATAGCGGAAGAACTGCTGGGCTTCATAAACGTCCCCGGCCAGCGCCGGCTGGGTCCAGTACTTCAGGGCCTTCTGGCGCAGGAGCGGCACCGCCGAGCGCAGCACCGCTTCCCACTCGGAGAGCTGGCCCAGCGTGCCGGGCGGCTGCAGCGTCAGCCGCATGACGTAACGGGCCCAGGTCGGGTCGACGGCGGCGAAGCGGAAGAGCTCCCAGGCCAGGTTCAGGTCGGGCGCGGTCGCGTTCAATCCGTAGAAGTTGACCTGGGCGATGGTGGCCGGGCGCACCGGCCAGCGCGGGTAGGGGATGAAGTCCCACTTGGCGCCGCGGAGGTTTTGTACCGCCCACAGGACCGACGGGTCCGCACCCTGGCTGAAGACGACCTGTCCGGTGGCGAGGCCGGGTGCCGGCCAGCCGTCGCCCGCCGTGCAAACGCCGCTCCACAGCAGGTCGAAGGCGTAGCGGCCACAGGCGATGCTTCCCGGGTCGGTCAGTTGGCAGTGCGTGTGACCCGCATCCATGTACGCGCCGCCGAACCCGTGGAAGAGGGCCAGGCCCGGGCTCGGGCCGCCTGGCTGGAAGGGGATGGTGGCGCCGTAGCGGTGCACACCGCCCCGGTCCGAGGTGCAGCGCGTCCAGATGGACTTTGCGTCCAGGTGGGTCCAGTCGGGAGGGGGGTAGGGGATCCCGAGTTGGTCGAGGATGTCCTGGCGGTAGATATAGGCCTGGCCAGCCGCGTCCGACGGTACGGCCACCAGTGTGCCGTCCGGCTGGTAGGTGGACAGCCGCCGCGCCGCCCAACGGCTGGTCGGGATGTTGTCGCGGTGCAGGTAGGGCGCAAGCGGGGCCAGGAAGGGCTGCAGCACGGGAAAGTCCGTGCAGCAGGATGCGAACACCACCGGCGCCGGCTGCCCGGCCAGGATGGTGGCGACGACGGCCTGCGCGTTGCCGCGCGGCTGCCAGACGGCCCGTACGCCGCGGTGGCGCGCGTTGAAGTGCCGGTCGACGAAGTCCTGGACCATGCGGATCAGGGAGGCGTTGATCGGCGGGCCGATGACGTCGAGTTGGAACGGCACCTGGACGGCGCCGCGGGCCGCGGTCGGGCGGGCGCGGCCGCACGCCGCCAGGGCCGCCGCCGCCGTCGAGCAACCGGCCAGGCGCCACAGCGCCCGCCGTCGGGTCTCGCTCTGCACCATGACGACCGCCCCTCCCTACGGCACCGCACGAGTCGCTGCCGTCGGGCTCCATTGCCAGGCCCACCCGCCGGCTCCTGCCGGTCGGCGTCCTGGCCGCTGGCGGCGGCGCGGGCCCGCTTCGTACCGATGTCGGGGCGGGGGCGGCAGGTGGCCGCCGTGTGTTGGGGTATGGGGCGGCTGGCGTCGCAACTTGGCGGAGGGGGGCGGTGCGGAGTGTCCCAGACGGCTGGCGCGCGCTGGGAGGCGGCGGACGCGTTTCGCGCCGGGGGACGGTGGCCGGAGTGCCACGCGGTGACGGCCGTGGCCCTGGACGACGGTCGGGGTGGGGAGCGGCTGGTCGCCGCCTGGTACGCCGGCACGGCCGAATGCCGGCCCGACGTGGCGGTACTGACGGCCAACTGGACCGAGGCCGGCGGATGGTCGGAGGCCCGGGTCTTGGTCGACACACCGGGGCGCGCCGAGGGAAACCCTGTCTTGGGGATCTCCCCAGGCGGAGACCTCTGGCTGTGGTTTGCGACCCTGGACGGCCCGCGCTGGACCGATGCGCGGGTGCGCTGGCTGCGTTCGACCGACGGCGGTGTTACCTGGGGCGCCGCGCAGGACATGGCCGACGCGGCGCCGGGCTGGCTGGGACGCAACAAGCCGGTACGCCACGGCGGCCAGTGGCTGCTGCCGCTCTATGACGAGCGGAGTTGGGAAGGTGTGGTGCTGCGCTCGGCGGACGGCGGCTGGTCCTGGGAGGCCGGGGCGCGCATCACCGCACCGCAGGGCTGCATTCAGCCGACGCTGCTGCCGCTGGCGGACGGCGGCCTGGCGGCGTTGCTGCGTTGTGGCGGCCGCGGCGGGCCGCTTTGGCTGAGCCGGTCTCCCGACGCCGGCCGCACCTGGACCCCCGCGCGGCCGGCGGGGCTCAGCAATCCAAACAGCGCCTGCGACGCCGTCGTCGACGCGCGCGGCCACTGGCTTGTGGCCTGCAACGACGACCGCGAACGGGGGCGCGGGGTGTTGGCCCTGCGGGGTTCGGCCGACGGCGGCGGCCGTTGGCCGCTGCGTCTGGTGTTGGCCGAGGGACCGGGGGAGTATTCGTACCCGGCGCTACTGGCGGGGGCCGGCAACCGGTTGCACGTCCTGTACACCCACGAGCGGCGGTCGATCCGCCACCTGCGGCTGCCGCTGCCGCAGATCCCAGCGGTCGAGATGGAGGGAGCCTGAGTGGTGGACAACCCGGTGGTCCACTTCCGCATGCCCTATGGCGCGGTCCGGCTCGAACCCGGTCCGGCGCTGGAGCGCGCCTACGACGAACTTGCGCTGGTCTCGGCGCTGCAGGGGATCGCCAACCGCTCGGCGCCGCGGCTGTATCTGTGTGGCGTGGCCGGGGGCGGCGAGGCCGATCTGGACGCGTTCTGGTGGGAGCGCCTGGCGGAACTCGGCTGGGAGGTCGCGCAGGCGCCGGTGGACGAAGTCACGCGCTTACCGGACCTGCTGGAGCGTTTCGGCGGACTGGCGCGCGGTCTGGTGGTCTGGGATCCGCGCGTGCCCGCCACGCAGGCGGTGGCCGCGACGGTCGCCGGGGTCGAGGACCTGCTGCCGGTGGCGCGGCGGCCGGCGCCGTCGCTGTATGCGGATCTCGTCGCGGCCGGCTGGTGCGAGCGGGTGCGCCTGGACGCACCGGACGGCGGCGTTCTCTTCACGGGCAGTGGCCGTATTCCGGGCACCGACCTGCCATCGAGCGGCAGCGCCAAGTGCGACGCCTACCTCTGGACCAAGGCGCACTACCTGGACCGCGGGAGGTGCAGTCCGGTCCAACTGGCGTACTACATCGACGCGTACTGGCTGAAACGGCCGGGCGTGGGCGGCTCCTTCTGGAACAACACGCTGGTCAACTCCGACTACTTCATCGGTGAGCGCGCTTTCTTCTGCGACCTCGATCCCTGGGAGGACGAGTCGCCGATCGATGATCCGGATCAGGTGCCTGGGACGGACGGCCGCACCCTGCGCGCCATCCTCCGGTCGGCGCAGGGGCGTGCCGGGGGGCGGATGCTGCGCGTTGGCGGGTTTCCCCCCTGGGCGTTCAAGTACACGACCCACGGGGTGGCCGGCGGGAAGCATGACCCAGTGCCGACCGAGTGGCACTTCGTCCACGTCGTCTCGGAGTATGACGGCTATATCGAAGCGGACGCCCTGGGCATGTCGGCCCAGGCCAACGCCTCCTTCACCCGGCACCTGCCGCTGCCGCCCACGCATCCACAGCGTCCCGCACCCCGGTTGGCGGATCTGGCGGAGGCCGGCTGGTGCGACGCGGAAGGCCGGGTGGCGCCCCAGCGCTTTTTTGCCTTTTACGTCGGTGATTTCGACGCCCCGTCCTGGCTGTACCAAGCCCTGCCCAGGCTGTGGAACGACCCCGACCGCGGGCGGGTGCCGCTTTCCTGGGCGGTGAACCCGAACCTGGCCGAGCGGATGGCGCCCGCGCTGGCCTGGATGCGCGCCACGGCCTCCGGGGCGGACAGCTTCGTCGCCGGGGACTCCGGCGCGGGCTACGTCAACCCCGGGGCCCTGCAGGCGCCGCGCGGTTCCGGCCTGCCGTCCGGTATGGCCGAGTGGGCCCGGCACTGCTCCGAGGCCTATCGGCGGTGGGACCTGCGGGTCACCGGCTTTGTGCTGGAGGGCTTCGCGCCGCGCATGGGCGCGGAGGGGATTCGCGCCTACACGGGCTTTTCCCCCGGGGGCATCGTCGGCCAGGGGCTACCCGCCATCGGGCGGGCGGGCGGTGTGCCGGTGGCCGACCTGGCAAGCCACGGCGTCGGCCATCCGGGGGTGGAGCCCGGCGCGGCGGTGGACGCGGTGCGGCGGCTGTTCGCTCCGCTACGCGGCCCGCAGTTCGCGGCCGGCCGCGCCATCCTCATGCCGCCGTCCTGGTACCGTTCCGTCGCCCAGGCGTTGGAAGCCGAAGGCATCACCGTGGTCGATCTGGTGACGCTGCTGGCGTTGATCGGGGAATTCTGCCGCCGCCCGCCCGCGGACCCCGCCTGCCTGAGCGCCGCCGGCGGTGCGGTCGATGCCGGCGGATTGCGCCCGGTCCCGCACGGCGACGGCCGCTTCCGGCTGGAGGACGCCGCCGGTCGCACCTGCTTGGTTCTGGAGCCGCAGCGCGCGGGCATCACCGGGCACCTGTACCTGCTGGTCGAGGGCTGGGACATGCTGGCCGACCCACCGCGTGGCCTGACCCTGGAGGTTGTCTATCGCGAGCCGGCCGGCGCGGCGAGCGGCGGGTCCGGACTGCAGTGCACCTACCCGACGGCCTCGGCCGCCTACACCCCGGCGCGGGTCGCCGCCAGCCACACCGAGGACGGCTGGCGGCGGATGAGCTTCGTGCTGGAGGCGGCGACGCTCTGGCCGGCGCAAAACGGCGGCGCGCACCTGCGCCTGTCCGGCCCGGCCGGTACCGCGGTGGCGGAGGTACGGCTGCGGGGCCTGGAAGCGCACGGTGGTGCGGGGTAGGCGGCGGGTCCAGTTCCCGCCCGGCATCCGTTCCCCAGGCGCTTTTCGAGCCGCGTTTCGGTGCCGCGGGCGGGCCCACCCGTGACGGGGGCGCGTCAAGGCACCCGGCGGCATCGTTGGCCCGATGCCTTGACGAACCCACCTGTGGTGTCTACGTTTAGGCATGCTGAATATGTGTGGTGCGCATCAGCGCATCAGATGGAGGGTGGAGGAGGCGCGGGGCTTGGCGGAGGACGAACGGCCGCTGGCGGTGGTCGCCACTGCGCTGGAGGTCTTACCCGTCGTCCTGCGCATCGTGCGCCAGGCAGCGGCCGGCGGTGAGGCGGCGTTGACTCTGACGCAGTTCCGCATCTTGAAGCTGCTGGGGCGGGGGGGCGCGACCGTGACGCAACTCGCCGCGGCCCTGGAGGTCACGCCGGCCACAGCGAGCACCGCGGTCGCCGGCTTGGTGCGCCGCGGTCTGGTGGAGCGCCGCGCCCCCGGGTCCGACCGGCGCTCCGTGCCGCTTGGCCGTACGGCTGCCGGCGACGCGGCGGTCGCGGCGGCGCGCGGACGGCAGCAGGACGTGCTGGCCGCACTCGCGGCGGACCTGCGGCCCGGCGAACGACGGGCGTTGGCGGTCGGCCTGCGCGGCTTGATGCGCGTGTTGCCGCAGCCCGGCAATCTGTGAGGCCGCCGGAACCCACGGGATCGCCCTCGCCGGCTGGCGGGGAGGGGGCGGGTATGGTCCAGCGACCGGGCGCGCTGCTTGAGGGATGGCGCCGCCTGCAGCCCGCGGCCCGCCGGCTCATGGAGGTTCGGGCCTTGCGCAGCGTGGCGCAGGGGGCGCTGGCGGTCGACTTCGTCCTGTATCTCAAAGCCCTGCACTGGGCGCCCCTGCGGGTGGGCGCCCTGCTGGCCGGCGCCGAACTGGTGGGTGCCGCCCTGGGGCTCGCGGTCGGCATCCTCAGCGACCGCTTCGGCCGGCGGCCGTTCCTGCTGGCCTACCAGGCGGCGCTCGCCCTGGCCGCGGCGGCGGTGCTGGCCCGGCCGACGGCGTGGGTGTTGACTGCGGCGGTGCTGTCGGTCGGTTTCGGACTGGGCGCCAACGGTGCCGCGGGTGCGTTCGGACCGGCGGAACAGGCCTGGCTGGCGCGCTTGGTGCCCGAACCAGAACGGGGCCGCGCCTTCAGCCTCAACAGCGCCGTCGGCTTTTGGGGCATGGGGCTCGGCTCGCTGCTGGGTGGGGCGGTCGGGCTGTGGTCTCGCTGGCTGGCCGGGCCTGAGCGCTTCATGCCGCTGTTTTGTGTTGCGGGGATCCTGGCGCTGGTGAATTACGCCCAGATCGCCGGCCTGCCGGAGTCCCGGCCCGAACGGCCGGGTCCAGCGGCGGAGCCCCAGGCCGGGGGGCTTCACGAGGCGGAGGCCGAGCCGACGCTGCGGCGGCGGGAGAACACCGCGCTGGCCCTGCTGGTGAGCGTCAACGCCGTCAACGCCCTGGCGATCGGCATCGCCGGCCCGATCCTCCCCTATTGGTTTGCGCTGCGCTACGGCGTCGGTCCTCAGGCGCTCGGACCGGTATACGGGGCGATGTTCCTGCTGACGGGGTTGGCGTCGCTTGTGGCGGGTGAGTTCGCCGCGCGCCGCGGCCTGGTGCGGTCGGTGGTGGCGGTGCGGGCCGCTGCCCTGGTGCTGTTTGTCTGCCTGCCCTTCCTCCCGAGCTTTGGCTGGGCCGCCGCCGCGTATACCCTGCGCTCTGTGCTTAACCGCGGTTCGGCCGGTGCGCGTCAGGCCTTCGGGGTCGGCCTGGTACGTGACGCCCGGCGGGGGTTGGCCAGCAGCCTCAACCTGATCTCCATGCGCGTGCCGGGGGCGGCCGGACCGCTTGTGGCGGGCTGGCTGATCGGCCTGGGGGCGCTCGGCCTGCCGATCTTCGTCGCCGCGGGGTTGCAGCTGGTCTATGTGGTGTTGTTTGCGACGGTGCTCGGCCGCTACGAACCGCGTCCCGCCGCCGGACGCAGCCTGGCGTCCTGACCGGCCTCCGGGCCGGGTCGCTGGAGCTCTGGGACGGTCGGCTGCTCGGATGGATGCCGATCTGGGAGGCGGGAGCGGGACGGCGCCTCTGTTGCGGGTGGCCCGTGGTGATTACACTGGCGCTGTCTCCGTCGCCTCGACGCGCCTCGTTCCTCAGCCCCCGTTCGCATCGGAGGAGGGTGCCTCGTTGGCGCGCAGCGCAGCTGAACGTCCCATGCCCCAGGCCCCGGTCGCGGCGGACCAGCGCTACCGCAGCTTGGCGATGTTCGTGGTGCTGATGGGGGTGATGATCACCGCCGTCGACACGACGATCGTGGTGCTCGGCCTGCCGGTCATGATGCAGCGGCTGCACTCGGACATGGTAGGCATGGTTTGGGTCATCATGGCCTATCTGCTGGTGCTGACCATGATGACGACGCAGCTCGGCCGCTTCGGGGACATGTATGCCGGGTGCGGATGTATAACGTCGGATTCGCAGTCTTCACGGCCGGGTCGCTGTTGTGTGGCCTGGCGGCGTCGGGCCCGCAACTGGTCGCCTTCAGGGTCGTCCAGGGTTTGGGTGGTGCGCTGGTCTCTGCCAACAGCGGCGCGATCATCGCCGACACCGTCCCCCCGGCCGAGCGGGGGCGGGCCTACGGGTTGGTGGCGATCGGCTGGAGCGTCGGCGCGGTGCTCGGCATCCTGCTCGGCGGCCTGATCATCACGTTCTTCAATTGGCGCGCCATCTTTTTCATCAATGTCCCGATCGGCGCCGTGGGGCTGTGGATGGGGGTGCGCGGGCTGCGCGAGCGGGTCCATCGCATCGCCCAGCGCCTGGACTTGGTGGGTACGGCCCTGCTGGGCGCCGGCCTGCTTCTGGTGTTGCTGGCGCTGACGGATACGACGGGGGTCGGCTTCACCGCCACCACGGCGGCCAAGCTCGCGGGCGGCGTCGCGCTGCTCGGGCTGCTTGTGGTCTGGGAGCGGCGGGTGGCGTCGCCGCTGCTGGACCTGGGGCTGTTGCGCCATTCGGTGCTGCGGGCCTCGGTCCTGGCGGCGTTCTTCCAATCCCTTGGCGGTTACGCCGTGATGTTCCTCGTGATCATGTATCTACAGGGTGCGCGGGGGCTGTCACCCTTCGTGGCCGCGCTCGTACTGGTGCCGGGCTACGTCCTGGGGGGCTTTGTCGCGCCGCTGGCCGGACGGCTGGCGGACCGCGCCGGCTCCCGCCTGCCGGTGTCGCTCGGATTGGGCCTGCAGGCGGTGGCCTTCCTGCTCTACGCCAGTCTGACCCTCGGCTCGTCGGTGGCGGTCGTGGGGATCGCCGCGCTGATCAACGGGGTGGGAAACGCGTTCTTCTTTCCCGCCAACAACGCGGCGGTCATGGCCAACGCGCCGCCGGAGGCCTACGGGCTGGCCTCCGGCCTGCTGCGTACCCTCTCGAACGTCGGCATGGTGATGAGCTTTGCCGTCGCCCTGCTGGCGGCCTCCACCGGCATCCCGCGCGCGGACGCGTTCGCTATCTTCCTGGGGGTGAGCCACCTCACCCCGGCGCTGGCGCAACTCTTCCTCACCGGCCTGCGCAGCGCGATGCTCAGCGCCATCAGCTTTCTGGTGGCGGCCCTCGCCCTGTCGCTGGTGTGGGGGTCGCGGGGCGCGGTGGATGCGGCGCAGGGGTGAAGCGGCCGGCGGCCGGCGCCCCGCCGTGGATCGGCACGGATCCGATCCGCGGTGGGGCGCACGGGGCGGGGCGCCGGCGCGGGTTCAGGCGCTAGGACGGGCGGAGGCGCGCGACCGCTCCTGGAGCGGGGGCAGTTCCTGCGCGGCGAGCGTGGCCCTCAGGGTGTCGCCGCGCAGTCCGACGCGTAGCGCCTCCAAGGCCAGGGCCTCGGTCGCGGGGATGTTCCCCAGATTGACGTTGCAGCCGAAGTGCAGGATGAGTTCCTGTTGCTGCGGCTTGAGCGGGGCCTCCCAGATCAACTGGGCGGGGTCCGGCACGCAGGCGGCGATCTCTTCCATCTCACTGGCATCGATGCTGCCGTCATCCCGATACATGCCGACCCCCTTGCCGGACTCGCGGCCCTCGACGATCACCCTCCAGGCACCGTGGTCGAGGTCCTGTGCGATCTGCCTGTGGAGGGTGTCGCTCGAAAGACGGTCGTCGGGGTGCTTCTTACCCACCTCGCTCAGGACCCTGAGGTTCAACTTCACCGCTCGCTCCATCAGGCTGTACCGGGTGTGGGCCGGCATCTGAATGGTACCGTCGGAGATCTCGATGACGCGGAATCCGAGGCTGGCCGCGCGCTCGAGGAAGGCCGTGCCGCGGTCCTGCGCCACCGCCACCTCCAGGAAGGTTCCGCCGGGGTAGACGAGCACGCCCGCATCAGCGGCAAGCCGCAGCTTGCGCTCCAGCGCTGCCTTGGAATAGAAGGCGGTCGTGCCGAATGCCAGCTTGAGCAGGTCGATGTACGGGCCGGCGAGTTCCAGGAGGTCCTGGGTGGCCGAGGCGCCCATACCCTTGTCTATGACCATCGTCAGGCCGTCGGTGCGGGGTTTGGCCGAGCGGCCCGCGACCGGCAGGTCACAGGTGCCTGCCCACACCCCGTCTTGCCGCGCGTGCTTGTCATCCGCCATGTACTCGTCCTCCGTCTCATCTTCGTGTGTTGTGCGTCCTTCTGTGCGCGGTTCAGGCGTGCAACCCGCACTCGGTCTTGCCACGGCCGGACCAGCGGCCGGCGCGGGGGGGCTCGCCGGGACGCACGGCGCGCGTGCACGGCCAACAGCCGATGCTCGGGTAGCCCTGCGCGTGCAGCGGGTTATGTGGAACGTCCTGCCGGCGGACGTAGTCCCACACATCCTGCGCCGTCCAGCCGGCCAGCGGGTTGGCCTTGACCAGCCCGAAGCGGTCGTCCCAGCCGACGTAGGGGGCGCCGGCCCGCGCCGGTGACTGCTCGCGGCGTATGCCGGTGATCCAGGCGCGCTGGCCGGAGAGGTGGGCCTGCAGCGGTTCCACCTTGCGCAAGCGGCAGCACAGGTCCGGGTCGCGGCGCCACAGGGCCGGCCCGTGCGTCTGCGCCTGCTGCTCGACGTCTTTGACCGGCCGGATGGCCACGAAGCGGACCCCGTAACGTTCGGCGAGGTGGTCGCGCGTTGCGTACGTTTCAGGAAAGAGCAGTTGCGTATCGAGGTAGAAGGCGGTGACGCCTTGCCCGTGCCGGCTTGCCAGATCCACCAGCACGCAGTCTTCCAGGCCGAAGGAGCAGGCCAGCACCGCATTGGGGGCGTACGTCCGTGCCACCCAGTCCACGATCTCGGCGGCCCTGCCGCCGCCCGCTTCGAACTCGGCGTTGCGGGCGGCCAACTCCGCGAGCGGAGGTCCGGCGGTATCGGGCTCGACTGCCGGCGCGGTGGCCGCATTTCGTCGCATGGACATCGGTTCATTCCTCCCCAGTCCATTAGCCTCGATGGCGATCGGCCTCTACGGTGTATTGCCATTGATCAACGGGGAGTGGGCGGCGGCTGCGGACACGCGTCGGCATTCAGACGAAATGCCTGCCGCACACCCTCTGGCCGCCTGGAAGCGGCCCTGCGGGCGGCCGGGGTGTGGTGATGCAGGTGGGAGCGCACCGGCCGGGTGGTGGGTGAGGGATCGCGGCGGGGCAGGCGGACTGGGCGCGGCCGGTCCCGAAGCGGGAGGGTGTCCGCCGCCGGGCGGGCGGCCAGCAGTGGACCGTCACGGATCGGCAGGACGGCCGGCGGTTCCGTGCGGCCGGGGGGATGGTGGGTAAAGGATCCAGGCGAGGTGGAACTCGCCGGGGCGTGTATCCGTGTGTGTTTGACGCGACAAGCATCTTCGAGAAGCAACTTCATCGTCTGCGGCCTCCTTCCAGAGCCAGCACCGCCGGAGCGGTGCGGATGGAAAGGGCGCGACGCGCAGCGGCCGGTCCGACCAGGCCTACACGCGACACCCCTCTGTGCCGGCGGGGTGAGCTGACGGGCTCGGGCGAGGGTGCCCCTGTCGCTGCGCACCGACCGAGCGGCCGGAGTCCGGCGACATACGCCCCGGAAGACGGTTCCCCCGCTCGCTGCGGGCTTGCGCCCGGAGCGATTTGGCTCGGATCCGCGACCCGGTGCCGCAACCCTGGGGGTAGCGGATCGGTGCGCGTGTCCGTGATGGAGTATACCAGGCGGGGGTAGGCAGGGCAAACCCCCTGTGTGTGTAGGACGTGCAGGAAGTTTTCCGCCGAAGCCGCGGGGGTATGTCGCGGCCGTTCACGCGCGGCCCGAGGGTGGCCCCGGACGGCCCGACTGCGGGAGGGCGCACGGGCCGTCAGCGGCCGCTGTGGGGTGGGGTTTGGCGGGCTGGGAGCAGGCGAAGCGGTGCCGGGTGGTGCGTTTCCGGGCGGAACGCGACGGGCGGACCACACTGCGGACCGCAGGGTGTGCCCCTGGCGGTGTTCAATCCGCTCGCGTGGCCCCGCCGATTGGAGGACGGCCCATGTGGGTGTACCACGGCGATCCGCAAAAGCTCGCCGCCCCGGATCCCGAAGCCTCCCCGGAACTCTTCGAGTTCGTCGCGCGCCGCTACGGTCTGCAGGGGGTGTCGCCGCGCGACCTGGGCGGCAGCTTCAACCTCAATGTTCTGCTCGACGGGTATGTTGTGCGCGTGTACGGGCCGTGGGTGAGCGATGCGAGGCTTCAGGTGCTGCAGGATCTCCGCCGCACGCTGCGTGCCCGCGGGGTGCCGATCCCCGAGGTGCGGCCCGCCCTGGACGGATCGCCATGGTGCCGGTTCGGAGATACCGTCCTGGAGGTCGAGCGGTACGTGTCCGGCGGCCCGATGGACTCCTTCGAGCGCCTGTGCGCCGGCATGCGAGCGCTCGGGCGGCTGCACGCGAGCATGGCCGACCTGGAGGTGGCCGTGCCGCCGCCCATCGCCAACCACCTACCGCAGGGGCTTGCGTTGGACGCGACGATCGCCGTGAAGGCGCTGGTGGCGTCCTGGCCGCCCACCGCAGAGGAGGCACGACTGGCAGACGCCGCAGAAGACCTGGCGCGGCGGCTCCCGGTGATCGACCTTCCGGACCAAGCGGTGCACGGCGACTTCTGGGATAACAACGTGTTGTTCGCGGGTGCGGAGGTCGCGGCGGTGCTCGATTTCGACTTCGCCGGCGTGCGCCCGCGCGTGGACGACCTGGCCCTGCCGCTGGCGTACGCCCTTGAGGTGCGCGGCGCCGGTTTCGCGTCGCTCGGCGCATTGGTCGAATGCTACGACGCGGACGCTATGCCGAGGCTTTCGGCGGACGAACGCCGGGCGCTTCCCTTTGCGATGGCACGCATGGCGCTGTGTTTCCTCCAATACCTAACGATTCCGGCCGACGCGGCGCAGACTCGGCGACTGCGGCGCGAATTTCGGCAGCGGCGGGGTCCGGCGTGCGCGTGGTGGCGCGACGCGCTCGCCGCCGGCACGGTGCACGAGAACCTCTTCACGTGACGCCGCCGGCTTCCTCGCGTCCCGCGTGGGGGGACGAACAATACCGTCGAGAGCAGCGAATGGGCGTGGAACCGGCCGCGGCCGCCATCACTCCTGGCGCGACCTGGAAGCGGTCGTAGGATCCGTGGGTGCCGCGTCTGGTCAGCGCGTTGGATGACCGGGGCGTGCCCCGGCTGGCCGTCAACCCCCCTTCTTGCGCAGCCGTTCCGCAAGCCATGCCGGCCACGGCTGGTAATGGATGCCGCCGCCCTCGTATCCGCCCGGCTCGGCCGCCCGATCGACCGGCTGCCGAGGTGCGCCCCGATGGCAGCCAACGCAGAGCATCAGCAGGTTCCTGATGTCGTCGACGCCGGTCAGCGGCTGCCCCTTCATCTTGGCGGCGTATCCGTAGGGGTCGATGGCCTCAAGGAACGCCAAGACGCGATCAGAATCGGCGGCGTTCCATTCGCACCACTCCACGCCGAAGTGGTGTGCCTCCGCCGCCGGCACCTTGCGGGCGGCTAGGGCGCATCCCCAACAGTCGGTATGGCCGTCGGCGATGAGCCGGTCGCGGCTCTGGCGAAACTCGGGGGATGCCCCGTCGCGCTCGGCGTGCGTCGGTACCCACTCTGGCACATGGACGGTCAGCTCGAGCGTGTGGGCTTCCACTTCACCCGCCACAAATCACGCGGCGCGGGGACTGCCGCCTTCAGGCGACAGCGGCAGCGCCGCTCCCCCCCCCTTGCGGTAGAATTGGGTCGGAACCTTGCAAACCGAGCGTGGCGGGTTCGGGTGGGCAAGTCTGCCACCCGGTAAAACGCTCGCAGCACAGCGGGCAGGAGACGCCGCCCAAAGGCACCGGCTTACCGGACAACCGCTGTGGGCGCATGGCTCCGGATCGCTCCTCTCCTTGCCGGGGTGGGTACATCCGACCCCGGCGGGCCGCCGGCAACCGGCCTAACGTCCGCCGATTCGGGTGGACAAGCCGTCGGCTCTAGCCGACGGTAGTTGCCCCCCACCGCTCCCTTCCGGGTTTGGATGCCGCTGCGCGCGGGCGGCACCATCTCGTCCAGCAGGGCGACGATCTCTCCCTGCAGTGCCCCGGGTCGCCCGCCATGCGCCAAGCTATGCAGTGCTGTTGCCATGCGCGCGCGGCGTTCGCGTTCGCGGTCTTCCTGGTGGTTGGGCGCAACCGGACCAGAGTGGATTTGATCGATGGCGGGAGATCGAAGTGAAGCAACGCGCCGGGGGACCGCGAAGTACGCCCGCGCCCTTCGGGTTTGTGCCTGAAGTGATTTGGCTTGGATGCGCGACCCGTCGCCGCAACCCTGAGGGAGTGTCGCGGCCGGCGCATGCCTGGCGTGACAGACCAGTAGGGGGTAGGTCAGGCAAACCGGCCGCGTGTCGGCGGTCTCACGGTCGTGGTGCGAACATGCGGACGGTGCTGCGTGCGAGTCGAAACGTGGTCTGGTCTTGCCAGTACCATGTCGTGTGGTGCCGAAGTATCGGCGCCAGGTGCTTGTGGCGGGCGTGGATGTTCGCCTGAAGAGGAGATCCTGCGCGAGGCCGCGGGCGAGCGGCAGGCCGATGTGACCGAGTTGGAGACCATGCCCGACCAGGTGCAACTGCTGGTCGGGGTGGACCCGCAGTTGGGCAGCCATCGACGGGTGCGGCTGCTCAAGGGCGGTTCCTCACGACTGCTGCGACAGGAGTTGCCCAGCCTGCGCAGCCGGCTGCCGACCCTTTGGACGAATAGCTACTTCGTTGCGACGGTGGGGGGTGCGCCGCTTGCGGTCGTCAAGCAATACATCGAAAACCAGAAGAACGTCTGCACGCAGCCCCTCCTTCGTCTGCGCGTTGCCCTTGCGCGTGGGTTGGGTGCTGGGCAAGCGGCTGGCCGCGAGACTGGAGGCGGCACGGCAGGTGTATAACGCCTGCCTGGGGGAGGCCTGCGTCGCCTGGCCTTGGTCCGACATAGATATGTAGCGGTCGGCAGTGGTATTTCGGGGGAGGGACCCCTCGATGGCCGAGAGTTTCAGTCAGTGTTGCACTACTTGATCCCTTGTCCCCTCCCTGCTTCCGCCGGAGGGTGGTCCGGACTGCGGCGCCGCATCGGAGGCAACCCTCCCGGCCTGCGCACCGGCGACGCCGCCGAATGGCCGGCTTTGGGCGGACAGCGGGACCAGCGGCTTGGCCAAACCGTAGTCGCGCCTCCCCCGCGTGTTCAGAGTTGCAGTTCAAAGACGGGCCCGAAGGCGGCCCGGCCCCGCGCCTCCATGCGGAGCCGGATCGTGCCATGCACGGCGGGCAGTTGGACGCCCTTCAGCGTGACCAACTGCAGGTAGTCCACGGAGCCCTGGGGCAGCGGCCGGTACTGGACGCTACCATCCGGGAGGCGGATGGACAGGGCCACGTTGTCCACCCAGTTGGATGTGGCGGTGTTGCCCACCGTCACATCCAACTGCGCGGGAGCAGTGAGGGAGGCCCCGCTGTGCACCTCGGCCCCACCTGTGGTCACGTGCGCAAAGGCGGCGTTCAGAAACTGCAGCGGGCCGAAGCCTGGGTAGGCGCCCCCACCCAAGGCGGTGAGGGGGCAGTTCGCGGAGGTGGTACCGCTGCCCGCCAAGCGCACCCCTGGGCGGTGTCCCGCCCCGAGTTGGTGCACGTAGCTCGGCCAGAGGGCGGACCAGACGCCGGCGTAGCCCTGCACATACTGGTCCCGGTCCACGTCGATCCAGACGTCCGGGGTCGACGGCGGCCCGGATGCCGCCATCTGGCTCGCGGCCGCGGAGGTGGCCTGTGCCGCGGGGCGCGGCGTCCCGTCGGGATTGAAGACCCCGAAGTCTGAGTTCTCGTCCACTCGATATCCGCCCGGGAACCACCAGCCCGCGCCACCGTTGGCGGCGCTCACCTGGATCATGTGATAGATGCTGGTGTACAGCTCTCCCTGGCGGCCCTGGAGCCCCGCGACATTCGCCCAGATGTTGGCGCCCCACTCCGCCCAAAAGACCGGCTTACCGGCACCTACGGCGCGGCCATAGGCTGTGGTGAGCCCGCCGCTGAGCGTGTTCGCATGGGGTGGAGCAAGCCCGTAGCCCTCGGGAGACGTGAAGTCCAGATACAGCATCCCACTCTGCAGATCGAACGGCATCCGCGTGACCACCCCCATCTGTCCCGTGCCGCCGTAGCCCGTGCGGGCACTGAGCAGGTGCGGATCACCGAGCGAGCGGATCGTGCGCCAGACCTGGCCATACCCTGCAGTGATCAGGTCATCCGCAAACCGGCGGTAGGCGGCCACCATGGCGTCCCACGGGCCGCTCTGCTGCAGTTGGCTGTCCTCGGGCCCCTTCTCCCCCCCGCCGTAGCCCCACGCCTGCTGCGCCTTGGGGAACGAACCATACTGTTCCTGAACCCATGCCCCCCAGGCGCCCGCCTGGCGCTGGCGGCTCGCAAAGTACCCGAAGTGCGGTTCCCATGTCAGGTCGTAGGCGAAGACCGCCGTATCGTGCGGCAGGTCGGCCGCCTGCAGGAAGTCGGTGATCCGCTGGGGGTTGGGGCTGCGCGGGTCGGCGTCCGAGAGGGAGACGTTCGCGCGGATGCCATGCGCATCGCAGCGCGCTAGGAAGTCGCGCAGGGCGGGCGCCTGGGCGGTGTCGTTGTACTGGATACCGCTCACCAGATTGAACCCGAGCTGTTGCATCTCCGTCAGGTCGGCCTCGATGATCGCCGGATCATACACAGGGGGCAAGAGCCACGCCCGCCGCAGCGAGGTGTCCAGGCCGCAACTGGAACGCGGCCAGTAGTTGATGCCGACGGGGTGGAAGGGCTTGCCGTCGGCTATGAATTCCCCGCCCCGCACCGTTACCAGCCCCTGTTGGCGCGAGGGCGTAGAGGGGTAGACCCGTAGGGGATAGGAGATGGTGTCCAGGGTCTGCCCCTCTTGGGAGAGCGTGACCGTCAGCGTTGGGGTGCCGGCCGCGGACGGCGCCTTGGTGCTTGCGCCCGCCTGGGCCATGGTCAGCCCCGGCACGGGCATGGTTTCCGGAGATGTGCGGTCCAGAGCCCCCTGCTTGGGCGCCACCTGCTGGCTACCCACCTGCTTGCCGTCCAGGGAGAAGGACACGGTCACGTTCTCCGACGGCCGGTCCAGGATGACCGTCGCTCCCAGCGGTAGGGACAGGCCGGCCGGGACGGCCACGGTCTGTGCCCCCGCCGCATACAGCCAGGCTCGTCCCAGGGTCGACTGCAGGGCCTGGGCGGTGAACTCCGCGGCATACGCCGCAGCGGTCTGGAGCATGCCGGCAGGCAGTCCGAGCAAGGTCCAGGTCGACCCGGTGTGGTTACCCTGGACGTGCCGCAGCACCGCGCCCGGAGCACCGCGCAGAGCCCCGTCGGTCGAACGGGCGGTGACGATCGGGATGAAGCGATAGGGCGGCGCCCCCGTCAGCGAGGATGCGGTCCCAAGCCCGCGCGGCCGGTACACCGCAGAGATCGCGCCGCTGACGGTGCCGATCTTCGGCAGGCTCTTCACCAGGTTCTGCCCGTTCTCCAGGTCGAGATGGACGGCTCCGGGGATCGTGTAGGCCTGATAGGCGTCGCCGGCCGGTGCGGGCAGAAGCCCGGTGAGCGTCGGCAACGAGAGCGGCGCCGGCACTGGTGCCGAGGCGGGCAGGGTCCCCAATCCGCGCAGGGCGAACTGCTGCGGACCGGAGACCGCGCCGCAGTGCCCAGTGTCCACGCCGATCGAAAGCCTGATTGCGTTCTGGGGCTGCAGATGATCGCCGGGACCCCCGCGGCCGGGGACGTGCGGGTGCGGCCAGAACCGGAAGTCCGCGGGTGTCAACAGATAGGATTGCCAGCTACTGGTGATGTGCACGGCCGCGATCCAGCGCGAACCGTCCCGTTCGTCCAACTCCAGGGTGAAGCAGTTTGTCTCGGCGCCGCCCTTGGCCTGAAAGGCCAGGAGGGCGTGGTCGGCCGGAAGGCTGGCCGGAACGTTGGCACCGCCCCATCCCTGGAGGTTGGGGATCTGGAAGTCCAACTGCCCGCTGCGCTCGGACACCGCCATGCGGCTGGAGGGCACCTGGCCGGCAGGGTGCCAGGCCGACGCGGCCGGCAGCGAGAGCGGAGTGGACTTGGCGGCGAGCGCCGCGACGGCCTGCTCCCGCGTCTCCCAGCGGCCGGCCACCTGGTACTGCAGGTTGGATAGGAAGGGTCCGCCAAGGGCCACCAGGCTTCCCGGGGCATGTCCCGCAGCACTCAGATAGGCGAGCAGGGTCGAGACCCCGTCGGCCGGGAAGAAACGAGCGTCACCGAGTACCAGCGCCCGATACCGGCCCGGATCGAGGTGCGTGGCATCGGCCACGGCCGCACCGTCCAGGACGTCGACCGCCAGACCCTCCTGGCGTAGACGACGGATCACTGCGTCGGTGGCTCCCGTCTCAAACCCCGGGAACTGATCGCGTAGGACGGCCACGCTGGTCCGCTGCCCCTGACGCGCACCCGCAGCACATCCGCCCACTGCCAGGCCCGCCGCACCCAAGGCCAGCCCTCCCCCTCCAGCCAGCAACCGCCGCCGCGTCAACCCCACGACCGATCCCCCCGCTCTCCGCACCCCTTCGCTGGATGGCCGAGCGAGGATGCGGCGACACATCCAGCAACGGGCCCTCCGCTACTGGGCCTGCGTCCGACGGCTTGCCATCAGGATTACGCGGAGTTCACCATGCCCCTGCCAGGGCTCATCCGAGGACAGAGTGCTCGCCCTGGAAAGCGTACCCTCAGGACCACCTCATTGTGGGAAGAGATGAAGCCCGACTTCAGCCTGGTGGGCATAGGGAAAAAGCAGCCAACGCCGTGAGGGGCAAGGGATAGCGGGCGATGGGCCAAAAGACTTGTTGGGCCTACGGGTTCAGGGGGGGGTGTGCACGGGGTGCACAAAACTATTCGCATCGGGTTTGACTGGCGCCAGGCTCGGGACCTGCGCACGCGGCGCATGCTAACGAGCGGTGGTCCCGCCGCCGCGGCCGCCAGGGCGTTGCGCAGGCTCCTGAGTGAAGGAACGGCCAACGCCTTCTTCACCCCGACAGACGACGAGTGGTTACAGGCCATAGCCCCCGCGATGACCGATGAGGACGGCGCCGACTTCGCCAACACCTGATTGCGGCGCGATAAGGCGGATGGGTGTCGGCTGCCAGAGTTGGTGCAGGAACTCGACTCTACGTTGGCCATCCTGGCGTCCGGTCGGGAGATTCCGGCAGCCATGTCCTACGTCGCGGGAATCGCCACCCCAAGTGACTGCCTCGTCGGGCCCGTCGCCCACTTCCTCGGAGAGGCTATGGCCAACGCGATCCGGCGGCAGACGGGCGACAACGCGGTGGTTGCGGCCATCGCCGACCTGCGCCGGTTCGTTCCTGCCTACCAGGATGCAGCGGAAGCGGCTGGGCTGCCACGCCTTCGCGATGAGACGGTGCCTCCCTCAATCGCCTGTGGGAGTGAGTACGGCGGTTCGTGCGGCCGTGCAACCGGCGCCGCGCAAGGTCGCGGCCGTCCCTCGTCCCGTTACGGCCGTCTGGCAAAGAGCATCTCGTTCTTGGAGTGCAGGATCACACCAAACTCGGCCGCTGTGACCGCAATCCCGTCATTGCCGGGGTCCATGGTCTTACCTGGTGCCAGTTGCCGATCCACGACTTCGAACCCCGCCCGCTGTAGTCGCTCTCCCTTGGTAAGGGTGAGGTCCCAAAACCGCTCGTTCCATGCGCTGCGCTGGGCGGTGCCAAGATGAGCCCAGTCCGCCGCATCGAAAGTATGCTCCTGAGCTAGCAGAAAGCCGCCGGGCCTTAATGCCGCGTACATGCACTCGATAGCTCGCTGCATAGGATCGGGGTCGCCGCCCTGCACATTCTCCAGGCCGCCGAAGCTCGTGACGGCCGAAAGAGTCCCTGGTCGAAAAGTGCATCGGGCGGCATCGAAGGCGGCGAAGCACAGTCGGACATCCGGTCTAGCGCGACCAAGGAAGTCCTTCCACAGGCGCAGCACCCCCGGAGACCAGTCGTTGACGACGACGCGGGCACCCGGGTTCCAAGTCAAGATCCTGGGCATCCACCCGCCACCCGGACCGGCGGCGACCTCACACACGGGCCCCTCGGCGAAGGCGATGGCGCGCAGGTGCTCGGTCCAACGGACGCGCGCAGCGTCTCCCAACCGGGAGGACGTAGCGTTGTCGTAGGTCGCTATGGCGTGGATGCCCTCGGCGACCGATCGATGCCAGTTGATCTCTATCCATCGCCCCCTGAGCAGTCCACGGAGGCCGTCCGGCGGCCAGGGTTCGGGGCCGTCTCCGAACCGCAGCACGCCATCGTCCATGGTACCGCCGGTCTCGAACAACGGCTCCCACCATGCGCCCACTCGATCGCCCCCACGCAAAACCATTCATCAGGAACGGGCGGGTCCCTATCGTTTCCCCTCAGAGCCATTCGGGCCCGATGTGCGCGCCCTTCGGTCCCCGAAGGTATGAAACGCCTATAACCTCAGGTGCTCCGTCGCGACCGATGCCCTTCCAGGACCCCGCAAGGCCGTGTCGAACCGTCCGCATCGCGGGCTCCGAAACGATCCCCTTCCGATCGCCGTAAAGTTTGGGATACTCCCGGGCACCGGGCGGTGCGGAACCAAGGGCCTTAGCGAGATGGTGACTGCAGTGCACCTGCCGGGGAGCTGAGAAATGGACTGGGCCAGAAGAGCGGTTGAGTCAGAGATTGAGTGTTCTCGGGCTTTCGGGAGCCGGCCGGTGGAGTATGCAGACTTCGTCCATATGCACCATCCCTCCGTTCCGTGGGGCGGCGACTTTAACCGTGCGGTGGGCGTCAAGTTGTCCGGCGTCGGGTCCTTCGAAAAGATCGTTGGCCAGGTCGAGAGGTTCCACAAAGAGAAGGGTCTTGAAAGACCGAATCGGTACGATGTGTATCCCCCGGGTCTGGATCGGGGCCTGTGGCAAGGGCCCCTCCGTGAGAAAGGGTACGATGTCGATACTGCCATCTTCTTTTCCGCTCCACCCTTGGAGGAAAGCCTTCCCACCGACTGCACGCTCGTTGTCCCGGCCGATGACGAGTACCTTTCGTGGTTCAAGGCACTGGTGCAAGCTCGTCGGTACTACACGGCGGAGTGGTTCGAGAAGGTGCGACCTCTCCAACTCGGCTTCACGCGGCTCTTCAGGCCGTATTGGTTGTTCAGGAGACGAGAGCTTCTAGCCTGGGTCTACTGCGCCCACCTGGGAGGCTACACCCGCCTGTTTGGGGTGGAAGTCGACAAGGCTTGTCGGCACCAAGGCATCGGAACCATCTTGCTCCACGCCATGAGGGCTGAGACCCGAAAAATGGGGGCAGACGCAGTCCTCCTCCAGTCGGGAGAGCACTTGCGCGCTTTCTACGAAGGGGCCGGCTTCAGTGAATGCACCCGCAGTTCAGTCATCTGGCGCAAGGGCACGGACTAGCACGGCTGCACCCGACGCTGACGCCCATGTGCGCGGTCCACTCATGCCGATCACCGAATCCGGGCATGTCGATCACCATGCGCGAACATAGCGGTTCACGCATGGTGAAGCGCCGATACAGGTGATCGGCATGGAGCGTTACGCGTAGCGGGTTGTGTGACGCGCGTGTGATAGGGTGAGGTGAGAGGTGGCTAAGAATGTCAACCGGGGTATGGTGCGCAACCTTCAGCATTGGGGTGGCGGGAATGTTCTTCGGGGTACTGATATCACGCGGCGCAAGACGGGGCGGATGTCGAAGGGGCCGGCGGCACGGAAGAACGTGATGGCGGCGCCGCTGTATTGAGTTGGTTGTGCGGGTGATCCATTCGGGGGGGGAGGGGCCGGAGCATGGTGACCGGAACCGGGGAGGGGCGCGTCCCGCCGCCACGGCGGCCCATCGATCGCTGGATTCCGATCCTGCTCGCCACCGGGGTTTTCGTCCTGCATATGCTCCTTTCGACCCGTTACGGGTATTTCAGAGACGAGCTCTACTACAT
>JAJZXK010000011.1 GCA_021806565.1 Bacillota bacterium | reverse complement strand
GTTGCAGGCGGCATTGAACGCCTCCATGGTACGCAGAAGCGCGACTGTTTGTTCGGGATCGGCGAGCAACTTCACCTGCACAACCTGCTTCATGTCCATAGTATAGCACGTTCGCTGCATGCGAACAAGGAAGGGAGGCGCGCCCCTGTCCCACGGCTGAAGCCGGGGGCATCTACGGGTCGCGCCGGGATTTGGGTGAACGCGATTTGTCCCCAGCGTGGCGCGTAACACAGGCCACGCTTGATAAGTCCATCGCGAACCGGACCAACCTGATTGGTCGTCCGTCCTAACACCTTGGCCACAGCACTGGTCGCAAACGGCCCCGGTCCCAAGGACGCCATCGCACGAAGGTAAGCCCGTTCCGCGTCCGTAGTCCGATCAAATCGAACGCGGAAAAATCCGGCGTCAAGTTCGGCCATGGTCGTTTCCAGGCTGGCCTTAACATCGGACAACCGAATGTGGACCGGACCAGGGGCCGCATCCCAAGCCTGTTTCGCAAACTCTTGGAGGAAATACGGATGGCCCTGCGTCCGTTCGACAACCATTTGGATCGCGGGGTCCTCCCATTGGACCCCTTCCTTGGCGGCGGGGGCTGCAATTGCCTCCCCGGCCTCCGGGACAGCCAGAGATCCAATACTCGGGAAATCAAACATCCGCTCTGCGTAGGACTTGGCCTCTCCAGCCAAGGCGAGGAGAGAAGGCAAGCCGGCTCCTGCGATCATCACCGGGAGAGACAACTGCGCCGCACGATGCAACCCAAGCACCAGGGCTCCGAAGTCCCCGCGTTCCAGATACTGAATCTCGTCGATAGTCAGGAAGACGCCCGTGCGGTGTGCCTGTGCAGCCTTGCCAACCTCACACAGCAACCCACAAACATCCACAGCCAAGTCTCCGCTGTCCGCAGGTCCCGATATGGGTGGGCCGTCAATCACAAGTCCAGGCAAAGGGTTCCAGTAAATAGTAAACCCTTTGAGAACACCGAGCGCTTCACGCACATAGGAAGATCGGAGATGCTTGGCATTGAGGCGCAGTAGAACCTTCCGAAGCAAAGTCCCCATCGCGGCAGACAACTTGGCATGTTCATCGGCTTCAAGATGCTCGTGAAGATAACCGAGTGCGGCGGCCCGCCGACCGAACTCAGCCAAGAGAACGGTCTTGCCCACCCCTCGGAGACCTGTGAGCATCATGCCTTTTGCGTGCCGGCCCGCCAGGTGTCGACGCAGCGCAACGTCTGCATCTTCAATCTGTTTGGTTCGACCAACGAGCGCAGGAGGCCGCACCCCAGCCCCGGGACTGTACGGGTTCACCGCTCGATCCATGGCGGAAGCATAACCGTTTCCGCAATGTATAGAAATATCTCCTATACATGTCGCAAATAGCTATACATTCGCCGCCGCTCCCTCCGCCTGGGCCGGCCCCTCTGCCCCCCTACCCCAGCGCCTGATTCCGCTGCGTCTCTGCGGCGTTCGCCACCGCCCGCTCCATGGCGCCCTCCTCGCGGACCACCACCACGCTGTCCCGCGCCCGACTCAGGGCCGTGTACACCAAGCACCGGTCCAACAACTTGAAGCTGTCCCGGGCCAACGCGAACACCACGTGCCCGAACTCCCCACCTTGCGCCTTGTGCACCGTGGACGCAAACGCCAGGGTGAGGTCACCCGAATCGCCGGATCAGTACGGTACCTCGCGCACCCGTACATATTCGGTGAGAACCGCGCAGGGTCAGGGCCCACCCCAGAAACCGCCGCAACTGCGCTCCGCCCGCGCTTGCCGGCCTCCCCCAGGCCTTCGGCACCTGGTGCCGGTCCACCACCGGGCTTCCCCCCGTCGCCGCCTCAGGCGCCGGGTGCGCCGGGAAACGGTTTGGCCCCGCTCGGAGCCGCGATCGCCGGCACCGTGCCGATCGCCACCACCTGGAAGCGATCCGAGTAGGTCACGGTCTTGCTGCCCGAACCCATGGACCAGTCGAACTCGGCCTTCAGGGCCGCCTTGGTGCGCGCATCGATGCACGCCGAGCCCGCCACCTTCTCGCCCAGTCCGGTCAACGCGCCGACTCCGGCCGGCGTGGACCCGCCCACGCGAAACGCGCTACCGCCGCGGCCCAAGACGGAGCAGGGCCCGCTGTAGGTCCCACGGCTACCCGTGAACAACCCCGTCCACGGCCCGATGACCTGCATCTCGTAGGCGTCGAAGAGGGCCCCGAACGGGCTCTTGCTGCCCGCCGCACCCAGGTCCATCGGCGCCTGCTGGCCGCCATGCGCCAAGTAGCGGTGGCCGTTGGAGGCCAGGATCAGTTGCGACGGGTGCTGCTTGCCCTGTCGGATCGTCAATTCGTAGTTGGTCGGGCTGTGGTAGCGGGCCTGGACGGTCACCGTGACGCTCTTGCCGCCGTCTGATGTGGTGATGACGCCCTGGTACGCGTAGTTGCCGAGTTTGGCCAGGGAGCCCCATGCCGCGCCCCCGCCCCACGCGTGCTCCGGCGCGGATGTTCCGGCGGAGCCGGCCGGAGAGGTGGCGGATTTACCGCCGCCGCCACCCGAGACGGCCCCGGTGTGGGCGCTTGAAGCCTTCTGCGGCGCCGCCGGCCCCCCACAGGCGGCCATGAACAGTAGCGCAAGCACCGGGACGGCGAGCCACGACGAACCGCTCGTTCGCAATGCAAACCCCTCTCCTTTGTGCCTCTGCGCCCGTGCGCCCTGTCTCTGGAGTGCGCGCCGCGGCAACGAGGTGCGGGACCGGGGCCGGCTCAAAGCATGGGCAGGAAGCGCTCCGCCAGATCCGCCAGGAACGGCAAGCGCACCGCCTGCCCTCGGAAGGAAAGCAGCGCCGAAAGCAGCCAGGCCACGAGGAACCCGAGCCCCACCAGAAGGCTCAGCGGCGCCGCCAGCGCGAAGACGACCAAGCGCAACAACGGCACCAGTCCGACGATGGCCAACAGGACCGAGCCGGCCACCCATACCGCCAGCCAGGCCGCGGACAGCAGGACGGACTGCATCGCGGCGAAACGCACGGTCCGGTCCTGACGCTCAAGGACGAGAAAGACGATGCCGCCGACGAACCCGAAGAGATAGGCGAAACCCGCCGCCAGGTGGGGGGCGACGCCGCTGCCCCCGCCAGCCGGAGTCCCCGCCCCCGGCATTCCGCTGCCCATCACGATCCCCCCGATCACTTGGTCCCTGCCTTCGTTCGGGTACCCCCCGAGGGGCTCGCCGCTGCCCACCAGCGCTCCGGGTATCGTCGCCGCCCCGCAACGCCTCGCGGTCCGCCAACCACCCCGGTCACCGCCCAGAACCGCACACCGCATGGCACAGACCGCCACCATACCGACCCTCGGCTCCCATGATCGGGGCCACCGGGCGGCGCGGCAGTGTCAGGGTAGTGCCATTGTTCTGGGTGGTTCATCCATGAACGGGCGCACATCGGGAGCGCACGGCATGCGCCGGGCCGCCACGGGGCGACGCCGATAGAAGCTGTCACATGGCCGGCGGAACCGGCCGCGGGCTCAGCGGAAGAGCAGGTCACCGAGGTCGGCGAGGCTCTGGTGCAGGTGACGGAAGTAGGTACGGCGGGACAGGTGCAGGGCTTCGGCCAGCGCTTCGTGTGGAGCCTCGCGCTCCACGTAATAGCGGCGGAGCAGGTCTGCGCCGAACGCGCAGGAAAAACGGCCGCCGTCCAGCGCGTCCAGCACCCAGGCGCGCACGCGCCGTGGACCGCCGTCGCCCAGGACGGCCGCACAGTGCCGGGCGACCGCGCAGTCACGCAATCGCGACGGTTCGTGCAGGGCCTCCAAGGCCTCCCTGGCCGCGGCTACGCGCTTGTCGACCGGGACCGGCGCAAGTCCGGGCGGGGCGACGAGGTTCTCCAACCAGCGGGCGTAGCCGATACCCGCCACGTCGATGCGGTAGGCTCGGTTGGGCAGGTGCCGGCCGGGAAGCAGGACTTCGAAGCCGGGGACGCGTGCTCCGCCGACCAGGGGCGCGAAACACTCCGCCGCCGGTAGAGCCGTAAGCACAACGATCTGGCGGTAGTGGACCAGTTCTTTGAACACCTCGCGAAAGAGCGCGAAGTAGAGTTCGTCTGCCGGGTCGCGCAGCCCCATCTGCCCGACGGTGAGTAGTCGTCCCTCCATCGCTCCGAGTGCGCCGTCACCGAGCCAGCGCAGGTAAGCGGCCGTCGCCGGCTCACCCATCAGGGCCGTCCGGGTCGCGTGCAGCAACGGTACCGCCACCACGTAGCCGAGGACATCCCCCGTCTCCCCACGGGCCAGCACGAACCCCTCCGGGTAGGCGGCGAGGAGGGCCGAAACCTCTGCGGGCACGAGATCAAGGCCGCCCCGCCCCACCCCGAAGGTGCGAGCCAGCGTTTCCTCGCGGCAATGCACCAACTGCGGCAGGTCCACCGCGGAGGCACCCCGTTCGAAGCACCACCGCACGGCGGCCTCCGATTCCGGATAGAGCCAGGTGTGCCACAGGCACTCGGTCGCAAGAGAGGTGATCTCCGCCCACTGCGCCTCCGCTACTTCCGTGGGCCGGCCGGACGCGACCGCCGCCAGGTGGTGTTCGATGGCCAAACGGCGCCAGCGCCGCACCGTCCATGGCCGCCGCTCCCGCACAGCCGCGCAGACCTGTTCCCTGGCCACCTCGTGCATCAGGAACCGCCCGCCGCTGGGCCGAACCACGGGCAGACCGGCCAGGACCGGCCAGCCTTGGGCCACGATGGACGGCTCCAGCATGCTGCCCAGGACCTCGCGGTCGAAGGTGCGCAACGTGGAGGCAGCGGCGAGGCAGAGACCCGCGGGGCTGTCGTCGTCGGCCTTCCAGGCGCGCCGCGCGGAATCGGGATGCAGGAGACGTTCGATGAAGCTCAGGACCAGAGTCCCCAACCCGTCTCCCTGGGGGACGGGGGTGACGGGCCCTCCCCCATCGGCCAGGGCGTCGGCCGCCAGCCCGAGCAGCAGCGGCCGCCCACCGGCAACAGATACCGCCGCCCGCCGCAGGCCTTCCGCCGCGACCCCGTAACGCGAAAGCAGTTCGTGTGCCTCGGACTCAGGGATGTCGCTCAGAGGCACCTCCTCCACCTGTCCGCGCCAGGCGCGGTCCGCGGGCCAGAGGTCGCGGGCACGGCTGCGGCCGGCAAGGGCCAGGACCACGCCAGGACCCAGCGGGCCGAACACCTCGCTGCGCAGCCAGCGGTCGCAGTGCAGGAGTTCCTCGTAAGCATCGACCAGAAGCAGCAGGCCAGCCGTCGTCGCCAGCCCGTCCAGCGCGCGCATGACCGACGCCGCCGAGGGCGGCACATCGCCGGCGCCGGGCCCCACGGACGCGTAGCTGGCAATCGCCCGCAGCACCCCTGGCGGCGTCGGTTCGACCACCCGCCCATCCAGCAGGACCGCGGCGACGCCCATGCCGGCTGCAAAGCGCCGGTACGCCCGCAGCAAAGCGGACTTACCGACCCCTGGCGCACCCTGCACATAGAAGACGCGGGCGTTGGCCGGACGCGGCACGAGCGCCGCGGTGAGCCGGTCGAGCTCACGCCTCCGCCCTACGAACAGAGCGGCCTCCCGCTCGTCCACCGCCTCGCGCAAGGGCTTGCCGCCTGGCAAGTGCATGGCCCACCGTTCCCTTGCCATCCATGCTGTCTGTCATGGGATCGCGGACATACCCGGTTGCGGACCGCCGCCGCTCAAGGGTGTGGGGTGGCGGACCATGGGCTCCTTCCCGTGCGCCGTTCCTCTCTTCATAGCCTTTTGTTTCCCGCCGCTGGCGCGGTCAGTTTCCTGCTTGGAGATTCCTGCTTCGTTGCGGCTGGTTTCACCAGGCCGTTCTCCTGGCCAGAGCCCTCCGCTCCACAGGCGTTTCGTGTCTCCGGGGAACTCCCGGCGACAAGTCCGGTCCCGGACCTGTTTGAGCGTCTGTGTTCTTACGTACCGGACGCTGTTTCCCGGCACGGCCGCCAAAACACGGTGCGGGGAACAGATCTTATGCCCATGTTTCGCCACGAACGGCGATACCTCCCGCAGTTGCCGGCAACCCTGGCCCTTACTCATCCGCACGACTCCTGCGGCAGGGCACCGCTCAAGGCGGAGGGGACCGTTCACCCGCCACCCTGGGGGAACCACACGCCCCCAGTGTCGATATCTTCCAGCCACAGACAGGGGAAAGTCAAGCGTCCCTGTCCACTTTCCAGGGGCGCGGCATCCCCCGCCCACAGCATGATGCCGCAACTGGCTCCTGGCCAAAATGGTGCATGAAGCCGTGGGGGTGGTGGCGCATGGCGGGAGAGGATCTGCTGGTCCTCTTGCGCCGCCGCTTGGAGCGTGAGCCCGACGTGGACGCGGTGCGGATGTTTGGATCGCGGTCCACCGGGGGGCAACGTCCCGGAAGCGATCTCGACCTCGCCGTCCTCTTCCCCAAACACCGGCCCGCCTTCGAAGCCGCTCTGCACCGCGGCCGGCTGGCCGACGAACTTCGGGACACCCTGCGCCTAGCGGTAGACGTGCTCGACATCGAGCGCGTCTCACCCGTGACCTTCGCGCTCATCTTCCGCGATGCCCCGCTGCTCTTGGACCGCGATCCGGGGCGTCGTCTGGAAGCCTGCTGCCGGCAACTGGCGATATGGCACGACATGCAACCGCATTACGCGCTCCAGCGCGACGCGCTGAGGGCGTTCTTTGCACCTCCGACCTCCGGTGGCGCCGCGGGCGGATCTCGTGGTGACGGCGGACGAACGACTACCCAGGCACCTGGGGCGGGGCGGGCCTGGCGAGGTGGTCCGGGCCAAACGGTCTGACCGCGGCCCAGTCAACCCGCTGGTGCTAGTGGCGCGTCCCCCACGCAATCGCACCGCCACGGACTGGTGATGGGGCGCTGGCTGCAAGAACGCGGTATAGCGGTACAACGAATGTCATCCGCGGATGCCCCCTGCGCCGGCTTCCAGACGACGTGCCCCCGGGTGGCGCCCTAGGCACAGTGCCGCACGGATGGGGGGGACTGGCCATTCCGGCGCGGGCGGAAGGCTTTGTCTTGGCCGCGACGGCATGACGCGCGACGAAGTGCTGCTGCGCAAAGCGCAGTTCGTGGCCCTGGCCCAGGGTGCGGCCATCCCATCGGCGCAACTGGAGTGCTGACTCGACATGGCCGGCTTCCGCAACGTTCTGGTGCACGCCTACGACGATGTGGATCTGGAAATCGTCTATCACGCGCTACGAGAAGGTATCGACGACCTGGAGGCCTTCGGCCGGATCGCCGTCCGCCGCATGACGCCGACGGCTCCCACCGACCGCAAACCACCCACCGGCGACTCGGGACCGTGACGGCGGGCCGCCCCAAGCGTTAGAAGCGCCTTCCGGTAGGCTCGGCTCAGAGCGCCCGTTCCGGTGCGGGACCCGGCGGCGGCGGCCAGGCCGGACCCGGCGGCGGCAGGCCGCTGCCATCCGGGTACCGCACCCATAGCAAACACAGCCCCTGGGGCGGAACGCTCGGACCCCCGGCCGACCGGGGGGCGCCGGCGCACAGGCGTGCCACCTCCTGCGGGCGGCGCACACCGCGTCCCACCTCCACCAGCGTACCGACGATCGCCCGCACCATCCGGTAGAGAAAGCCGTCGGCCTCCACCTCCACCGCAAGCCACGGCCCATCCACCCACACCGCGCAGTCGTGCACCGTCCGGTGCGCATCCTCCACGGGCCGGGCCGCACCGGCGAAGGCGCGGAAGTCATGGCGGCCGATCAGCGCTTGGGCGGCTTGCTCCATGGCGGCCAGCGCCAACGGACCGGCATAGCCCCAGGCATGGGCTCGAAAGAAGGGCGACGGCGTCGGGCCCCGCCAGATCAGGTAACGGTAGCGCTTGGAGACGGCGCTGCGCCGCGCGTCGAAGGCGGGTGCCACCTCGAAGGCGGCCGCCGCACCGATATCGGCCGGCAGCCGAGGCCCCAGGGCCAGCGGCAGCCGTGCCGCCGGCAAGCGCACCGAGGCCGGCAGCCAAGCGTCGACGACCTGGCCCGCCGCATGGACCCCGGCATCGGTGCGCCCCGCCCCGCGCAGGCGGACCGGTTGGCCCGCCAGGTCGCTCAGGGCTTCCTCCAGGCGGGACTGGACCGTCACCCTCCCAGGCTGGCGCTGGAAACCGGCGTAGGCCGTACCCGCGTAGGAGACGATCAGCGCGACATGGCGTCCACCGTCACTCACGGGACCACCCGCCAAAGCACGCACCCCCCAAGCAGCAGGAGAGCGATGCCCGTGACCGCCTCGGCGGCACCCGGCCGCAGTGGCGCGGCCCGGCGGCGGACCCGCCGCTCGAAACCGCGCGATTCCAACAACTGCGCCACCGCGTCCGCCCGGCGCACCGCGGCCACGAACAGCGCCATGGCGAACGCCGAGACGGCGCCCGCGCGGGCCGCGAGTCCACCACCGCCCGCACCCCGTCCCAGTTGGGCCAGGCGGATACGGTCGGCCTCCTCGGAGAGCAGCGGCAGGAACCCCACCGCCAGGGTCGCCATCCAGCCGATCTCGTCGGGGTCCACACCGACCCAGCGCAGGGGCCCAAGGAGCCAGGCCGCGGCCTGGCACAGCGCCAGGGGGTCCGTGGTCGCCGTCACACCCAGCGACTGCCCTCCCCAAACGGCCAGACGGGCGGCACCGGCGAGGCCGCCGCCGGCGGCGCCGACCGGACCGGTAACCGCGGCTGCCGCGACGGTCAGCACCATCAGCGGCAGCAGCGGCCGCAGTCCGCGCCACACCCCCCGCGGCCCCACGCCGGCGGCGGCGAGCCACCCGAGCGTCCCCAGACCGACCACCGCCAGACCGGCCCAACCGTGCGCCGCCAGCGTCAGCACCGCCAGCGCCACCGCCGCCACCAGCCTGGCGCGCGGGTCCACTCGGCCAAGGGGTGCCACATCGGTCATCGGCGCACCCCCGCCGCCGCGTCCGACAGGGCCCGGGCGACCATCGCCGCCGCCGCGCCTGGTCCCGTCGCAGCCACAGGTACCGCGAGGCCGGCCGCCCGCAGGCCCCGCAACAGCCGGACCGCGGCCGGCGGTTCCACCCCCCACCGCTCCAGCGCCGCGCCCATGGCAAACACCGCCTGCGGCCGGCCCGCCGCAACGATCCGCCCGGCGTGCAGCACGGCGATCCGATCCGCGAGGCCGGCTGCGAACTCCGCGTCGTGCGTCACGACCAGGCAGCCGACTCCGCGCGTGCGCAGCCTGCGCACGGTCGACCGGACCGCCGCCCGGCCCGCGGCGTCCAGGCCGGCCGTCGGTTCATCCAGCAGGAGGGCTGCGGGGCCGGCGGCCAGCAGGGCGGCGATCGCGACCCGCCGCGCCTCGCCGCCAGAGAGACTGAAGGGTGAACGCCCCAGCAATCCCGGGTCCAGCCCGACGTCGGCCGCGGCCCGCTGTGCGGCCCGGCGTGCGGCACCCGGGCCGGCCCCCGCGTTGCGCGGCGCGAACGCTAACTCATCGAGCACCGTCTGGCCGAAGAACTGACGCTCCGGCAGCTGCCAGACCAGTCCCGCCTCACGGCGCGCCGCCCTCAAGGCCGCACCCCGACGCCACCAGGGCGCCTCCCAGGGAAACCGCCCGGCGACGGCGACACGCCCAGCCCCAGGACGCAGCAGGGCGGCCGCGATCTGCAGCAGGGTGGACTTGCCCGCACCCGTCGCGCCCAGCAGGCAGACGCATTCCCCGGCCCGCAACGCCATGTGGACACCCCTCAGGGCGGCAATGCGTCCGAACCCGTGGGAGACGCCCTCCAGACCCAGGCGCACCGGCCCGCCTCGCCGCGCCACGGCGCGCGGCCGCCGGATGGGCCCGCGGCACGCATACGGCTTGCGCGCGGTGATCGTCCGCACCAGGTCCTCCACCCGAAGCGGCGACGGCCCTGGATCCACCCCGACGGCGGCAAGCGCCCCGGCCAGCCGCACCACCGGCAACACCCCCAGGCCGCGCGGCGGGGCTGTGAGCACCGAGCCAGGCGGACCGTCCGCGGTCAGTCGCCCGCCTTCAAGCACCAGCACGCGGTCGGCCTCGACCGCCTCCTCCAGCCGCTGCGTGATCCACAGCACCACATGCCCGGCGGCCCGCAACCGCAGGGCCAGGGCCCGCAGCGAGCCCGACCCCGGACCGTCCAACAGGGCCGTCGGCTCGTCCAGGCAGAGCCCGTCGCACCCCAGCGCCAGCGCGCAGGCGACGGCGAGCCGCTGGCGCTGGCCACCGGAGAGTGTTCGTGGGTGCCGCTGGGCCAACCCGGTCAGCCCCGCGGCGGCCAGGGCGGTCTCAACGCGGTGCGCGACGGCGGAGGGGGCAAGACCTTCATTCTCGGGGCCGAATGCGACCTCGTCCGCCACAGTCGCGCGCAGGCAGGGCAGGTCGACCCCCTGCGCCACCAGGGCCCACGACCGGCGCGCGACCGCGCGGCCCGCGGCGGAGGCGGTGTCTTGGCCGCGACTGCAGACCCGCCCGTGGTCCGGGACGGTCAGCCCGCAGATCAGCCGGGCAAGGGTGGTCTTGCCGGAACCGTTGGCGCCGAGCAGCGCCACGAAACGGCCGAGTTCCAAGTCGAACGACACGCCGGACAGGACGATCCGCCGCGCGGCACCCACGGCGTGGCCCACACCCCGCAACGACAGGAACGGCGGGCCACAGCCCGCCGTTCCTTCGCGCCCTGACCCGGTCGGAACCAACTCAGACCAACTCGAGCACGCACATCGGCGCCGCGTCGCCACGCCGTGCCCCGATCTGGATGATGCGGCTGTATCCACCTGGACGGTCCGCATAACGCGGTGCGATGGTGGAAAACAGCTTGTTCACCACATCCTCGTCCACCAGGTACGCCAGCGCCTGGCGCCGGGCATGCAAGTCGCCACGTTTGCCCAGCGTGATCATGTGGTCCAGGGGCGTGCGCAGATCCTTCGCCTTCGGGACCGTCGTCACAATACGCTCATGGCGCAGGGTCGACGTCACCAGGTTGCGGAAGAGACTCTTGCGATGGTTGGTGCGTCGGCCAAGCTTGCGATGGCCCATCGGATTCCACTCCTTGCCTGGATCTGGCCTACTCGTCCGCCGGCTTCAGGCCGAGGCCCAAAGCGACGAGTTTCTCTTCCACCTCTTCGAGCGACTTGCGGCCCAGGTTGCGCACCCGCATCATGTCGTCGGCGCTGCGGCTGATCAGTTCGCCGATGGTGTTGATCCCGGCGCGCTTGAGGCAGTTGAAGGACCGCACCGACAACTCGAGCTCCTCGATCGGGCGCTCCAGCAGGCGGACCTGCTCGTCCTCCTGCCGGTCCGCCAGCACCCGGGCGTCGTGTCCGCGCTCCGTGAGTCCAGAAAACAGCTCCAGGTGTGCCGCGAGGATGCGCGCCGCGGCGCTGGCCGCCTCGTCGGGCCGGATGCCGCCGTTGGTCCACACCTCCAGGGTGAGGCGGTCATAGTCGGTGTCCTGCCCGACACGGGTGTTTTCCACCGTGTAGTTGACGCGCCGCACCGGAGTGAAGATGGAGTCAACCGGGACGATGCCGATCGCCTGGTCCGGCTGCTTGTTGCGCTCGGCCCGGCGGTACCCGCGTCCGGCCTCGACGGTGAGTTCGACCACCAAGCGGCCGTTGCGGTCCAACTGCGCGATGTGCAGGTCCGGGGTCAGGACGGTGACCTCAGGGCCGCACTTGATGTCGGCGCCGGTGACCGGCCCCTCGTTCTCGGCCTCGATGCGCACCGTCTGCGGCTCTTCACCGTACATCCGCACCCCAAGGCGCTTGATGTTCAGGATGATGTCCGTTACATCCTCGCGAACACCGGGAATCGTCGAGAACTCGTGCAGCACTCCGTCGATGCGGACGGCCGTGACCGCCGCACCCGGCAGCGATGCCAGCAGGATGCGCCGTAGCGCATTGCCGAGCGTGGTGCCGTAGCCCCGCTCCAGCGGCTCGACGATAAACTTGCCATACGTACCTTCCGGGTTGCTCTCGACGCACTCGATGGCCGGCTTCTCCATCTCCAGCATCGAAGTCCGCCCCCCGTCCAGCGTCGTTGGGAACCCCATCGCCGTGGCAGGTATCGACACGTTCGTGCACCCCTTCTCCCCGTTTCTGCCCACGGGACGCCCGAGGCAGCTCCGACAGCGCCGACCGACCGGGCGCTTGGGTCTAACGCGAGTAGAACTCGACGATCAGGCGCTCCTGAATGGTGGCGTCGACGTTCTCCCGCTCTGGCAACCGCGAGACCGTCCCCTGCATCGCACTCAGATCCCGCACCAGCCATTCCGGCACGGCCCGGACCTCGGCCTGGGCCATGCGGTCCTTGAACAGCGGCAGGGCCCGGCTGCGCTCCCGCACGGCGACGACATCACCCGGGCGGACCAGGAAGGAACTGATGTCCACGCGGCGGCCGTTGACCTGGATGTGTCCATGGTTCACGATCTGGCGCGCCTCGGGCCGGCTGCTGGCAAAGCCGAGCCGGAAAACCACGTTGTCCAGTCGGCGCTCGATCAAGGTCAGCAGGGCCTCGCCTGTGATGCCCTTGCTCTTGCTGGCCTGGCGGAAGTATCCGCGGAACTGGCGCTCGGCAACGCCGTAAATGCGCCGCACCTTCTGCTTCTCACGCAGGTACGGGCGGAAATCGCTCTGGCGCCGCGGCCGCTTGTCGCCGTGCTGCCCCGGCGGGTTCGCCCGCCGCTCGATCGGACACTTCGGGCTGTAACAGCGATGGCCCTTGAGGAACAGCTTCATGCCCTCGCGCCGGCACAGCCGGCACACCGGATCCGTCTGCCTGGCCAAAAACCGCGGACCTCCTTCTGCGCCCAGAGGCGCGATCTGCCCTAGACGCGCCGACGCTTGGGCGGCCGGCAGCCGTTGTGCGGCACCGGCGTGACATCCTTGATCGCGGTGACCTCAAGGCCCACCGACTGCAGCGAGCGGATGGCGGCTTCACGCCCGGGTCCGGGGCCCTTGACGCACACCTCAAGCTCGCGCATCCCGTGCTCCACCGCTGTGCGCCCGGCGCGCTCGGCGGCCATCTGAGCCGCGAACGGCGTACCCTTCTTGCTGCCCTTGAAGCCCTCGGTCCCCGCCGTACCCCAGGCAATGGCATTGCCCTGGGGGTCCGTGATGGTCACGATCGTGTTGTTGAACGACGACGCGATGTGGGCCACGCCGCGTTCGACGTGGCGCCGTTCCTTGCGCTTGACGCGCGTCTTCCGGTCCCGCTTTTCCCTAGGCATACGCCGATCTCTCCGCCCTTCTCACCCGCATCGCTGCCGCGGACCCTACTTCTTGCGCCGCACCCCGACCGTCTTGGGCTTACCCTTGCGCGTCCGGGCGTTCGTCTTGGTCCTCTGCCCGCGCGCCGGCAGACCGCGGCGGTGGCGCAACCCGCGGTAGCAACCGATCTCCATCAGCCGCTTGATGTTGCGCTGCACCTCGGAGCGCAGGTCGCCCTCGACCTTGTGCTCCCGTTCGATCACCTCGCGCAAGCGGGCAACCTCGTCATCCGAGAGGTCGCGCACCCGCGTGTCCGGCGACACCTGTGCCTGAACCAGAATGCGCCGCGACAGCGACCAACCGATCCCGTACAGGTGCGGCAGGGCCGCCTCCACGCGCAGGTCGCGCGGCAAATCCACGCCAGCGATGCGAGCCAACCGTCGAGTCCCCCCTTCAGCCCTGAGCCTGTTTGTGCTTCGGATTCTCACAAATGACCATCACGCGCCCATGGCGCTTGACCACCTTGCACTTGTCGCACAGACGCTTCACCGACGGCCGCACCTTCAACCCGTCCACCTGCCTCCCCAGCGACTCCACGGTCAGCCGCGGTGCCGATACGTGATCCGTCCCCGCGTCAGGTCGTACGGCGACAACTCCACCGTCACGCGGTCGCCCTTCAGAATCCGGATATACACACCGTTACGCCGCATCTTGCCACAGATCACCGCCGTGACCTTGTGGCCGTTATCCAATTCCACGCGAAACATCGCGTTCGGCAGCGGTTCAACCACGGTTCCCTCGACCTCGACCGCATCCTTGGCCGCAGGCCGGGGGGGTGCGCTGGTCGTCGCCGCCGGTCGTCGTGCCTTCACGCGTCAACCTCTCCCTTGCCGCCACCCGGACCAACGCCGGGAGACCCGTCTTGCTCCATCACGGAAGCCAGCCAACCACGCAACTCGGCGTCGCCCGGACTTCGCCCGGACGCCACCGCCTCCCAGACTGCGCGTCGGGGTTCCACATGGCGCACATTCTTACGTTTCGCCCGCGCCATGGGACGTAGGTCGCCATCGCTCACCCAGACGAACCCCGCCGCTTCGGCGCGAACGACCACCATGGGCCTGCCGCGGTCGCGCCCGGCACGGGAGATCACCAACTGACCCAACGACGGCTCGCGATCCAACCCTTCACCCCGGGGGCGGCTCCGCCCCTCACGCCCACCCCGCCCAATGACTGGGAGACGTGGGCGCCCACATTCCCCCAGTTCCGGAACCACTGGGAAGACAGGGCGTCCATCTTCCCAGTATACACGATGCCGCAGGGTTGTATACCTCCCCTGCCCGGAGACCGGCCTCGCGCCTCAGGTAACTCCCGCCGCCTTCGTCCGTGGGGCGGTGAGGATCCGGGGGCCGTCGGATCCGATGGCGACGGTGTGCTCGAAGTGCGCCGAGCGGGCGCCGTCCTGGGTCAGGACCGTCCAGCGGTTGCGCCCCACACGGACGCGAAACCCCCCGGCGTTGACCATGGGCTCGATGGCCAGCACCATTCCGGGCCGCAGGCGCGGCCCGCGTCCAGGCCGGCCATGGTTGGGCACCTGCGGCGGTTCGTGCATCGAGGTGCCAACCCCGTGCCCGCAATAGTCCCGGACGACCGAAAAGCCGGCCGCCTCCACCAGGCTCTGCACGGCGTGGCCGATGTCGCCCACCCGCGCCCCGACGCGCGCCGCGGCGATACCAGCCGCCAGGGAGGCCTGCGTGACCTCGAGCAGGCGGCGGGTCTCGGCGTCGACGGGCTCCACGGCATAGGTCCGGGCTCCATCGCCAATGAACCCGTCCAACGTGACACCGACGTCGCAGGAGACGATGTCGCCCGCACGCAGCCGCCGGCGGTCCGGGATGCCGTGCACCACCTCGTCGTTGACCGAAGCGCAGATCGCGGCCGGGAAGCCATGGTACCCCTTGAAGGTCGGCACGGCCCCGGCCTGCCGGATCAGCCGCTCCGCCAACGCGTCCAGTTCACCGGTCGTCACCCCGGCAGCCACCGCCGCACCCAGCGCGTCTAAAACCTCACACTGAATGGCGCCGGCCTCGCGCAACCGGTCCAGTTCCCGCTCTGAGCGCAGCACGATGGCACCGCCGTCGCCGTCCGCGTTCATACGGCCCCTCCGGCCCGCACGGCCGCGAGGACGGCGCGGCCCACGTCCGCCATCGGCCGGTCCCCGTCGACCTCCAGCAGGCGGCCGTCCCGGCGGTAGTAGGCCAAGACGGGCGCCGTCGCCTCCCGGTAGGCCGCCAAACGCTGCAACTGCGCCGCTGGCGCGTCATCCGCCCGCTGCACCAGGGCCGAGCCGCAGCGGCCACAGCGCCCGTCGGCCGGCGGCGGCGCCGTCTCCAGGTGGTAGGTCGCTCCGCAGCGGGGACAGACACGTCGGCCGGACAGCCGCTCCACGGCGCGCGCCTCGTCGACCACCAGGTAGACGGCCGGGCCCAGTGACCTCCCGAGTTCGGAAAGCATACCGTCCAGGGCCGTCGCCTGGGCCACCGTGCGTGGGAAGCCGTCCAGGACCGCCCCCGGCGCGCAGTCCGCCGCCCCCAGCCGCTCACGGATCACCGCAATCGTGAGGGCGTCGGGCACGAGGCGCCCAGCCTCCATGATCGCCCGCACCTGATCCCCGAGCGGGGTCCCCTCTGCGGCCGCCTGGCGGAAAATATCACCGGTGGCGATGTGGGGGACCCCGAGCTCGCCGGCGAGCAGGCTGGCCTGAGTCCCCTTGCCGGCCCCCGGAAGGCCGAGTAGCGCGATATCCACCTTCCGCCCCCCTCCCTTCCGCCGCGGCTAGCGGATGAAGCCCTGATACTGACGCATCAGCAGGTGCCCCTCGATCTGCGACATCGTATCGAGGGTGACACCCACGACGATGAGCAGCGCCGTCCCGCCGAAATACACATTGGGAATGTTGGTCGCGCCGCCGATCATCACCGGCAGGACCGCGACCAGCGCCAGGAAGATCGCGCCAATCACCGTGATCCGCTCGGACACCCGGGCAAGGTACTCGGCCGTCGGCCGGCCCGGGCGGTAGCCCGGGATGAAGCCGCCAGCCTTCTTGATGTTGTCCGCGATGTCCGCCGGGTTCCACACGATCGACAGATAGAAAAAGGTGAACCCGATGATGAGGATCGCGAAGACGGTCTCGTACAGCACCCCGTTGAACTGGAAGAAGTTCGCCACCGACTTGAGCCAGCCGGCCCCGCTCAACTGCGCCAGGGTCAGCGGCATCGACAATAGGGAGGCGGCGAAAATCACGGGGATGACGCCGGCCTGGTTGACGCGGATTGGAATGTAGGTGCTCTGGGCACCATACATGCGCCGGCCGACGACCCGCTTAGCATACTGCACCGGGACGCGCCGCATGCCGAGGGTCATGGCGACCACGCCAGCAATGATCACCACTGCCAGCACGGTGAAAAGCGCCAAGTCCCACCAGGTGATCCGCCCGGACACGAGGTACGTGTAGACGGTGTGGAGACCCGCCGGCAGGCGCGACAGGATGCCCGCCATGACCAGCAGGGAAATGCCGTTGCCGATCCCGTATTCGGTCATCTGCTCTCCGACCCACATCAGGAACACAGTGCCGGCGAGCAGCACACTCACGATCAACGCCATATCCGGGATGCCGCTGTTGAGCAGGCCGCCGTTGGCCCTCAGGTAGTACGTGAGGCCAATCGCCTGCACGACGCCCAGGATGACGGTGCCGTACCGCGTCCACTCGTTGATGTGCTTCTGTCCCTCGGGACCTTCCTTCGACCATTCCTCGACCGTCGGGATGACCAACTGCAGCAGTTGCATGATGATCGAAGCGTTGATGTACGGGGTGATGCTCATGGCGAAGACCGCGAACACCCCGAGGGCGCCACCGGCAAAGAGGTTGAGCAACCCGAAAAAGGTGTTGGACGCGAACAACTTCGCCAGCACGGCCCCGTTGATATCCGGTACCGGGATGTGCGCACCGAGGCGGAACACCGCAAACATCCCAGCCGTAAAGAGGACCCGCCGCCGCAGATCCCCGAACTGCAGTGCGCGGGCCATCCCGCCCGTCACCTGCGCCGCCAAGCGGACCCCTCCACCCGCGCCGCGGTCACGCCCCGGCCGCCGTGCTGCCGCCCTCGGCCGCCGGCCCCTCGGCGCGGCCGCCGGCCGCCTCGATCTTCGTCCGAGCCGACGCCGAGAAGGCGTCCGCCACCACCGTCAAGCTCTTGTTCAGACTGCCGTGACCCAGCACCTTGAGGGGCGCGTGCCCACGGGGCACGATCCCGGCCGCGACCAGCGTCTCCGCGGTCACGACGCTGCCGGCCTCCAGCCGCTCAAGCCGGGAAACGTTCACGATCCGCCATTCCTTGGCGAAAGGCGCGTTCGTGAAACCGCGCTTGGGTAAGCGCATCTGCAGCGGCATCTGTCCGCCCTCGAATCCCCGCCCCTTGACCCCGCCGGACCGAGCCTTCTGACCCTTGTGGCCCTTTCCGGAGGTCTTACCGTGCCCCGATCCGGGGCCCCGGCCCACCCGCTTACGCCGCTGCGGTCTGGTCCCGGGCCGCAGCGACTCCAGGCCGAGCTGTGGCATATCTTCCGAGCCTCCCACCGTCCGCGCCACCGCCGCAAGGGCTCAGGCGCGCAGTTCCTCCACCGTCTTGCCGCGCAGCCGCGCGACCTCTTCCACCTGCTGCAGCGAGCGCAGCGCCTCAAAGGTGGCATGCACCACGTTGTTCGGATTGGACGAGCCCAAAGACTTGGCCAGGACGTCCCGCACCCCGGCCAACTCGAGCACCTCGCGCACCCCGTGGCCGGCGACCAGACCCGTGCCGGCCGACGCGGGCTTCAGCAACACGCGGCCGGCGCTGAACACACCGGTGACCGCGTGCGGAATGGTGGTGCCGACCCGCGGGACGGTGACGAGGGCCTTGCGCGCCGCGGCGATGCCCTTGGGGATCGCGTCCACCGCGACCGCCGCCTTGCCCAAACCGACGCCCACACGCCCGTTGCCGTCGCCGATCACGACGAGCACACTGAAGCTCAAGCGCCGGCCACCCTTGACCACCTTGGAAACGCGGTTGATCCGAATGACCTTCTCCTGAAACTCGCGATCCGCACCCCTCGGGATGGTCTCCACCTCCATACGCCCACTCCCCGCGCTCGCGCAGGGGTGCCAGCCATCCCGCCAGCGCTGCCGGCCGGGGGCGGCTGCGTCAGAACTCCAGGCCGGTACCGCGCGCGCCGTCGGCCACCGCCGCCACGCGGCCGTGGTAGAGGTAACCCCCGCGGTCGAACACGACGCGCTGCACACCCTGAGCCACCGCGCGCCGCCCGACGGCCTCCCCGACGGCCCGCGCCGCGGCGACCGTCCCCGACGGCAGCGCGGCAGCGCGCACCTCCGCGTCGAGCGTCGAGGCCGAGGCCAGCGTGTGCCCCCGCGTGTCGTCGATGACCTGCGCGTACATATGGCACGAACTGCGGAACACGCTGAGCCGCGGCCGCCCCGCCGTCCCGCGCACCCGCTTGCGCACGCGACGCTTACGACGCAACCTCAACTCGCTCCGGTGCTGCACCCTGATCGCCCCCCCACCAGACGGCCGTCGCCGCCCGCACCTTACTTACCGGTCTTGCCTTCCTTGGTCCGCACGCGCTCACCAGTATAGCGGATGCCCTTGCCCTCGCCGTAGGCGGAAGGCTTACGCACCGCGCGGATGTCCGCGGCGACCTGACCGACCAGCTGCTTGTCGATACCACGCACCACCACGTTGCTGGTGCTGGGCACCTCGATGTCGATCCCCTCGGGCGGCGCGACCTCCACCGGGTGCGAGTACCCGACGGTCAACACGAGGTTGCGACCGCTCTTGGCGGCGCGGTAACCGGTACCCACCAGGTCCAGCGAGCGCGAGAAACCGGTGGTCACCCCGTCCACCATGTTCGCCACCAGGGTACGCGACAAACCGTGCAGCGAACGCGAACGGCGCTCGTCGTCCGGTCGCTCGACCCGCGCTACCCGCGCCTCAACCACCAGGCGCATGCCACCTGGCAGCGACTGCGCAAGGCGGCCCTTGGGCCCTTTGACCACCACCGCTTCGCCCTGGACGTCGCACTCGACGCCGTTCGGCAGCGGGATCGGACGCCTACCCACCCGCGACATTACCATCACCCCGCCTGCCCGCCGCGATGGCGGCAGCTTCCGTGCGGGCCAGCAAACCGGCCCGACATCCTACCAGATGTAGCAAAGGACTTCGCCGCCGACGCCTTCGCGCCGAGCCTGCTTATCCGTCATGATGCCGCGCGACGTGGACAACACCGCCACGCCCAGACCACCGAGCACGCGCGGCACGTCCTCCTTGCCGGTATAGACGCGCCGCCCCGGACGGGAGATGCGGCGCAGCCCCGTGATCACACGCTTACGCTCCGGCCCATACTTGAGGGTCAGCCGCAGCGTCTGCCCCGGACCATCTTCCACCACCTGGATCCCGTCGATGAAACCCTCTTCGCGCAGGACCTGCGCCACCGCACGCTTCAGCTTCGAGCCCGGCACGTCCACCTGCTGCCGGCGCACGATGTTCGCGTTGCGGATCCGGGTCAGCATGTCGGCCACAGGATCGGTCATGCCCACAGCGGATCCCCCTTCTCGCCGGCCGTGCCCCGCACGCCGATCACCAACTCGCCTTGCGCACCCCCGGGATGACGCCCTCGTGCGCCATCTGGCGGAAGCACAGGCGGCACAGGCCGAACTTGCGCAGGAACCCGCGCGGTCGCCCGCAGCGCCGACAGCGGTTGCGCCGCCGCCCGGGAAACTTCGGGGTATGGTGCATGTGCTCCATATCGACTTTCGTCGCCACAGGACTCGCCCCCCCTCGTGTTCGCCTTAGGCGGCCGGCCGGAACGGCAGTCCCAGCAGCCGCAACAGTTCGCGGGCCTCCTCGTCGGTCCGCGCCGTCGTGACGATCGTGATGTCCAGACCACGGACCTTCTGCACCTGGTCGTATTCGATCTCCGGAAAGATCAACTGCTCGCGCACGCCGATCGAGTAGTTGCCCCGCCCGTCGAAGCTGTCGGGAGACAGACCGCGGAAGTCACGCACCCGCGGCAGCGCCAGGAAGAACAGCCGCAGCAGGAAGTCATACATGCGCTCCCCACGCAGCGTCACCATGGCGCCGATCTTGTCACCCTCGCGCAACTTGAAGCTCGCGATCGACTTGCGCGCCCGGGTCGCCACGGGCTGCTGTCCCGCGATCACGCGCAGTTCCGCCAGAGCGGAATCGAGCAGCTTCTCGTTTTGCAGTGAGTCCCCGACGCCCATGTTCAGCACGACCTTCTCCACCCGCGGCACCTCGGCGGTGCAGCGGTAAGAAAAGCGCTGTTGCAGCGCCGGCACGGCCTCCGAGCGATACTTATCCTTCAGCGTCGCCATCGCGACCCCCCCCCTGCGGCGCACCCGGACCGCCATCTCAGCCGATCGGCTCGCCACACCGCATGCACTTGCGCAACCGGCCCCGGCCCTCGACTTCGGTGCGCCCGACCCGCGTCGCCTTCTTGCACGCGGGGCAGATCACCATCACCGCACTGGCCGAAATGGGCGCCGGCTTCTCGATGATCCCAGCCTGGCGCACCGTGGCCGTCGCCTTCTGGTGGCGCCGCACGATGTTGACGCCCTCCACCACGACGCGGCCCCGCTCGCGGTCCACCTGCAGGACCTTGCCGCGCTTACCTCGATCCTTGCCCGACCGCACGAGTACCTGATCGTCGCGGCGCACCGAGAGCCGCCTCGGACCCGCAGGCGCCTTCGACCCCGAACGCCGAACCTGCGCTTCCACCGTCTGGCCTCCTTCCGCCGACGCCGCTCAGAGTACCTCGGGCGCGAGGCTCACGATGCGCATGAAGTCCCGCTCCCGCAACTCCCGCGCCACTGGGCCGAAGATGCGCGTGCCGCGGGGCTCCCGCTCATCACGCAGCACCACGGCGGCATTCTCGTCAAAGCGGATGCTGCTGCCGTCCTCACGGTTGCAGCCGTGCACCGAACGCACCACCACCGCTTTGACGACGTCGCCCTTTTTGACCATGCCGCCCGGTGACGCCTGTTTGACCGCGCACACGACCACGTCGCCGATGTTCGCGTAGCGCCGCCGCGTGCCGCCAAGCACCTTGATCACCTGCAACCGGCGGGCGCCGGTGTTATCGGCCACCGCCAGCCGGGTCTGCGTCTGGATCATACCGACTCACTCCGTCCTGCGGTCCGCTGTCGCACCTACTGCGCCTTGCGAAGGATGGCGACCACGCGCCAGCGCTTGTCGCGCGACAGCGGCCGGGTTTCGGCCAACTGCACGCGGTCGCCCTCGCGCGCCACGTTCTCTTCGTCGTGCGCCTTGTAGCGCTTGGTGCGCCGCATGCGCCGCCCGTAGAGCGGGTGCGTCACCAGGCGTTCCACCGCCACGACCACCGTCTTTTCCATCTTGTCCGAGACGACCACGCCGACCAGGGTCTTGCGCCGTCCCCCCGACTCCGCCACGGCAGCCACCTCCTTCACCCGTGCCGCTCCGCTTCGAGTTCCCGCTGCCGCAGCAGCGTCAGCACGCGCGCCAGATCGCGCCGCACCTCACGCAGGCGGATCGGGTTCTCCAACGAGCCGCCCGCGTGCTGGAAGCGCAGTTGGAACAACTCCGCCTTCAGTTCCCCGACCCGGCGGCCCAGATCCTGGTCGCCCTCGGCCATCAGGTCCGCCATCCGTCGGCCCTTCATTCCACATCACCACCAAGGTCGCGGCGCACGAAACGCGTCCGGATCGGGAGCTTGTGCGACGCCAGGCGCATCGCTTCCCGCGCCGCTGCCTCCCCGACGCCGGCCATCTCGAACAGAATGCGCCCCGGCTTGACGACCACGACCCAGTGATCCGGCAGACCCTTACCGTTGCCCATCCGGGTTTCGGCGGGCTTTTTGGTCACCGGCTTATCCGGGAAGACCTTGATCCACAGCTTCCCGCCACGGCGCACGCTGCGCGTCAGGGCGACGCGCGCCGCCTCGATCTGGCGGTCGGTGATCCAGGCCGGCTCCAGAGCCTGCAATCCGAACTCCCCGAAGGCGACCTCGACGCCGCCGGAAGCGGCCCCCGTCATGCGGCCGCGATGCTGCCGCCGATACTTGACCCGTTTGGGCATCAGCATGGACCCACTACCCCCCGAGCGATGGCCCCGGCCGGGGCCACCCGCCTACGACTGGGCTGCGGCTGGCGCCGTGCCGCCCGCCGGTGCGGCCGCAGCCGGCTTGCCCAGGATCTCGCCCTTGTAGATCCACACCTTGACGCCGATCTTCCCGAACGTCGTCCGCGCCTCGGAGAAACCGTAGTCGATGTCGGCACGGAGTGTGTGCAGCGGCACGGAACCGTCCGCAGTCCACTCCCGCCGCGACAGTTCGGCTCCATTGAGCCGGCCCGAGACCATGATCTTCACGCCGCGGGCCCCGCGCTGCATGGTGCGCTGCGCCGCGCGCTTGATCACATACATGAACCGCGCCCGCCGCTCCAATTGCAGGGCGACCCCTTCGGCCACCAACTGCGCCTCGAGTTCCGGCGCACGGATCTCGTGGATGTTGACGGTGACCTCGCGCTTGGTGAGGCCCTCCAACTCCTTCTTCAGCCGGTCGACCGCCTCGCCGCCCCGGCCGATCACCATGCCGGGCTTGGCGGTATGCACCGTTACGCGCAGCCGGTTGTTGGTGGCGCGCTCGATCTCGGTTCGAGCCACGCCGGAGTCATACAACCGTCGCTTGACGTGCTCGCGGATGCGCAGGTCCTCCATGAGGTAGTCGCTGAACTCCTTGTCCGCAAACCACCGCGAGTCCCACGGCCGAATGATGCCGAGCCTCAGACCCTTGGGATGAACCTTCTGACCCATGCCGCCCACCTCCCTCCGTCGTCAGGCGCCGCGCTCCCGCACGACGATGGTGATGTGCGTCGTGCGCTTCAGGATCGGGAACGCCTGTCCGCGTGCGCGGGGATGCACCCGCTTGCTCATTGGACCAGGATCGGCCCGCGCCTCGGCCACATAGAGCAGCCCAGGCTCCAACTCGTAGTTGTGCGTCGCGTTGGCGACCGCCGACCGCAGCACGTCGGCCACCAAGCCCGCCGCACGGTTCGGCAGGAAATGGAGGATGGCCATCGCCTCTCCCGCCGCCTTGCCGCGGACGGCGTCGAGGATGATGCCGACCTTGCGCGGCTGCACGCGCACAAAACGCGCCACCGCCCGCGCCTCGCGGACCACATCCGCTCCACCGCCGCTACCGTCCCGCGCCACCGCTTCGCCGCCCATGCCGGTCCCGCTCCCCCCTGGCGCTGCCCCGCGCGTACCTACCGCCGTACTACTTCAGGGCGCTGGACCGCTCGGTGTGGTGCCCGTGTCCCCGGAAGGTCCGGGTCGGCGAGAACTCACCGAGCTTATGTCCGATCATGTCCTCGGTCACGAACACCGGTACGTGCTTGCGCCCGTCGTGCACCGCCAGCGTGTGGCCGATCATCTCCGGCACGATCGTACAGGCCCGCGCCCAGGTCTTGATCACGCGCTTCTCGCCGGAGCGATTCAGCGCCTCCACCTTGCGCACCAGGCTCTCCACCACGAACGGGCCCTTCTTCAACGATCGTCCCACGGCTCTCTGGCCCCCCCGGCGCCGCCCACCTAGGCGTAGCGGCGCTTGACGATGTACCGATTGCTCGGCTTGCTGCGCGCCCGCGTGCGCGTACCCCGCGCCGGCTTGCCCCACGGCGTCATCGGGTGCCGCCCGCGAGGCGCCTTGCCCTCGCCGCCACCATGCGGGTGGTCGACCGGATTCATCACCGAACCGCGCACCGCCGGCCGCCAGCCCAGATGCCTGGAGCGGCCCGCCTTGCCCACCCGCACGTTCTCATGATCGGTGTTGCCCACCTGACCAACCGTGGCCCGGCACTCCAGCCGCACCAGGCGGACCTCGCGCGACGGCAGTAGCACGTGCGCGAAGTTCCCCTCCTTGGCGACCAACTGCGCCTCGACCCCGGCCGCCCGGCACAGCTGCCCGCCATGCCCAGGTTTGAGCTCGATGTTGTGGATCACGGTCCCGGTCGGGATCCGTTCCAGCGGCAGGGCGTTACCCGGGCGGATGTCCGCCGCCGGCCCGCTCTCGACCGTCGCCCCCTTGTGCAGGCCCACCGGGGCGAGGATGTAGCGCTTCTCCCCGTCGCGGTAGTGCAGCAACGCGATGTGCGCCGAGCGGTTCGGATCATACTCGATCGCGGCGACGACGGCCGGGACGCCGTCCTTTTCCCGGCGGAAGTCTACGATGCGATACTGGCGCTTGTTGCCGCCGCCGCGGTGGCGGACGGTAATCTTGCCCTGGGCGTTACGGCCCGCCCGGCTTGCCAGCGGCGCGACCAGCCCGCGCTCGGGACCGCCCGAATGGAGCGTGTCCTTGCGCAGCACCGACATGTTCCGCCGTCCGGCCGAAGTCGGCCTGTAAATCCTCACCGGCATCCTGGACCACCTCCCCGCGGCAGTGTCGAATCAGACCATCTGGTCCATGGACTCGATGCGCTGCCCGGCCTTCAGGGTCACAACGGCCTTTTTCCAGTCCGGGCGGAACCCGGCCGCGCGGCCCACGCGCCGCTGCTTGCCGCCCACACGCATGGTGTTCACGGCGGCCACCTTGACCTTGAAGACCTCTTCGACGGCCTTGCGGATCTCCACCTTATTGGCGTGGAGATCGACCTCGAACGTATACCGTCCCTCGCGCATGCCCGCAGTGCTCTTTTCCGAGATCACCGGCCGGCGGAGAATGTCGTGTGCGTTCATCCGCCCAGCACCCCCTCGATGGCGGCCACAGCGTCGCGCGTCAGCACCAGCGAGCGCGAGCGCAGTACCGCCAACGCGTTCAGGTTCGCCGCCGGGGTCACTTCCACGTCCGGCACGTTCCGGCCCGAGAGGTAGACCGACCGGTCGGCCTCGGCCGTCACGACCAGCGTGCGCCGGTCGGTCAGCTGCAGGCGATCAAGCACACCGACCAAATCCTTGGTGCGCGGTGATTCCAGCGTCAGCTGCTCGAGGACGCGCACCGTCCCCTCGCGCACCCGTTCGGAGAGCACCCCGCGCAGGGCGCCGCGCCGCGCTTTGACCGGCAGGGCTTGACGGTACGAACGCGCCTGGGGTCCGAAGACGATACCGCCGCCCTTCCAGTGCGGGGCGCGGGTGCTTCCCTGCCGGGCCTTGCCCGTACCCTTCTGACGCCAGGGCTTGCGCCCGCCACCGGACACCATGGCGCGCGACTTGACGCCGACCGTGCCCTGACGGGCGTTGGCCAGGTAGCCGACGACCACCTGATGGACCAGCGTCTCCCGCAGGGGCTGGCCGAAGACCGCTTCGGAGAGCTCGATCTCCCCGACGGTCTCACCTTGCATGTTGTACACCGGCACGCTCGGCACAACGCTTCCCTCCCAGCCACCTGCAGTCACCGCCCGAGGCGGACTAGGCCTTGGCGGCCCCGCCCCGCGCCGCCTTCTTGGATGGCCGCACCGCCACGTAGGCCCCACGGACCCCGGGCACACCGCCGCCCACCAGGAGCAGGTGGCGATCGGTGTCGATGCGGACGACCCGCAATCCCGCCACGGTGGCCCTTCGCCCGCCAAGCCGGCCGGGCATCTGCCTACCCTTGAAGACACGCGCCGGCGTCGTACCGGCGTTTAGCGAGCCGACCCGCCGGTGATACTTGCTGCCGTGGGTCATGGGGCCGCGCCGGGCGTGGTGCCGCTTGATGACCCCGGCGAAGCCCCGGCCCTTGCTGACACCGACGACGTCGACCCGTTCACCGGCCCTGAAGATCTCCACGGTCACGTCGCTGCCGACCTCCGGCAACGCGTCAGCCCAGGCAAACTCCCGCAGCAATCGGCGCGGCGTGGTCCCTGCCTTGCGGAAGTGGCCCGCCAGCGGCCTGGTGGTCCTGGACAACTTGCGCGGTCCGAACCCCAACTGCACCGCCGTGTAGCCATCCCGCTCCGGCGTACGGTGTTGGACCACCACGCACGGACCGGCCTCCAGTACCGTCACCGGGATCTGCCGGCCCTGCTCGTCGAAGACGCGAGTCATTCCCAGCTTGCGCGCCAGCAGGCCCTTATCCGCTGCCACCCGATCATCCCCCGCTCCCGTCCGCGGCTGCCGCCTAGAGCTTGATCTCGATGTCGACCCCGGCCGGCAGATCCATTCGCATCAGCGCATCCACCGTCTTGGGCGTCGGCTCCAGGATGTCGATCAGCCGCTTGTGGGTGCGCATCTCGAACTGCTCCCGGATGTCCTTTTCCCCGTTCGGCGCGGTCAGGACGGTGTATACCGCCTTCTCCGTCGGCAGCGGCACGGGTCCGGCGACGAATGAGCCGTTGCGTCGCGCGGTCTCAACGATCCGGCCCGCCGAGGCGTCGAGGATGCTGTGGTCGAACGCCCGAAGCCGGATGCGAATCTTCTGCGCCGCCAAGCGCCTCACCCCTACTCCGCGATCTTGGTGACGACGCCGGCCCCGACCGTGCGTCCGCCCTCGCGGATCGCGAACTTCAGCCCGGGCTCGATCGCGATCGTATCGATCAGGTCCACGGAAATCGTGACGTTGTCACCAGGCATCACCATCTCAACGCCCTCGGGCAGTTGCACCACACCGGTGACGTCCGTGGTGCGGAAGTAGAACTGGGGCCGGTAGCCGTTGAAAAACGGCGTGTGGCGGCCGCCTTCTTCCTTCGTCAGCACGTAGACCTCGGCGTGGAACTGCTTGTGCGGCCGGATGGAGCCGGGCTTGGCGAGCACCTGGCCCCGCTGGATGTCGGTGCGCTCGATGCCGCGCAGCAGGACGCCGACGTTGTCGCCCGCCATGCCCTGGTCCAGGGACTTGTTGAACATCTCGACGCCGGTCACGACCGTGCGGCGGGGCTTTTCGGCCAGACCGACCAGTTCCACTTCCTCGCCGACCTTGACGTGCCCGCGCTCGACGCGGCCTGTGGCGACCGTGCCGCGGCCGGTGATCGTGAAGACATCCTCGACGGGCATCAGGAAGGGCTTGTCGATGTCGCGCTCCGGGGTGGGGATGTAGCTGTCGACGGCCTCCATCAACTCGAGGATCGGCTTGCTGGCCGGGTCGGACAAGTCGCCGTTGGCCTCAAGCGCCTTGAGGGCCGAACCGCGGATGACCGGGATGGTATCGCCGGGGAAGTCGTACTTGCTGAGCAACTCGCGGACCTCGAGTTCGACCAGTTCCAGCAGTTCCGGATCATCGACCATGTCTACCTTGTTCAGGAAGACGCAGATGGCCGGCACGCCGACCTGGCGCGCCAGGACAATGTGCTCCCGGGTCTGCGGCATCGGGCCGTCGGCCGCGGAGACGACCAGGATCGCGCCGTCCATCTGGGCCGCGCCGGTGATCATATTCTTGATGTAGTCGGCGTGACCAGGGCAGTCGACGTGGGCGTAGTGCCGGTTGGACGTCTCATACTCCACGTGCGTGGCATTGATCGTGATGCCGCGCTCTTTCTCCTCCGGCGCCTTGTCGATCTGGTCGTAGGCGCGGTACTCCGCCCCGCCCTGCTTGGAAAGGACCAGGGTGATCGCGGCGGTCAGGGATGTCTTGCCGTGGTCGACGTGTCCGATGGTCCCGACGTTCACATGGGGCTTGGTCCGCTCGAACTTCCGCTTCGCCAACGTTTGCTGCCTCCTCCGATGGTCTCACGCCCGCGGCCCGGCCGCGTGGCTCCTACTGCCCGCCGCGTCCCTTGATCACGGCCTCGGCGATGTGGCGCGGCACCTGCTCATAGTGGTGGAACTCCATGCTGTAACTGCCGCGGCCCTGGGTACGCGAGCGCAGGTTGGTCACGTAGCCGAACATCTCGGCCAGCGGCACAAAGGCGCGTACGACCTGCGAGCCGACCCGCCGCTCCATCCCCTCGATGTGGCCCCGCCGGGAGTTGAGGTCGCCGATCACGTCACCCATGTACTCCTCGGGCACGACCACCTCGACCCGCACCACGGGTTCCAGCAGGCAGGCGCCGGCCTTGGGAGTCGCGTCCTTGAGCGCCATGGATCCGGCGATCTTGAACGCCATCTCCGAGGAGTCGACCTCGTGGAAGGAGCCGTCGTGCAGGGTCGCCCGCACATCCACCAGGGGGAAGCCCGCGATCACGCCGCCGGCCATGGCCTCACGGATACCCGCGTCGACCGCGGGGATGTATTCCTTGGGGATGGTGCCGCCGACGATCTTGTTGGCGAACTCGTACCCCTTACCCCGTTCGAGCGGCTCGAAGGTCACCACCGCATGCCCGTACTGGCCGCGGCCACCGCTCTGGCGGATGAAGCGCCCGTTGCCGTCGGCCTTCTGGGTCAGGGTCTCCTTGTAGGCGACCTGCGGCCGGCCGACGCTGACGTCCACCTTGAACTCGCGCAGCAACCGGTCAACCATGATCTCCAACTGCAGCTCGCCCACGCCGGCGATGATGGTCTGGCCGGTCTCCTGGTCGGTGGACATGTGGAACGTCGGGTCCTCTTCGGCGAGCTTGGCCAGCGCCTCGCCCATCTTGTCCTGGTCGGCCTGGGTCTTGGGCTCGACGGCCATCGAGATCACGGGCTCCAGGAACTGCATCGACTCCAGCACGACCGGCTGGTCTTCGGTGCAAAGCGTGTCGCCGGTGCCGGTGTCCCTCAGCCCGACGGCGGCGACGATGTCGCCCGTGGCGACGTCGCCGACGTCCTCACGGTGGTTGGCGTGCATGCGCAGCAGCCGGCTGATGCGTTCGCGCCGGCCCTTTTTCGGGTTGTACACGTAGCTGCCGGCCTTCAGCGTGCCGGAATAGACCCGCAGGAACGTGATGCGCCCGACGTACGGGTCGGTGGCGATCTTGAAGGCGAGCGCCGCAAAGGGGCTGGAGTCCGAAGCGGGCCGCTCTGCATCCTCGCCGCTCTCGGGATCGGTTCCGTGGACCGCGGGCACGTCCAGCGGGGACGGCAGGTAGTGCAGCACCGCGTCGAGCAGCGGCTGGACGCCCTTGTTGCGGTAGCTCGCCCCGCAGACGACCGGCACCAGCTTCAGGGCGATCGTGCCCTTGCGCAGGCCGGCGCGGATCTCGTCGGCGGTCAGCTCGTTACCGTCGAGGTAGCGGGTCATCAGGGCGTCGTCCTGCTCGGCCGCGGCTTCAATGAGCCGTTCACGGTGAAGAGCGATGTCGGCCGCCATCTCGGCCGGCGGGTCCGCCTCGGCGCTCTGGGTGCCGAGGTCGTCGGTGTAAACCACGGCCCGGCCGCTGATCAGATCGACCATGCCCTTGAAGTTGTCCTCGGCACCGATCGGGAGCTGGACCGCCACGGGGTTGGCCGACAGACGCTCGCGCATCTGGTCCAACACGCCCAGGAACTCCGCCCCCACCACGTCCATCTTGTTGATGTACGCGATGCGCGGCACCCGGTAGCGATCCGCCTGCCGCCAGACCGTCTCGGACTGCGGCTCCACGCCCTCCTTCGCCGCGAAGATGGCGATCACGCCGTCCAGGACCCGCATCGACCGCTCTACCTCGACGGTAAAGTCCACGTGGCCGGGCGTATCGATGATGTTGATGCGATAGCCCTTCCAGTGACAGGTCGTCGCAGCCGAGGTGATCGTGATCCCCCGCTCCTGCTCCTGCACCATCCAGTCCATCGTCGCGGCACCCTCATGGACCTCGCCCATGCGGTGCAAGCGCCCGGTGTAAAAGAGAATGCGCTCGGTCGTCGTGGTCTTCCCCGCGTCGATGTGCGCGGAGATGCCGATGTTGCGCAACTGCCGCAACTCGGCCATCCGGTCCGCCACCCGCGCCTCACCTCCCCGAAGTGCCCCGTCGGGGCCAACTGCTACCAGCGGTAGTGGGCGAACGCGCGGTTCGCCTCGGCCATACGGTGGATGTCTTCCTTCTGCCGCACCGCGGCGCCCGCGTTGTTGCCGGCGTCCATAATCTCGCCGGCCAGACGGGCGGCCATGCCGCGCTCGCTGCGCTTGCGGGAGAAGTTGACCAGCCAGCGCAGGGCCAAACTCGTACGGCGCTCAGGGCGCACCTCGTTGGGCACCTGCAGCGTCGAGCCACCGACCCGACGGCCGCGCACCTCCAGCGCCGGCGCGATGTTGCGCATGGCCGCCTCGAACACCTCAAGCGGGCTGCGCTGGGTGCGCTCGGCGACGATGTCGAACGCGCCGTACACTAGGCGCTGCGCCACGCCCTTCTTCCCGTCTTCCATCACCTTGTTGATCAGGCGGGTCACCATCTCGCTCTGGTAGACCGCGTCCGCCGTGAACTGCCGCCGCTCTACCACTCCGCGCCTGGGCACCGCTTCTCCCCCCCGCCTCTGGTACCGCCGACGTTCACCGCCGGATCACGGATCCGCCTACTTCTTCTTGGGCTGCTTGGCTCCGTACAGGCTCCGCCCGCGCCGGCGTTTGTCCACACCCGACGCATCCAGGGTGCCGCGGACGATGTGGTAGCGCACCCCCGGAAGGTCCTTGACGCGCCCGCCGCGGATCAGGACCACGGAGTGCTCCTGCAGGTTGTGGCCCTCACCCGGGATGTACGCGGTCACCTCGATGCCGTTGGTCAGCCGGACGCGGGCGATCTTGCGCAGAGCAGAGTTCGGCTTCTTCGGCGACATGGTCTTGACCAGCACGCAGACGCCGCGCCGCTGCGGGCTCTGCCGCAGGGCCGGGGCCTTGGACTTCACCCGCACCTGTGTCCGGCCATGGCGCACGAGCTGGTTGTTCGTCGGCATCCGTCTCCACCTCCGAGACTCCGGGTCGCCTGCTTCCGACATCGGGCCCAGACATAACGGGCGGCCTCCCGGCGGGCCCGGGAAGCCGCCACGGCGGTTCTCCGGTCATCGCGCCCCGTTCGCCGGCCGGACGGCCCTGCCGCCCGATCGCTTACGGGGTCCGCAGGAGCGCCGCAGATGCGGCGCCGACCTCTACCCCGCAGGTCCGGCCGAGCTCCTCCATACTTTCCACTTCCCGCACCGGCACGCCCCGCTGGCGACAGACGGCCAGCAATTGACGAACGACATGCGGTTCCGCGTCCCGAGCCACGTACACGGTGGCCGCCTGGCCACGTTCCACGGCTCGCAGAGTCTGCTTTGTTCCCACGGTCCGCCGGTCGGTGTGGCGCAGTTCTTCAAGCACGCGCGCACCACGGCCCCGAGAGACGCCCGCGTATTCTAGCACTACCGCCCAGGCACGTCAACGACCGCGCCCTAGCTTCGGGCCCCATCGCCGACCCCGTCCTCGTCCCGCGGTGCAGCCTCAGGCGCGAGCTCCGTGGCTCCCGCTTCACCATCCAACCCCAGGGCGACCCCGTCGGCCTCGTACGCGCCGTCGCCATCCACGTCGACGTCGACGTCGCCATCGGTGACCACACCGGCTTGTTCGTCCTCGTCGCCCTCCGCCCAAACACGGATGTTGCGGTAACGATTCATCCCGGTTCCCGCCGGAATCAGCTTGCCGATGATCACGTTCTCCTTGAGGCCCACCAGCGGGTCGCTCTTACCCTTGATGGAGGCCTCGGTGAGCACCCGCGTGGTCTCCTGGAACGACGCGGCCGACAGGAAGGAGTCTGTGGCCAGCGACGCCTTGGTGATGCCGAGCAACGCCGGCTTGGCGGTGGCCGGCCGGCCATGGGCCGCCTGGGCGCGGGCGTTCTGGTCCTCCAACTCGTTGCCTTCGACCTGGCCGCCCGGCAGGAGGTCCGTGTCGCCATGGTCTTCGACCTTCACCTTGCGCAGCATCTGGCGGATGATCACCTCGACGTGCTTGTCGTTGATGTCCACCGCCTGGCCGCGGTACACCCGCTGCACCTCCCGCAGCAGGTAGGCCTGGACCCCACGCACCCCCTTGACCTTGAGGATGTCGTGCGGGTTGATCGGCCCCTCGCTCAACTCGTCGCCCGGTAGCACGCTGTCTCCGTCGTGCACCCGCAGTCGGGCGCCGAACGGGATCGGATACGACTGGGTCTGCCCGTCGTCCCCCGTGACGCGCGCCTCGCGGCGGCCGCGGCTGTTCTCCCCCAGTTCGACCCGGCCGGCGATCTCGGTGATCGTGGCCTGCCCCTTTGGCTTACGGGCCTCGAACAGCTCCTCGACGCGCGGTAGACCGAGGGTGATATCCTCACCGGCCACGCCGCCGGTGTGGAAGGTGCGCATCGTCAGTTGGGTACCGGGCTCGCCGATCGATTGGGCGGCGATGATGCCGACCGCCTCGCCGACGTCCACCAACTGGCCGGTGGCGAGGTTGCGCCCGTAGCACTTGGCGCACAGCCCGTAGCGGCTGCGGCACGTGAACACCGAGCGGATCTCGACTTCGGTGATCCCGGATTCCTGGATCGCCTGCGCCTGGGCCTCGTCCACGAGCACGTCGGCCGCCGCCAGCACTTCGCCGGTCTGCGGGTGGACGATGTCGCGGACGGGGACCCGCCCGGCCACGCGTTCGGCCAGCGGCTCGATCTCCGTGCTGCCGTCATGGATCGTCGAGACGACAAACCCGCTGGTGGCGCCGCAGTCCTCCTCGCGGATGATGACGTCCTGGCTGACGTCGACCAAACGGCGCGTCAGGTAGCCGGAGTCCGCCGTGCGCAGCGCCGTGTCGGCCAAACCCTTGCGGGTGCCGTGGGTCGAGGTGAAAAACTCCAACACCGTCAGGCCCTCGCGGAACGACGCCTTGACGGGCACCTCGATCGTGCGGCCGGTCGGATCGTTCATGAGTCCGCGCATCCCGAGCAGCTGCGAGATCTGGCCGAACTGACCGCGGGCCCCGGACTGGACCATCATGTACACGGGATTGAAGGCGTCGAACGAGGTGCGCACGCGGCGCTCCACCTCGTTGGTCGTGCGCTGCCAGAGGTCGACGATCGCCATGTAGCGCTCCTGGTTGGTCAACAGGCCGCGCCGGTACTGCTCGCCGATCAGTTCCGCCCGCCGCTCGGTCTCGGACATCAGCTCCTGCTTATGGATGGGCACGTCCAGGTCCGAGAGCGCAATCGTCATGCCGGCGCGCGTGGCGTAGCGGAAGCCCATTTCTTTGATGGAGTCCAGGATGCGCGCCGTCTCCGCGCTGCCCAGCAGGCGGTAGCAGGCGGCGACGATGCGGCCGAGGCCCTTTTTGTCCACGGTGGCGTTGACATACTCGACTTCGTCCGGCAGGCGGTCGTTGAACAGCAACCGGCCCACGGTCGTCTCGATGCGCTCGCCCTTTACCGGGGCCTGGATCTTGGCCTGCAGCGCCACATGGCCGAGTTCGTACGCCATCAGCGCCTCTTCGAGCCCGCCGAAGGTAGATCCCTCGCCCTTGGCCCCGGGGCGCTCCAGGGTGAGGTAGTAGCAGCCGAGCACCATGTCCTGAGTCGGCGTGACGACCGGACCGCCGTCCTTCGGATTGAGGATGTTGTTGCTCGACAGCATCAGGATGCGCGCCTCGGCCTGCGCCTCGGCGGAAAGCGGCACGTGAACGGCCATCTGGTCGCCGTCGAAGTCGGCGTTGTAGGCGGTGCACACCAGCGGGTGCACCTGGATGGCGCGGCCCTTGACGAGGATCGGTTCGAAGGCCTGGATGCCGAGCCGGTGCAGCGTCGGCGCCCGGTTGAGCAGCACCGGGTGCTCGGCGATGACCTCCTCCAGCACATCCCAGACCTCTTCGCGGACCCGCTCGACCATGCGGCGCGCACTCTTGATGTTGTGCGCCATGTTGCCTTCGACCAACTTCTTCATCACGAAGGGCTTGAAGAGTTCAAGCGCCATCTCCTTGGGCAGGCCGCACTGGTGCATGTGCAGTTCCGGACCGACCACGATGACGGAGCGGCCGGAGTAGTCGACGCGCTTGCCGAGCAGGTTCTGGCGGAAGCGGCCCTGCTTGCCCTTGAGCATGTCGGACAGCGACTTCAGCGGGCGGTTGCCGGGACCGGCGACCGGCCGGCCGCGCCGCCCGTTGTCGATCAGGGCGTCGACCGCCTCTTGGAGCATGCGCTTTTCGTTGCGCACGATGATGTCGGGCGCCCCGAGGTCGAGCAGGCGCTTGAGGCGGTTGTTGCGGTTGATGACGCGGCGGTACAGGTCGTTGAGGTCCGAGGTGGCGAAGCGGCCCCCGTCCAACTGGACCATCGGGCGCAGTTCCGGCGGGATGACCGGCACGACCTCCAGGATCATCCACGCTGGCCGGTTGCCGGATCGGCGGAAGGCGTCGACGACCTCCAGCCGCCGGACGGCGCGCAGCCGCCGCTGGCCGGACGAGTTCTGGATCTCGTGGCGCAACCCGTCGTTCAATTCATCCAGGTCGATCGCCTCGAGCAGCTGTTTGACGGCCTCGGCGCCCATGCCCGCGACGAAGGCGTCACCATACTTGTCGCGGTATTCGCGGTACTCGTTCTCGGTGAGCAGTTGCTTTTCCATCAGCTCCGTCTCGCCGGGGCTGACGACGACGTAGGACGCGAAATAGAGGACGCGCTCCAACGAGCGCGGCGACATGTCCAGCAGCAGGCCGAGCCGGCTCGGGATGCCCTTGAAGTACCAGATGTGCGAGACGGGGGCCGCCAGTTCGATGTGCCCCATCCGCTCACGGCGCACCTTCTGGCGGGTCACCTCAACCCCGCAACGGTCGCAGATGATGCCCTTGTACCGCACCCGCTTATACTTGCCGCAGTGGCACTCCCAGTCCTTGGTCGGACCGAAGATCTTCTCGCAGAACAGGCCCTCCCGCTCCGGCTTGAGGGTCCGATAATTGATCGTTTCGGGCTTTTTGACCTCGCCCTTGCTCCACTCGCGGATCTGCTCCGGTGAGGCCAGACCGATCCGGATGGAGTCGAAGTTGTTGAGGTCTCCGGTCGCGGTTTCCGTGTTCTCCGCGACGTCCCGGCCAAAGTTCTCGATCGTCTTCATGCAGGCGCCCCGCCCTTTCGACCCCGTTTTAACGCGGCCGTCCGCCTACGCCTCGCCGCCCTCACCCACGGCGTCGGACTCCCAACCGGCATCCGCTTCGGCATCCTCGTCGGAGTCCTCACCCGCCCGGTCCTCGGAGTCGTCCCCGGTCTCTTCGGCGTCGTCTTCCCCGACGACACCGTCTTCGGCATCGGCGTCGTCGTCCTCTTCGGCGTCCGACTCTTCGGCGTCCGACTCGTCGGCGTCCTGGTCGGAGTCGGACGCGGCGGCGCGTGAGGCCGGTCGCGACGGCGCCCCCAGGCTCACGTCCAACTCAAGATCCCGCGCGGCGTCGGTGACGTCCTCGTCCGATTCGCGAATCGGGATCTCCTGGGCGTCCTCGGTCAGGATCTTCACGTCCAGGCCGAGGGACTGCATCTCCTTGATCAACACCTTGAAGGATTCCGGCACGCCCGGCTCGGGCACGTTCTCGCCCTTGATGATCGCCTCGTACGTCTTGACGCGGCCGACGACGTCGTCCGACTTCACCGTCAGCAGCTCCTGCAGCGTGTACGCGGCCCCGTACGCCTCCAGCGCCCAGACCTCCATCTCACCGAACCGCTGCCCGCCGAACTGGGCCTTGCCGCCCAGTGGCTGCTGGGTCACAAGCGAGTAGGGGCCGGTGGAACGGGCGTGGATCTTGTCATCGACCAAATGCAACAGCTTGAGCATGTATGCGTAGCCGACGGTGACCCGCTGGTCGAAGGCGTCGCCGGTGCGGCCGTCGTACAGGGTGGTCTTGCCGTCTTCCGGCAGGTCGGCCTCGGCCAACGCCTTGCGGATGTCCTCCTCGCGCGCCCCGTCGAAGACGGGAGAGGCGACCAGGTAGCCCATCGCCTTGGCCGCATAGCCCAGGTGGGTCTCCATAATCTGGCCGATGTTCATGCGCGAGGGCACGCCAAGCGGGTTGAGCACGATGTCCACCGGCCGCCCGTCGGGCAGGAACGGCATATCCTCCTCAGGCAGGATCTTGGCGACCACGCCCTTGTTGCCGTGGCGGCCCGCCATCTTGTCGCCCTCGGAGATCTTGCGCTTCTGGGCCATATACACCCGGATCAGTTCGCTGACGCCGGGCGAGAGTTCGTCGCCGTTCTCGCGGCGGAACACCTTGACGTCCACCACGATGCCCGATTCGCCGTTGGGTACGCGCAACGACGTGTCGCGGACCTCGCGGGCCTTCTCACCGAAGATGGCGCGCAGCAGGCGCTCTTCGGCGGTCAGCTCCGTCTCGCCCTTGGGCGTGACCTTGCCGACCAGAATGTCGCCGGCCCGGACCTCGGCCCCGACGCGGACCACGCCGCGCTCGTCGAGGTCCTTGAGGGCGTCGTCCCCGACGTTGGGGATGTCGCGCGTGATCTCCTCGGGGCCGAGCTTGGTGTCGCGCGCCTCGCACTCGTGCTCTTCGATATGGATGGAAGTGAAGGTGTCGTCCTTGAGCATGCCCTCGTTGATCAGGATGGCGTCCTCGTAGTTGTAGCCCTCCCATGGCATGAAGGCGACCAGGACGTTCTTGCCCAGGGCCATCTCGCCCTGTTCGGTGCAGGGACCGTCGGCCAGCAGGGCGCCCCGCTCGACGCGCTGGCCGCGCACGACGACCGGCCTCTGGTTGAAGCAGGTGCCCTGGTTGCTGCGCTGATACTTCATCAACGGGTAGACGTCCAACTCACCCGCGTCGGAACGCACCGCGATCTCGCGGGCGTCCACGCGCTCGACCACCCCGGCGCGGATCGCCACGGCCACCACGCCGGAGTCCAGGGCCGCCTTGGTCTCGATACCGGTCCCGACCAGCGGCGCCTGGCTCTGCAGGAGCGGCACGGCCTGCCGCTGCATGTTGGCACCCATCAGGGCGCGGCTGGCGTCGTCGTTCTCCAGAAACGGGATCAACGCCGTGGCGACCGAGACGACCTGCTTCGGAGAGACGTCCATGTAATCGACCTCGGCGACCGGGGCGAAGCGGAACTCGTGCTTGTAGCGGCAGAGGACCTGCGCCTGCGCGAAGTGTCCGTCCTCCAGCAGGACGGCGTTGGCCTGGGCGATGACCGCCTCGTCCTCCTCGTCGGCCGTGAGGTAGACGATGTCGGACGTGACGACGCGGTTTTCCACCTTGCGGTACGGCGTCTCGATGAACCCGTACTCGTTCACGCGGGCAAAGCTGGACATGGCCCCGATCAGGCCGATGTTGGGACCCTCCGGCGTCTCGATCGGGCACATGCGTCCATAGTGGCTGTAGTGGACGTCCCGCACGTCGAACCCCGCGCGGTCACGCGAAAGCCCGCCCGGGCCCAGCGCGGACAGCCGGCGCTTGTGGGTCAACTCGGAGAGCGGATTGGTCTGGTCCATGAACTGACTCAACTGGCTGGAACCGAAAAACTCCTTGATGGCCGCGGACACCGGGCGGATATTGATCAGCGCCTGCGGGGTGATCGCGTCGACGTCCTGGATGGTCATGCGCTCGCGGACCACGCGCTCCATCCGCGACAGGCCGATGCGGAACTGGTTTTGCAGCAGCTCCCCGACGCTGCGCAGGCGGCGGTTGCCCAGGTGGTCGATGTCGTCCACATGACCGACGCCCCTGAGCAGGGTGACCATGTAGTTGATCACCGAGATGATGTCCGCGCGGCTCAGGGTGCGCGCGTCGTCGCCCGGCTGGCCGTTGCCGCGCACCAGCACCTGCTGGCCATCGGCGTTCTGTACCATCATCTCGCCGACGCCGGCCCGGCAGATCCGGTCGGAGGTCGAGCGGTCCAGGCGCTCGCCGGCGACCGCCAGCAACTCGCCTTCCGCTGCCATCACGTCGGACACGGGCGCACAGCCGATCAGCCGGTGGCGCAGGTGCAGCTTCTTATTGAGCTTATAGCGCCCGACCGAGGCAAGGTCATAGCGGCGCGGGTCGAAAAAGAGGTTCTCGAGGTGCTGGCGCGCGCCGTCCTCGGTGGCCGGCTCCCCCGGCCGCAGGCGCTTGTAGATCTCGCTCAGGGCCTGCCCGGCGGTCTCGGTGGCGTCCTTGTCCAGCGTGTTGCGCACGCCGTCGGTGTCGCCGATCGCCTCGAGGATCTCCTCGGCCTGGACCAGGCCCAGGGCGCGCAGCAGTACCGTCACCGGCAACTTGCGCGTGCGGTCGATGCGGACATAGATGACCCCCGAGCCATCGGTCTCAAGTTCCAACCAGGCACCGCGGTTGGGGATGACGGTCGCCGAATAGACGCGCGCCCCGCTGGTGTCGTGCCCTTCACCGAAATAGACGCCGGGCGACCGCACCAACTGGCTGACGACGACGCGCTCGGTGCCGTTGATGATGAACGTCCCCTGCTCGGTCATCAGCGGGAAGTCTCCCATGTAGACTTCCTGCTCCTTGACCTCCCCCGTCTCCTGGTTGATCAGGCGTACGCGCACCCGAAGGGGCGCGGCGTAGGTGACATCGCGCTCCTTGCACTCCTGTACGGAGTATTTGGCCTCTCCAAGGGCGTGGTCGATGAACTCGAGAACGAGGTTTCCGGTGAAGTCCTTGATCGGGTTGATGTCTGAAAAGAGTTCATCGAGGCCTTCCCTCAGGAACCACTGATACGACTTCTGCTGCACCTCGATGAGGTCCGGGATGTCCAGAACCTCCTGGATGCGCGCGAAGCTGCGGCGGGTACGCACTGCGGCGGGGGCAGTCGTCGCCAACGGCATCACCCCTCGGCATGTCATGCAGGTACGGGCCTGATCCGCAGCCGGCAGGTAACCCTCGCACTCCGGCGAATCCGAGAGACGTCGGGGCGGCTGCGTCCCCCCGGCGCTACAGGCATCTTCGGATGATACGCTTGTGTGCCGGCTTGGTCAATGTCGGCGCCCGTTGTTTCTGTCGCCGTTCGAACGGCCCGCCCAATCCACGCACCCTCTGTCCGCGAAAGGGGATACCCTGTCGATGACAGCCCAGGTACGCCTCGCGGTGGTCGGGCTCGTCCACGACCACGTCTGGAACATGCTCCCCCAGTTCCGCGACACGGGGCAGGTGCGGTTCGTGGCGGCGGTGGACCAGAACGCCGCCCTGGCTCAGCGGGCGGAGAAGGAGTACGGGTTTGAGGCGCTGCTGCCCGACATCGACGGGCTGTGGTCGTACAAGCCGGACGCCGTGCTCTGCTGTACGGCCAACAGCGACACCGCCGCGGTGGCGGAGGCCTGCGCGGCGCGCGGCGTACCGCTGATGATCGAAAAGCCCCTGGCCGCCAACCTCGCCCAGGCACGGCGCATCGCCGGGGCGGCCGAGCGCTCGGGGATCCCGGTGATGTGCAACTGGCCGACGGCCTGGGACGCGCGGGTGCGCCACGCGATCGAACTGGCGCGGGCCGGGGAACTCGGAGACGTCTACACCCTGCGCTACCGCGCCGCGCACGCCGGACCGCGCGAGATCGGCTGCTCCGAGTACTTCTACTCCTGGCTGTACGACGCCGAGCGCAACGGCGCCGGTGCCCTCATGGACTACTGCTGCTACGGCGCCGCGCTCGCCTGCTGGCTGCTGGGCGAACCCACGGCCGTCACCGGGGTCCGCGGCCGCCTGGTCAAGACCGACATCCCGGTCGAGGACAACGCGATCCTCCTGATGCAGTACCCGCACGGCTTCGGCGTCGCGGAGGCCTCGTGGACCCAGGCCGGCGCCCGCCCCGGCGGCCTGCAGGTGCTGGGTGCGCGCGCCGGACTGTTGGTCGAACGCGGGCAGCTGTGGCGGGTGGACGCCGACCACCCCGACGGCGCGGCCGTCGAGGTGCCCGCCCTGCCGGGCGACAGCCGCAACGGGCCGACGGCCTTCCTGGCGGGATTGCGCCAGGACCGGCCCGCGTGGGGACTGTGTAGCCTGGAGGTCGCCCTGGCGGCGCAACGCGTGCTGGAGGCTGGCCTGCTCGCCACCCGTAGCGGCTCGGCGGTGCCGCCAGGCTCACTCTGAGGCGGGCGGCCCTGCCAGCAGCAGCAGCCGCGCCCGCGCATAGGTGCGAAAGACGTGGCTGATCTCGACGCGCACCCGGCGCCCCACGAAAACGGCGCCGCCCTCGATGTCGACGACGTAGCCCTCCAAACGGGCGATGCCGTCACTGTGGGTGGAGGAGTGCCGCTCCTCCACCCGCAGTTCGAGGATCTGCCCCGGCCGCACCGGCCGGGCCGCAGCCTCGACTCTGGACCGCGGCCCGCTTTCCCGGACGTGCATCTCCGCGATGGGACAATCGGCCATCCCGCGGATGAAGAGCGTGCGGCCCGACTCCTGCTCCAGCGACCGCAGCCCTTCGCCTCCGGGGCCGATCAGCATCGCCGCCACGGCCGGGTGGACCTCGACCAGCACCGCCTCGACGGCGACGGCCCCCAGCAGGCTGCGCAACTCCCGGCGGATGCGCCGGCTGACGACCTCCTCATGGGGCACCCGGCCAGTGGCGTCGCAGGCCGCGCAGGGACGCGTCATCCGCTCCCGCAGGCTCTGGCGTGCCTTGCGGCGGGTCATCTCCACCAGCCCGAGGTCGGTGATGTCCAACACCCGCGGCTGGGCGCGGTCGGGCGCGCAGTGCCGCTCCAGGGCCTCCAGGACCTGGCGCCGGTGCTCGGCGGACTCCATATCGATGAAATCGATGATGATGATGCCGCCGATGTCGCGCAGCCGCAGCTGCCGGGCGATCGCCGCCGCCGCCTCAAGGTTGGTGGCGACGAAGGTGTCCTCCAGGCTTGAACTCGTGCCGACAAAGCGGCCTGTGTTCACGTCGATGGCGGTCAGCGCCTCGGTCTGGTCAATCACGAGGTAGCCCCCGCTTGGTAGCGGCACCCGCCGGCCGAGCGCGGTCGCCAGGGCGTCCTCCACACCGGCGGCCGCCAGGAGCCCTCGCTGCCGTTGCTGCGGGGTCGCCGCCTGCAGGCGGTCGACGTATGCGGGGGCGGCCTGCTGCAGCCGGGCGCGCAACCGCTCCAGTTCCTCCGGGTCGTCCACGACGATCCGCGCGATATCGCCCCGCAACTGGTCGCGCACCACCCGCTCCAGGACGTCCAGGTCGCGGTGCACCAGCCCGGGCGCGGCGGTCGCGCCCGCCGCCGCCTGCAGGCCGAGCCAGGTGGCCTGCAACGCCCGCCAGTCGGCCTCGAACTCCTCCCCGCCCACGCCCTCGGCCGCGGTGCGCACGATCAGCCCCGTCCCGGGCAAACGGAGGGTCTGGGCCAGTTGGCGCAGGCGCCCCCGTTCGGCCTGGTCGACGATGCTGCGGCTCACCCCGACGTCGTCGACCCCGGCCAGCAGCACCAGATACCGCCCAGGCAGGGTCAGGGCGCGGGTGACCCGTGCCCCTTTGCTGCCTGAGGGCTCCTTGGTCACCTGGACCAGGACTTCCTGGCCGGAATGCACCAGATCCGCGATGGTGCGCTGGCGCCCCACCGCTGGACCCGCCGCCGGTCCGCCCGGGTCGCCGCGGCTGCCGGGGTCGGCGTCGTCGACGAAGAGAAAGGCGTTGCGGTCCAACCCGATGTCCACAAAGGCCGCCTGCATGCCGGGCAACACGTTCTGTACCCGGCCCTTGTAGATGTTGCCGACCAGGCGCCGGCCCTGCCGCCGCTCCAGGTCAACCTCCACGGTCTGGCCGTCTTCCAGGACGGCGGCGACGGGGGTGCCGCCGTCCCAACTCAGCAGGATCTCGCGGCGCGGGAATCGCTCGGAAGCCGACGCCACCGTGCCGGAGTCCGCCTCGTCCTCGAGGGTCCGATGGTGCCACCGTATGCGCGTGTGTTCCACCCCGCCCCGCCGCGGGCCAAGGGGTGGCCCGCCGTCTCGCGCTGCCTGCCACCCACGGGCGGGTGCCGTCCCACGCCGCGCATTATAGCCCATGGGTCCGTCCGGCCGCGCCGTCCGGAAGTTCCGCAGCCGGCACATCGGATCCTTTGCGCCGCAGCGTGGCAAGTATCGCGGCTTCGTCCCACGGACCGCGGGCGGCGCCGCCGGGCGCCACCAACCAAAGCAGGTGGTAGCTGCGGGGTGCAAAGCGCTCCACCACGCGCCGCAGCGGCACGGCCGGGTCCGCCGCGAGCGGCTGCAGCGGCAGGACGGCCGCGTCCCCCAGTCCCGCGCCCCGCCGGGCCAGTTCGCGCCACAACCGCATGCGCGCCACCCCCTGTGCGGGCCGGGCCCTGGCATAGGTGAAGTAGCTGAACACCAGCAGGCTCGGGGCCAGCACCCCCCGGACCGCAAGGACGACCGCCGCGGCCGCGAGCAGCCCGGCGACCCACAGGCCGGCACGGCTGACCCACGCGGTCGCCGGCCCGTGGCCCTGACGCAGGGCGAGCGCCGCCCGCACCACCCGGCCCCCGTCCAGAGGCAGGGCCGGCAGGAGGTTACCCAGGGCCAGCGCCGCGTTGGCCTCGAGAAAGAACTGGCCGCGGCCGGGACTCAGCAGGCCATGGGCCTGCAGGAGAAAGCCCGCCGCCAGGCACAGCAGATTGTGCAGCGGACCTGCCAGCGCCACGACCGCCTCGACGCCCGGGTCCGCCAGTTCGAGGCCGTCGACTTCCGCGACGCCGCCGAAGGGCAGGAGTTCGATGCGGCGGATGCGCAGGCCGAATGCCCCGGCGGCCAGGGCGTGGGCCAGTTCATGTCCGGCCAGAGCGGCCGCGAAGATGGCGACTTCAGAGCCGAGGCGGGCGGCAAAGGCGGCCAAGAGCACCAGGAGCAAACCCGGGTGCACGGCCAGTTGCACGCCCCCCAGGCGCACCGTCACGCGGCGCGCACCGACCCCGTGGAAACACCCCTGCCGCGCACCGTGCCGTCCCCCCCCCCCGCCCCACGTATACGGGTGGAACCGCCGGTTCATCCCAGCCGCGGCTAGTGACCGGGGGACCGCCCGAGCAGGGCGTAGGCCTCGGCGCGGGTCGCCGCGTCCTCCAGGAAACAGCCGCGCACTGCGGACGTCAGCGCCAGCGTGCCCGGTTTGCGCACCCCGCGCATGGTCATGCACAGGTGCTCCGCCTCCACGCAGACCAGCACCCCGCGCGGGCGCAGCGACCGCATCACCGCGTCGGCGACCTGGGCCGTCAGGCGTTCCTGCACCTGGGGCCGGTGCGCGGCAACCTCCACGGCGCGCGCCAGCTTTGAAAGACCGGTGATCCTCCCGCCGCGGGGGATGTAGGCGACGTGGGCCCGGCCCAGAAAGGGCAGCAGGTGGTGCTCGCACAGGGAGTGGAAGGAGATGTCGCGGACCACCACCATGTCGTCGGTCTCACCGTCGAAGAACGCGTCCAGCTCTTCCTCCGGCCCGCGGCCGATCCCCCAACACAACTCCGCGTACGCCCGGGCGACCCTGGCCGGTGTATCCCGCAGCCCCTCGCGGTCCGGGTCTTCGCCGATCGCCTCCAGCAAGAGCCGTGTTGCCTGTTCCACCTTGGCCGCGTCATACCGCAGCGGCCGCCGCTGGTCGTCCCGCACAAGCCACCGTCCCTCTCCACGACCACGGCCGGCGGCCTGCGGACCCGGGCGACTGCGGCCGGTACCCGCGCTCGGCGGCTGTTGTGGCGTCGGTGGCTATTGTAGACATGCGTCGAGCGCCCGTCATGCCAAAGGCGGGTCCCCTGGCCGGCCGATCCGGTCCAGAAGACCCGCCCCTGCACCGCCATCCGTCCGCGGCCCTACTCCGTGCTGACGGACGGGTCCACCTGCTGGCCGCGTGGCAGGACGCGGCGGAAGTTGGCGGACGGATCCGCCAGCAGTGCCTCCACCTCGTCGGCGGCCTCACCCTGGTTGGTGACCCGCAACTCCTCGATGTACAGCCCGAGCAGATCCCGCAGGTTGCGTTCGTCCACGGCTTCGATCGACTGCAGTTCCACCAGGGCGCCCTTGGCCAGCCGCCGCCGCAGGGCGTCCTCGTCCAGGCCCATCTCCGGCCAGTGGCGCAGATAGACGACGCCGCCGGTCATGCCGGAGCAGATCCACGGACCCGGATCCCCGAGTACGACCGCCCGGCCGTTGGTCATGTACTCAAACGCGAAACCCTTGAGGTTGGCGCGGGTGGCCAGGCATCCCAGGTCGTCGCGCACCGGACCGCGCAGGGTGCCGCCGATCACGATGTCCGCGCCCGAAAGCCGCACGCCGGCCCGCGAGTCGGCATCCCCCTGGATCAGGAACGTGCCCTTCTGGGCACCGTAGGCCAAGCCCTTGCCGACCGAACCGTCCAGCACCGTGCCCTGATGGTTGGCGCCCTTGAGGATGGCCACCCGACCTCCGAAGGCGGCCTTGCCGACCCCGTCCTGCGCCCCGCCCTCGACGCGGATGTGGACGCCGTCGCTGTTGAAGGCGGCCAGGCCGTTACCGGGAACGGAACCGCCGTTGAGCGATAGGCGGGCCTCGCGGAAATGCAGGAACTTGCCGCCGAAGCGGCCGCGCGCGATCTCGCCGGCCAGCGACGTGCCCATGGCGCGGTCGGTGCTGTTGATCTTGTCGTCCTCGTAGGCGACGCGCTCCTCGCCCTGCTCGATGACCTTGGTGGTGAGGTCCGCCACCAGGTGGGTCAGGTAGTTGCGCGGCCGGTGCAGCGGGCGCACCGCGACGGCGTCGCCGCCGGCCTGCGTGTGCTGCCAGCGGTCTCCGGGCACCGGCTCGCACAGGCCGGTCAGGTCCAGGCGTTCCATGCCGGCGATCTGCCGCAGCAGGTCCGAGCGGCCCACCAACTCCTGGGCGCGGCGGAAGCCGAGTTGCGCCGTGATTGCCCGCAGGGTCTCCCCCATGGCGCCGAACAGCCGCCCCAGGGCCTCGGCCGCGGCGTCGAACTCGCGCGGCTCGAAGCGCTTGACCCCCTTGCGCGCCGCCTCCTCCACGCTCTCCATCTGCGTGGCGATGCCGACGTGGCAGGTGTCCAACTGGCAACCCCGGCAGATGGTGCAGCCGATGGCGACCATCGGCAGGGTTCCGAAACCGACCCGGTTGGCTCCGAGGCACAGGAGCTTCGCCACGTCGACCGCCGTCTTGAGGCCGCCGTCGGCCCACACCTCGACGCGCTCGCGCAGCCCCGATTCCACCAAGGCGCGGTGGGCGAGCTTGACGCCCAATTCCACGGGCAGGCCGGCGTGCCGCAGGGCGTGCTTGCGCGCCGCGCCGGTGCCGCCGTCATACCCCGACAGGGTGACGATGTCCGCACCCGCCTTGGCGATCCCGACCGCGATCGTTCCGATGCCCGGGACGATGGGTACCTTGACGGCCACGCGCGCGTGGGGGTTGGCCGTCTTGAGTTCCTCGATGATCTGCGCCAGATCCTCGATGGAGTAAATGTCGTGGTTATTCGACGGCGAGATCAGGTCGACGCCGGGCCGGGCGTTGCGCGCCGCCGCCACCTTCGCGGAGACCTTGCTGCCCGGCAGGTGGCCGCCCTCGCCGGGCTTGGCGCCCTGTCCGATCTTGATCTCCAGGAGGTTCGACGAGTTGGCCAGGTGGATGTTGACGCCGAAACGGCCAGAGGCGATCTGCTGGCCGCGGTTGTTCGGGTACTTGCGCAGCATGTCCTTGATCTCGCCGCCCTCGCCGTTCAGGCACACCATGTTGAGGCGGTAGGCGGCCTCGGCGTAGGCGCGGAAGGCGGTCTCCCCCTGGGAGCCGAACGACATCGAGCTGATCGCGAACGGCAGGCTGTGGCCGCCGACGCCGATTTCCACCTCGTCCAGCGGCAGGGGATCGCGGGTGCTGTGCAGCTCCAGGCAGTGGCGCAGCGACACCGGGTGCTCGGCCTCGAGTGCGGCGACCTTCTCCTCATAGGCGCGGTAGTCGGTCGCGTCGTTGGCGGCCGCCCCGGCATACTTCCAGATGAAGGGGTAGAAGTGGAAGGTGCGCACCGGCCGGACCGCGCCTTCTCCCTGCGCCGCCAGCCAGCGCTGCTCCCCGTCCCGCTCCAGGTCCTCCCAGCCGAGGCCGCGGCCGGCGGAGGCGCAGAAGCCCTCGCTGCCGAACACCTCCACGACTTCCGGCGACAGGCCGATGGCCGCCGCCGCGCGGGCATACCCACGCACCTCGTGGGTGCCCATGGTGGAGATGATCTTCTCCAGGCCCTTGCGCAGGCCCTCGCACAGGTGGGTCGCCGCCTGGGCCGGATCGGCAGGTAGCGCATCCAACGCGAGTTCCAGCATCACATACGGCTGGACGGCGTCGGCGCCGAACCCGACGGCCAGCGCCAGGTCGTGCAGGTTGCGTAGCGCACCGCTGCGCAACAGCAGACCGCACTGGCGGCGCAACCCCTCCCCCGGGCCCGTGTCGATGCGCCCGGACTCCGGATCGAGCCGCAGGCCGCCCGGGCGGTCCGACCGCAGGGCACGGTCCACGGCCGCCACGGCCAGAAGCGGATCCAGGGGGCGCAGTCCCTCGTCCTCCAGGGCGCCGCCGTCGTCCAGCACGCACAACTCAGCCCCCGCGCGCACGGCGGCCCCGGCCTCCGCGGCGAGGCGGTCCAGAGCCTGCGGCACCGTTTCACCCTGGCGCCGCGCCATGACGATCACGGCCGAGGGCAGGCTGGCGGTAAGATCCTCCAGGAGCCAGGTGCCGGAGCGCCGCGCCGCGCCGCGGTAGGCATCCGCGGTCAGGCCGGCCGGTAGCGCGTGGCCGCCCAGCACGACGGGCAGTTGCAACTGCACGGCTCGCGGCCCTTCCACCGCGCCGGACAGCGGCGGCCGGCGGCCGAGCACCGCCCGGGTCGAGAAGTGCTCGATCTCCCGCTCGCGATCGATGGCGGGGTTGGTGACCACCGCGACGGTCTCTTTGAAGTAGTCGGCCAGGTTCTGGCGCTCCTTGGCCAGGGCGGCCAGCGGCCCGTCGAAGCCAAGCGAGCCGATGGGCTCGTGCGGCTTCGGACCGGCAAGGTCCTCCACAAGGCCGATATCGTCATAATCCCAACCCCAGGCCGCCAGCCGCCGCTGCCGCCGGACGGCCGCCGCCTTGGAGTCGGCGGGCGCGGCGGCCTCTGCCAACGTCGGACCCTCCGCGGGACCGCCGCAGGTCAACTGCCGCCCCCAGCCCTGCCACCGGAGCCCCCGCGAAAGCAGGCGCTTTTCCACTTCGCGCTGCAACTCAGAGCAGTCGAGGATGCGGACGCCGCGGCCGCGATCGACGGCTGCCGCGACCTTCTCGCCCGGCGCCAGCGGCCGCGGATCGGCCACCATGGTCTCCAGGGGGATGGCGCCCTTTTCGGAGGAGAAAAAGAAGTCCTTCTCGGTCTCACCAAACCACAACGGGCGCAATCCGAGCGCGTCGACCGAAAACACGCACTCGTCGCCACAGCGCGTTACCAACGCCGCCGGGCCCTGGGCGAACAGCCCCCAGGACTCGCGCAGGTACGCGTACATGTCGCGCAGCGACTCGGGCAGCTGGCGGATCTCGTGCACGACCGGCGGGAACATGATCTCCATCGCTTCCGGCAGTGAAAACCCGAAACGGTGGATCAAACCGGCCAGACCACGATCCAGGTCCTGCGAATCCGAGGCACCGACGACCAGGTCCACACCGAGCGTCTCGATCTCGAGCCGCAGTTTCTTGACGGTGTTGATCTCGCCGTTATGGCCCAGGAGGCTGAACGGCTGCACGCGCAAGAACGACGACGTGGTGTTCGTCGAGTAGCGGTTGTGGCCGAGCGTGATGGCCGAGTGGAACGCGGCGTCGTGCAGTTCGGGGTAGTAGCGGGGCAGGATCTCGGGCGAGCCCCGCACCTTGTAGGCGGCACTGTGCGCCGAGAGGGAGCAGGCGTGCACCGGGAAGGCCGCCTCCACCTCAAGGGCCAGTTCGAACAGCGTGCGCTCAACCTGCTCCGGCGCCACCTCGGGCAAGAGCAGGCCCAACTGCCAGAACTCCGGCTCCTCGCGGCGCGCCCGCTTTCCCAGGACGCTGCTGTCGACGGCGCCGACCTGCTGCAGCAGCACCTCGATGCCTCGCGACCCCAACTCCCGCAGGATGCCGGCGCGGATCTCCTGCGCACGGCCGCGGAACTCGGGCGCGATGAAGAAGTGCCCCACGCCGAAGCGCGGGTCGGAGGTCAACCGCTCCGGCCGCTGCGCGCGCGCCAACCGCCGGGCCCAGATCCGGCGGGGGATGTCGGTCAAAAGGCCGCAGCCATCACCCTCGCCGGCGACCTCCCCGGAACGGTGGCCCATCTTCATCAGGGCTTCGATGGTGCGGGTGACGTTGCCATGCGATGGCATGCCCGTCTTGCGTACGTGCGCGATCAGGGCGCAGGCGTCGTGCTCCTCGCCCTTAACCTCCCATCGCCCGGGTCCGTCCATTCACTCGGTCTCCTTCCGAACAATGCATTCCCGCCGGCCTGACATTCGCCGTTCGGCGATGCCCAGGTCGCGACGCGGCAATCGGTATAAATATGCTAGTATGTTTGACAGCGTACCACAGCCCCTCTGGACTTGAAAAGGCCCGCATCGGTCCGTGGCATCAAGGGAAATCGATCGGCGGCCCGACGCGGGATCCGGAAGGGAGCAGCGCATGGACTGCGCAGGTTTACGCGCCACGTACGTGGAGGCGATGATGGACGATCCGTCCACGCGCCTGGAGGATTTCGCCACGCGCGCCGCCGGGGGCGCCTTCGGCCCCGTGACCCCTGAGGTATTGCGGGGGTTCCTGGAGTCGGTCCACCGCGACATCGTCGCCGGCATCCAGACGCGGGCCTCGTCCACGCCCGGACTGGAACATGATGTGGAGGACCGCATCGAGGCCAAACGGGAGGAGATGGAGGACCTGATCGCCCGGCTCTGCGGGCGGCGGGCCTGAGGTCTCCGCTCAGAACTGGATCTTGCGGCGGCGGACCGAGACGCTCTGCAGGATACCGACCGCCAACCAGTCGACCAAGGCGGCGCTACCGCCGTAGCTCATGAACGGCAGGGGCACCCCGGTGACGGGCAGGAGGCCGACGGCCACCCCGACGTTCAGCAGGGTCTGAAAGCCGATCATCACGGCGATCCCGCCCGCCAGCAGCGCCCCCAGGGCGTCTCGGGCGCCGAGCATGCACCAAAGGGCCCGCCAGACGATCCCGGCCAACAGGACCAACACCAGGGCCGCGCCCAGCAACCCGCCGACGTTGGCGATCGAGGCGAAGATGAAATCCGTTTGCGCCTCCGGCAGGTACTGGAGTTGGTGGTTGACCCCGCCGCTGAACAATCCGGTCCCGGTCAACCGCCCGGAACCGATCGCCATCTCCGCCTGCACGATGTGGTAACCGGAGCCCTGGGCGTTGCGGTGCGGGTGCAGAAAGGCGAGCAGGCGCTGCAACTGGTAGTTGTGCAGCGGTAGCGGCACCTGGTGCCAGCGCAGGTGCGCGGCGACCAGTCCGATGATCAACCCCAGGCCCACCGCCGCCACCGTCACCAGGCGCGCGCCCGAAAAGCCCGCGATATACAGCATCCCCCCGAGGATGGCGAAAAAGACCATGCTGGTTCCGAGGTCCGGCTGGATGGCAACCAGTCCGGCGGCAAGGGCGGCGCCGGCCACCGGCAGAAGCACCTGCTCCCAACGCCGCAGCGAGCCCGCCTTCGGCGCCAGGATGGCCGAGAGCCAGAAGATCAGCAAGAGCTTGCTGAACTCCGAAGGCTGCACCTGCAGGGGTCCGATCTGGATCCAGCGCTGCGACCCCAGGTTGTGGTGACCCGCCACCAGCACCACCCCGAGCATCAGCAGCAGAATCACATACAGCTCCCGCCGCCAGCGCTCGACCAGGTGGTAGTCGGTGAGGGCGCACGCCGCCAGGGCGCCGGTTCCGAGCACCGTCCAGATCAGTTGCTTGATCACCAGCAGGCGGACCGCGGGGGCGTGCAGGCTCGTGCCGCTGACACCGGCGATCGCCACCAGGCCGGCCCCGGCCGCCCCGAAGGTGATCGCCAGCAAGGCCCAATCCAGATTCCGCCAGAAGCGCGGCGGCAGCGTCAAGCGCGCGCCCTCCCTCGAAGCGTGCGGCCGGCGGCTAGTCGGCCGCCACCAACGCGGCCGCGCCCAGGCCGCCCACCACATCGCCCAGAGCGGCGCGGACGATCGTGCAGGCCTCGGCCGGCCGCGTCATCGCGTGGGCGCGCGCCCAGCGCGCCGCAGGTTCCACCAGTTGATCCCAGCCGTGCGTCAGACCGCCCCCGATGACGATCCGGCCCGGGCTGAGCAAGTGCAGCAGGTTCAACAGGCCGTAGCCGTTATAGCGGACGGCGCGCCCGAGGATGCCCTGGGCGGCGGGATCGCCCTGGGCCGCGGCTTCCAGCACCGCCGCCGGAGTGGGATCGGCCGAGCCGGCGGCGGCGGCCAGGCCCGGGGCCCGGCCGGCG